>NZ_KV788590.1:0-93035 GCF_001807365.1 Corynebacterium sp. HMSC06G04 | reverse complement strand
GCCCTGGGGTGGAACTGCTAACAACGTAATGGGAGAGAGGGGGAGAGAAGGGTGTCCCCCGCAAACAATGCCGATCTCGGTGCCCGCGTTAATCGCGTCCCGAACTGATTTTCCACCCGCTTGCTGCTTTGCGTTGCTGCCAGAAGTGACGGTAGATACCAGGGACATCGGAAAGCTCAGAATGCGTGCCTAGCTGGCTGACTTGCCCGTGTTCATCCAAGACTACGATTTGATCAGCAGATTTGATTGTATCCAGCTTATGGGCGATGACAATAAAAGTAGATTGCTCCCGTAGCTCGTCCATCGCAGCAAGAATGTTTGCCTCATTTTCTGCATCGAGCGCGGAGGTAGCCTCATCAAAGAGTACAATCGGCGCTTGCTTGAGAAGCGCGCGAGCTACAGATACGCGCTGGCGTTCACCACCGGATAGAAGCCGCCCGCCTTCACCAACAGGAGTATGCCACCCTAGGCGGTTGGCAATAGAAGTCACGCCTGAAAGATCAGCTGCGCGGAAGACTTCCTCATCGGAGGCGTCGGGACGACCAACGCGGATATTAGCGATTAACGAGTCGTCGAAGAGGTAAACGTCCTGAAAGACCATGGACAGTCTGGACATTAACTGTTCGGTTCCAAGCTCGCGGATATCTACGCCGTCAACCATCACCGCCCCGGAATCTACATCCCAGAATCGCGAAATAAGGCGCGCAATTGTGGTCTTTCCGGAGCCAGAAGGACCGACAATGGCGGTAACGGTGCCTGGTCGAGCATGGAAAGTGACATCTACCAATACTGGTTTATCGCCGTATCCAAACGTGACATTAAGCAGCTCGACATTTCCCGAACCATCGCCTAGGCGCGGAGTAGTGGGTTCTGGCAGGGAAGGGGCATCGGTGATGAGCTCAGTTTCTGTGAGCGCGATACGGCCGGCATCTAAACCGACGAAAGAAGAACCCAGCTGTTCAAGCGTGCGGGTAAACCTCAAGCTGATTCCGATGATCGCAATTGTTTCTAGTGGCGATAGGGCGCCTTCAACGGCAAGATCCGCGGAGACCATAATGAGAGCCACAATGAAGATCTGCACTATTATGCCGTTGAGTAGCAAAGCTAATGTGGATACCCATAGCTCGCGTATTCGTGCTTTATGGTCGATTTCTAGCGCTTGCTCTAGTGGCGCAAAAACTTGTGATTGTCCTGCCGCGCGCAGGGCTGGTTGACGGTTAGCAAATTCTACGATGCGCTGGGAGAGCTCTTTAC
Organism: Corynebacterium sp. HMSC06G04; assembly: GCF_001807365.1. Classification (NCBI taxonomy): domain Bacteria; kingdom Bacillati; phylum Actinomycetota; class Actinomycetes; order Mycobacteriales; family Corynebacteriaceae; genus Corynebacterium; species Corynebacterium sp. HMSC06G04. The sequence goes on along the minus strand of NZ_KV788590.1, from coordinate 91,781 downwards.
TCGGCCCCAGTGCGCGGTTCGATGCTTTCTCACGAATCCATGCAGCCAACTGCATCACCACGAGCGCCAATGGTGCGATGATAAGAAGGACCAAGCCCAGCTTCGGGTTCCAGAAACACGCTCCTACTAACAAGGTGACAAGTGCCGCGCTATCGCGGTATATCGTTCCTTGAATATGCGCAATGGTCTCGGCCGCCACCATAAAGCGATCTGAAACGAGGCGAGATAGGCCGCCGGTATTAGCCGGTACGAACCAGCCGAGCGGTAGCGTTGCTAATTTATCGCCCACAGTCGTGTGCGCGGCTCGGATGAAATCCAAGGCCGTGTGGTAAGAGGCCATGGTTGCGAAAAATCGTAGCGCAAAAGCTACGAGCGCAATTGCCAAAAGCGTCCACATCCATGGTGCGATCGTCGTATCCCCATCGAGTGCCTTTGTAAGTGGCACGAGCGTGAGAACGGCGAGGCCATCAAGCACGCCAACGATAAGCGATAGACAAGCATACCTTTTATTGAGCTTATGGCCTACAGGACTTTGCAGCTTTTTGACACTGCGAGTGAGTAGCGGATCACGAAGACGCGAACTAACAGGCGTAGTGGCATTAGACATGAGAATTATCCTTCATAGGCTTGAGGCAGATTATTTGGTCTGCTCCTTGGATGGACTCCGGCTTGTGGGCGATGACTAAGACGGTCTTGCCTCTGACGAGTGTGGCTAGAGCTGCTTGAATTTCTGCTTCGCAGTCAGGATCAGTTGCCGCAGTAGCTTCATCCAGGATCAAGATTGGGGCATTGGTAATGATTGCCCGGGCAATAGAAATGCGTTGCTGTTGTCCACCGGATAAAGAGGTGTCCTCACCAACAACGGTGTCGAGCCCAGCCGGTAAAGCGCGAATATCAGCAGCTATGTGCGCAGCCTCTGCGGCTTGCCAGATCTCTTCATCGCGGGCTTCTGGGCGTGCAAGGCGAATGTTTTCCCGAATACTCATACGCAGTAAGTGAGGATCTTGTAAGACGAAAGCCACAGTGCGGTACAAACTGTCGAAAGTGAGATCACGGATATCCACGTTGTTGATAGTGATTGTGCCCGAATCTGGATCCTGGAAACGCGCCAGCATCGTTGCTGCTGTGGATTTGCCAGACCCGGAGGGGCCAATCAATGCCGTGACAGTGCCTGCATTTAGTTGCGCAGAAAAGTCTTGGAGGACTGGTGTGTCTGGGGCGTAGCTAAAGCTGACCTTATGGAACTCCACCTCCATGTCTTGACTACTGGCATCGAGTCTCTTTTGGCCTTCTTTCACATGGGAAATTGTCATGACTTCATCAAGGCGCAACGCCGCATTGCCAGCGAGCTGGTAAGACCACATCATTTGGCCGACGGTTTGAATCGTGCCTGGGAGCACCAGCGCAATTAACGTTGTTGCGATGACTTCAGCGACCGTGACATAGCCACCAGCTATCAGCAGGGAACCGACTCCTAGATTGATAAGGATGAGGACAGGAACCGCCACCACAGACTCTGAGATTGCGGAAACACGCAGAAGCGGACGTACCCACTCGTAATAGAATTCCGCGAATTTTTGGGCAGCTTCGCGATATCGAGCGTGGGCTTTGCCAACGGTGCCGAAAGCCTTGACGACGGAAATACCTTCGGAGAACTCCACCGCAGTCGCAGAGACCTCACCCAGATAATTATCCATTTCCGCAGTTTTTGTGCCCATATCTTTCATTGAATATGCTTGGATTGCTAGGAAAATGGGCACAGTGGCAATAGAAAGTAGACCAAGGCGCCAATCCAAGAAAAAGGCATAAACCAGAAGCGCGAGGGGCGTAAAGATCGCGGCGACCTTCTCTACAGGAGCATGGGCTGTCAGGGTGTGCAGAGTTAACGTATCGTCCTCGACGGCTTTGCGGACTTTGCCGGAATTAGTCTGGCTAAACCACGAGAGTGGTGCTTTCGCAATAGCGGTAATAATTCGGCGCCGGTTAATCCCCACCAGCTTTGCATCAGCGAAGTGGGTGATTGCAAGGGCAAGGAAATAGAAGAATAGCTGGCCCAAAAATGCAGCAAGTAGCCATTTCACAATGGACGCGACGTCATCAGTTTTGCCGTCGATTAGAGCATTTCCCAGTGCCACCAACGCGACGTAGGGTGCTACGGCGAGTACCGAGGATATAAGCGCGAGAAACTGTGCGAAGTAGATGGTTGTTTGCACTGGGGCCAGTAGTTTTTTTAGAGCGACCTGGCCGGCTTTTAGTTTTGCGTGAGCCTCTTCTTCCGGTGACGCACCGTGTGATTCTGGTGCGTGGGTTCCGCTTGATTCTGTGGAACTTTGTTTTAGTTCAGACATTTCTTTCTCAATTCTTGTTGATGTCAGTCATATCGATGATTCTGGTGACTGATTCTTGGATGAATTCGTGGTCATGGGTGATGACGATGACCACTGCTCCGCTTGCTGCAAGAGATCGAAGTAGCGCAGAGATGGATTGCAGTTGGCGCCAGCCCACGCCAGAGGTAGGTTCATCGAAGATGTAGATCGCTGCTTGCTCGGCTTGGGCTGAAGCTATGGCTAAGCGTTGCCGTTGCCCACCGGACAGAGACTGCGGATGCCGTTGGGCCATTCCTGCCAGATCGAGGCGATGGAGAATCTCATTGACATCGATGTGGTCCCGCTTCTTCTTTGCCAGTCCGAGCGTGACTTCTTCTTCGGTGGTGGCTGCGAATAATTGGCGGCCAACATCTTGCATCACCATGTACGCGGCACGTCTGCGGGCAGCCGCTCCTACTCGTTTGCTGTTCAAACGGAGACTACCGCCGCGTTTGGGAGAAGCAAGACCACAAATGATCCTGGCGAGGGTGGTTTTTCCAGCGCCGTTGGGCCCGATTAAGGCGGTGACTTCGCCGCTGGGGAAAAATGCGTGGTCAATGTTTAATACCTCATGTGCGCCATAAGAAAAACAGATGTTGCTTAGCTCGAGTCCGCTCCGCTGGGGATCGGCGTTTTCGAGCGTGGGTGGTACCGGCACGCTCGCGGGCAGGGGAACATGGTGTAAGCTGCGTAGCCCCAATTGTTTGCGTTCGGGTTCGTCTAAGGCATAAAACTCCTGAGCGCGGAAACTCCGCGTTATTTTTCCCTGAGTCAAGTAAATAACTTGGTCAGCGATATCTTTTAAGAAAAAGAGACGGTGATCAGCGATAATGATCGTTGTGCCTAATTCCTTCAAGCGGTGTAGCACGCGTGCAAGAATATCGATGCTTTCCATGGAGAGATTGGACGTGGGTTCATCGAGAAGCACGAGACTGCCCGGGGACACAAGCGCGCATGCGCATGCCACGGTTTGTAACTGCCCACCGGATAATTCTTTGAATCGCCGGCCCCGAAGATCGTTAATGCCTAGTAGCTCGACCGCTGATTGAATCCTCGACTCAATTTCTTTGGGATCTACACCAAGGTTTTCTAGCCCGAAGGCCAATTCTGCATTGACGCTTTCAGTGAAAAATTGTGTCCTTGGATTCTGGAATACTGAGGCGCTGAACTCGATGGCTCGGGACAGCGGTTCTTCCGCAGGGGTAAAAGCCTGGTCATCCTTTATAATAGTGATGGTGCCTAGTAGCTCTCCTGGATTGAAATGGGGGATGAGTCCGTTGATCAAATTGAGTACCGTGGACTTTCCCGATCCGGAATCACCGGTAATCAGTAGACACTGTCCTGGAGAGACAGAAAAAGACACATCAGATACACCTTGAATGCCTGGCCGAGCTCCCAATGGATATGTAAAAGAAACGTTGTGGGCGTCTACACTGGTTGCGATACTGCGTTCGTTCATAAGTGGACCTCCGTGGGAAGCCAGACAGAGGCAACAACGAGGCCCAACCCAGCTAGTGCAGTTGCATCGACAAGCTTGAAGGAAAGATCGGCGGTGGTGGTTGGGCGTGCGGGTCCTCCCAATCCCCGGACAAGAGCAGAGGCAGCGAGCTCATCACCAGCGCGGACGACGGCACCTAATAAGGGGATGATCAACATCGCGGACGATTGTGTGGGCTGTGTGATCCAGCTTTTTACTCCAGGCTGGAGACCCCGAAGGACCATGGCATCGCGGATGGCTTTGGCTTCTGCCACGATGATCGGCAAAACGCGCAGGAATACCGCCGGTGGAATGGTGGCCCAGCCTGGTAAACGCAGGTCCCGCAGTGCTGAGGTCAACGTGGATGGTGTGAGAGTGAGCAAGCCGAATGCGCCGATGGACATGCTGATGACAAAACGGCTTAGCCACGAAAAAATTGCCGCTGAAAAAGCGAAAAATGTGGAGCCAGGAAGCTGTAATAGGCCCCAGTACCCTAGATAGGATAATGCAAAAGCGAACAGGCAAATAAGACCATAGTGTGGCTTTACTGTAGCTAGTGCGATGGAGCTGAAAGCGATAGAAATCAGCAGTGTCGGTAGGTGGCCGTGGCTGAGAGCTACCGCATTGATTACTAGAACAGAAAGCAGCACGGTCCGTGGATCGATCGAAGATCGACGAAGCACGCCCTGTTTTTGCAGGCTCACAGGAGACCAGCGCTTTCAAAGTGTTTGCGGCTGACGCGAACTCCGACCTTTCCTCCGATAAAGCCGACGATGAGCGCACAAATGGCCAGTACTCCAATGGTCCATGGCTGGAAGATATCCGACATGGCATCGGCATATTCTTGACCCATTTGGTCTGCGATATCGACGTAGTAGGAGTCCGTATCCAGAATTAGCGGGATAAAAGGCATAGAAATCCAGACACAGAAGACGCTGTAGGCAATAGGGAAGGATCTGGCAATACTGAGGTGGCTTTTTGTAATAATCAAATCCGCGATAAACCCTAGAATTATGCTTCCCAGCAGGGTCCAGAAGTAGTGTCCGGTGAGCATGAATGCTAGTCCGTTAATACCACCGACGAGGGTGAAAGCACCCATTTTGGGCGTGCGGGCGGCATAAAGCGCTAGCACGATTCCGTTTGCGATTGCCGCGATGAACCATCCAATAAACATGAATTGTGGTCCTGCGAATCCAATCATTCCGCTTACAAAGGTGATTACAAAGTAAAGTGCAGCAAAGATACCAGCGTTGATGAGATCTCTGGTGTTTAAACGTGCCGTCGCCCCACTGGATGAGCTTGTACTCCGTGCGGGCGTAGAGGACTGTTGGGTCATAGTAAACCTCGATTCATGAACAGCTGGAAAGGCAAGGCTTACCTAATACAGATAGTGCTGTATATAAACTATTTCTAGTTTTGATCTGAAGATTCACCCTTAATGGGGGCGAATGTAGATAAGCGGACATCAAACCAGAGCACGACTACCGACTATGCACCGACAAAGTAAGCACCAACGGCAAGACAACCCTGCGAAGCGTTGCTGTCGTCGATAGCGGCAAACCTCGCAATCGGTTTAGCTCGCATGCGCACGGAATTATGGGGCTCGACGGTGTGAACCCGGTGGAGTACTTGGAAAAGGGGCAAAGCGAGTTTCGTGCTTTCGGCGGCAATTACATAAAAGGCACTGTTGCCAAGCTTGAGCCTGCCGAGGGCGGCGCACTGGGCTGGCGAGCTTTTACTGTTGAAGGTGATGAAATCCGTGCCAAACATGTCTTGGTCAGCACGGGTATTACGGATGAATTGCCAGATGTTCCCGGTGTAGAGGAGCTGTGGGGCCAACGAATTTTCCATTGCCCGTATTGCCATGGTTATGAAGTGCGTAATCGTCGAATCGCGGTTATCGGCGGCCTCAATCCGGGATTTACTGTGCGGATGGTGCACTTGCTGCGAAAGTGGAGCCCGAACATTACTTTCTTTCCGAATGGTCTTTCTCTTGGCGAAACAGACCTCAAGCAATTCGCCGCGCGTGGCATCGAGGTAAATAACAAGCCTGTGCAGCAGGTTGCCGCCGATCCTGATTTCTCTGAGGGGCTTATCCTCAGCGTGGATGGGGAAAAGATCCGGTTTGAGTCTTGTTTTGTGGGGCCGGCTTTCCACCCGAACCACCAGCTTTTGATTGAAGCAGGCTGTCAGTACGACGAGGACGGATGGGTTCAGCAATCCAACGGACGTACTTCCCAACAAAATCTGTGGGCTGCAGGCAATGTAACCAGTTCACCAGACCAAGTCCCACAAGCTATGGGAGCCGGAGCTGCCACCGCAATTGCGATCGACCAAGCAATGCTGACCGCTGAATTAAGCGAGCTGGTTTAAGTCAATCTTGCTGGTAGCCAGCTTTCGCTACGCGCTTCATGGTGGGGAAGCCGACCGGCGGGCGGCGGCGGAAAAAGAAAAAGGTCGCTGCTCTGTGTGAAGCAGCGACCATTTCTGTCAGCTTGTGCTGATTGTATTGGTCGGGATAACAGGATTTGAACCTGCGACCTCTTCGTCCCGAACGAAGCGCGCTACCAAGCTGCGCCATATCCCGGAAACCGTCTTAAGCGGTACCCGAATACTTTAACGCAGCCTGAGGGTGAACAACAAAACGCCAGATGAGCGGGGACTCTAGCCTGTGGCCAGGATGCGGCGCTAGTTGGCTTCGGTGATGCGCAGCAGCGTCGCGGAAGGTCGGCAGAAGATGCGCACAGGGGCAAACTTCGAGGTGCCGAGGCCGTTGGAAACGTGCATCTTCATCGGGCCGAAGTCATGCAGACCCTGGACACGAGCGCGGTCGATTCCGCAGTTAGTGACCAGTGCGCGGGAGCCCGGCAGGCAGATCTGGCCGCCATGGGTGTGGCCGGATAGGGAAAGCTGGTAGCCGTCGGCAGCGAATTGCTCAAGTACGCGCGGCTCAGGGGCGTGGAGCAGTGCCAATGCCAGGTCCGCATCCGGGTTGGGGGCGCCGGCGATCTCTGAATAGTCATCAAGGTCGTGGTGCGGATCATCCACGCCAGCGACGGCGAGCTTGACGTCGCCCACCTTGAATTCCACGCGAGCCTGGTTGGCGTCGTGCCAGCCACGCTCAATGAATGCCGCACGCATGCCCTTCCATGGCAGGTCAACGTAGGAAGGCTCACGCTTGCGGCCCAACAGGTACTTGAATGGGTTGACCGGACGCGGCGCCCAATAGTCGTTGGTGCCGAAAACGAACAGGCCTGGTCGGTTCAGCAGCGGGCCGAGGGCGCGCAGTGTATCGGGCACGCCGCCCTGGTCCGACAGGTTGTCGCCGGTGTTGACCACCAAATCGGGATTCAGCTTATCCAGCGCCGCAACCCACTCAATTTTTGCTTCTTGCCCCGGAATCATGTGCAGATCCGAGATATGGAGGATGCGGAACTCTTCCTCACCGCGCAAAGTGCCCGCAGGCAGCAGCGGCAGCGTGTACTCTTTCAGCTCAAACTTGGTCAGTTCGGTGTAACCCCACGCCAGGGTGCCAAGGCCAGCGGCGGCAATGCCGCCCATAATCGGGAGAATCTTCACCTAATCAAGCCTACCTGGCGTAGATTGAAGTACATGAGCCAGCTTAAAGAAACCATTCGTGGAGATCTGAAGACCGCAATGAAGGCCCGCGAGAAGGAACGCACCAGCGCTATCCGCGCCCTGCTCGCTGCAATTCAGGCAGAAGAAACCAATGGCGCACGCCATGAACTAACCGATGAAGACGTACTCAAGGTCATCGCACGCGAAATCAAGAAGCGCCGCGAGTCCGCTGAGGTATACGCAGAAAATGGCCGCCAGGAGCTGGCCGACGCCGAGCTTGCCGACGTCCCTTACTTCGAGGCCTACCAGCCAGAGCAGCTTGACGACGCCGAGCTGGACACCCTCGTCGGCGAGGCCATCGCTGAGGTAGAAGCAGAAACCGGTGAGACCGTAACCATCAAGCAGATGGGTAATGTGATGAAGGTTGCCACCGCGAAGGCCGCTGGCCGCGCTGATGGCAAGCGCCTTTCCGCGGCTGTAAAGGCAAAGCTGTCTTAAGCCCTAAAAACGCGTACCGCTCTATGCAAATAAGGCGTTCAATCTCCGCGATCGGAGTGCCTTAAATACATAGAGCGGTATTTTTTTATGCCCTTCTAGCTTCTCTAGAAGCTAGAGGCCGAAGAAGCTGCGGATGTCGTTAGCGACGGCGTCGATGTCTTCCTGGCGGATGAGCGGCTCCGGTGCGGGCTGCTGCTGTTGATTGCCGGAAGGGGCCGAGTTGGCACCGCCGGTGCCGGTCCGTGCTGCTTCGGCGCCTTGGCCGCTACCGTTGGAGGAAGGCGGAGGTGCGGCAGAAGTGCCGTCGGAAAGCTGCAAAGTGACCTCCGCACCCTTCTTGAGGCCCTTTGGCCCAGTAATCGCGCGGACCACGCGGCCATAAGGCACGCCGTTGCCCTGTACTTGCGAGACCTTTACCTCATAGCCCTCGGCCTCTAGCTTGGAGCGAGCCTCACTTTCGGACTTGCCGCGGAGGCTGTCGAAGAGCGAATTGACCTTGCCCTCGTCATAAGCCTTGTTGTAATTCGGAACCGTGCCCTGTGCTGCGGCCGGAAGGTTAGAGGCCATCGCGTAGAAGGAACGCGCGGGCTCAAGGCCGCCGAAGAGATCGCCGTAACCACACTGGCGCACCGGGCTGGTACACAGCGAGGAGGTGTTGGTGCCGTCGTTGTAGATATAAGGAGCGGCAGATATAGCGGAGTTAAAGCCCAGGAATGCGGAGGACTGATTGGACTCTGTAGTACCAGTCTTTGCCGCAGCCTTGCCGTTAAAGCCCATCATCTGTGCGGAGGCAGAGGCAGTGCCCTTTTCGGTATCGGCCGTCATGTTGTTGGTCAGCGCATTGGCGATGTCCTTGTTGACGGCGCGCTCGCAATTCGGAACCTTGAGGTAGACCTCGTTGCCGTCCTTGTCCGTGATCTTGCTGATCGGGTTAGGCTCACACCACATTCCCTCCGAGGCCAAGGTGGCGCCGACGTTAGCCAGCTCCAGCGGATCTACGGCAGTCGGTCCAAGCGTGTAAGAACCCAGGTTGGATTCCTTGATGTGTTGGGCGATCGAGGTGTCCTTGTCGTAGCTGCCCTTTTCGTCATAGGAGCGCAGGCCCAGTTTTACGGACATATCTACTACGTGCTCCACGCCGACCTGCTCGATGAGCTTGATGAAGGTCGTATTCGGCGAGAACGCCAAGGCATCCTGCATCGTCATGGTCGCGGCGTAGTTGCCGGCGTTTTCCACGCAATAGCGGTTAGGTGGGCAGCCCACGGTACCGCCGGAGCCCAAGCCCTCTGCTTCGTAGTGGGTTGGGACATCGAGCTGATTTTTGATGCCATAACCAGACTCCAGAGCGGCAGCGGCGGTAAAGACCTTGAAGACCGAGCCGGCGCCGTTGCCCACTAGGGAGTGCGGCTGCGGGAGCATGGTTTCGTTCTTGTCGAGGTCCAGACCATAAGTGCGGGAGGAGACCATGGCGAGCACTGGGCGGTTGGACTTGCTGGGCTCGACTACGTTCATTACCTCGGCGACGCCGGGTGTATTGGGGTCTGTCTGAGAGCGCACCGCATTGAGTGCTTGGTCTTGTACGTCCGGGTTCAGCGTGGTGCGGATGGTGTAGCCGCCGCGGGCGAGCTGCTCGCGGGAGATGCCCTTTTCTTCTAGGTATTCGATGACGTAATCGCAGAAGAAGCCACGATCCTTGGCGCTGATGCAACCGTTAGGAAGTAGGGAAGGCTTATCGAGTACGCCGAGATCTTGCTGGGCGTACTTATCGGCCTCTTCCTGGGTGATGGAACCGCTATCTGCCATGGACTGCAGCACGAGGTTGCGGCGCGAGAGCACCTCGTCCTTATTGGTAAAGGGGTTGAGGTACTCAGAGGATTGGACCATGCCGGCCAGCATCGCTGCCTGTGGCACGGTGAGTTCAGAAGCATGGGTGCCAAAATAGGTGCGCGCAGCGGCCTCGACGCCGTAGGCGTGATTGCCGAAGGGGACGAGGTTCAGGTAATTGCTGAGGATTTCTTCCTTGTCCAGCTTCTTATCGAGGTCCGTTGCCATGCGCATCTCACGCAGCTTGCGCGGTACCGATTGCTCGATGGCGGCGGCGCGCTCTTCTTCCGTTTTGGCATTGACCAGCAGCAGGTAGTTCTTTACATATTGCTGGTTCAAAGTTGAAGCGCCCTGGGAGACGCCGCCGGAAGCCAAGTTGCTCCAAAGGGCACGGAAATTGCCTTGGAAGTCAACGCCCTCGTGCTCGTAGAACCGGCGGTCCTCGATGGCGACGATTGCCTGCTTCATCGGTTTGGAAATCTTCTCGGCGCTAACAGGGTGGCGACGCTGCTCATATATATAGGCCAGGCTGTTGCCTTTGGCGTCCAAAATCGTGGATACGCCTGGGGCGTCGCCAGCAGTGAGATCTTGCAGATCTGACTGCATGGTGTCGTTGGTACGGGCAATTGCCACACCAGAAAGACCCGCAAAGGGGGCAATTACTACGGCGATGAGCGCCCCCACGAGAACCGTGGAGAGGGCAATTTTTCCCAGGGATTTGATGACAGTCACGAGAAACACCCTACGTGGTGAAACTGTGAGCGGGGAAGAATGAACTCCCCCCTAAAGTGTGACGTGTTAGACAAGTGCTTACGCGTGTGAATACACTTACCGTTGTTACATAATATTCCGCAATATGAAACATCTTACAAGCGGCTGCGCTGCTTGTATGGGGTTTCATAAAAATTATTCCCAAAGCCGCGGAATAGGTAGTAGAGAAAGGAGCTACCCAGTCATGACCGTAAGCCTGAAGGTAACGGGAGCGTCTAAGTCTGCAAGTGCGACCGAGCGCGGTGAATGGGTAACTCAAGCAAAGTGCCGTAACGGTGACCCAGACGCATTGTTTGTCCGTGGAGCCGAGCAGCGTAAGGCTGCTGTAATTTGCCGCCACTGCCCGGTGCTCAATGAATGCCGTGCCGATGCCCTCGATAACCGCGTGGAATTTGGCGTATGGGGTGGCCTGACTGAGCGCCAGCGCCGTGCGTTGCTGCGCAAGAACCCGCACATCACCAGCTGGGCACACTACCTAGCTGAGGGCGGCGAACTCATCGGTATTTAACCAAATCGCAGGGTTGGTTAACGCGCCATTTTTGCCCTTAGGCCGGTAGAATATGGCCTATGACTAAATGGGAATACGCTACCGCGCCTGTACTGACTCACGCGACCAAGCAGATCCTCGATTCCTGGGGTGAAGATGGATGGGAGCTGGTTACCATCACTCCCGGCATGAATCCGGAAAATGTCGTGGCTTACTTCAAGCGTGAGGTGGAGCAGTAATGAGCCATCTCACGCGCCTGGCTGATCTTGGATATTCACTGCCCGAGGTGGCAAAGCCGCTTGCTTCCTACGTGCCTGCAGTGCGCGTAGGAGATCAGGTGTGGACCTCCGGTCAGTTGCCTGTAATTGACGGCAATCTGCCTGCCACCGGCAAGGTCGGCGCAGAGGTATCTGTTGAAGATGCGCAAGAATACGCCCGGGTGGCAGCGCTGAATGCTCTCGCAGCTATCGATTCCGTTGTTGGCTTAGACAACGTCTCGCGCGTGGTCAAGGTTGTAGGTTTCGTGGCTTCGGCACCTGACTTTGTGGAGCAGGCTGCTGTTATCAACGGTGCTTCTGACTTCATCGGAGAGCTATTCGGAGAGGCTGGCACTCACGCTCGCTCGGCTGTGGGCGTGGCCGTTTTGCCGAAAAACTCGCCCGTCGAGGTTGAAGTTATCGTAGAAATTTCTAAGTGATCGGATAGGCTTAGTAATCATGGAGCATCCTGCATACAGCCAATTGCGTCCCGTGACTCAATCCGTGGGCGTTGTTCTTTGTGACAATCCAAGCTACACGGCACTTGAGGGAACCAACACGTGGATCATTCGCGCTAACGAAGATTCCAGGGCCATCGTTGTTGATCCGGGCCCAGAAGATGAAGGTCACCTCAACGTCGTCAGCGCTAACGCTGGCGAGGTGGCGCTGATTTTGGTTACCCACCGTCACGATGATCACGCATCGGGTGCGCAGCGTCTTCGCCAGCTCACCGGTGCGCCGATCCGCGCTTTCGACCCGAACTACTGCAATGGAGCAGAGGCGCTTGTCGACGGCGAAATTATCACCGTCGACGGAATTACCCCGCAGCTAGAGGTTGTCCACACCCCAGGGCACACTGCGGATTCCACCTCTTTCTTTGTGTGGTCTGGCGTTGCCAAGGATTCTCAGCTCGAGGGAATCATGACCGGTGACACCATTGCCGGCCGCCACACCGTCTTGCTGTCTGAGACCGATGGTGACTTGGGCGAATACTTGAAGACCTTGGACATGCTGGAAGAGCGCGGCAAGGACATCCCGCTGCTGCCTGGCCACGGCCCAGATTTGGATGATGTTTCCCAGGTTGCGCGCAAGTACATTGACCGTCGCTACCACCGTCTTGACCAGATCAAGGAAATCCACGGCCGCTTGGGCGAGGACATTGATCTCAAGACTTTGGTCGATGAGATGTATGACGACGTTGACCCAGTTCTGCGGCATGCAGCTGAGCAGTCCACTCGTACTACTTTGAAGTACTTAGCTGCGCGCAAGTAGGCGGGGCAAATAAACTGCCTGAACAAAACCGCTAAAACTACAAATAATCTCCCGGCCTCCTGAATAGGGAAGCTGGGAGATTACTTTTAGTTTTAAGGCTTTTAGCGAGCGCGCTTTGCCAGGTGCTCGGTATCCACAATGAGGACGGACTTGCCTTCGAGGCGAATCCAACCGCGGTGTGCGAAGGTGGCCAGAGCCTTGTTGACGGTCTCGCGGGAAGCGCCGACCAGCTGGGCGATCTCTTCCTGGGTGAGGTCGTGGTTGACGCGCAGTGCGCCACCTTCCTGCACGCCGAAGCGGTTAGCCAGCTGCAGCAGGGTCTTAGCAACGCGGCCCGGAACGTCGGTGAAGATGAGGTCCGCGAGGTTCGCGTTGGTGCGGCGCAGGCGGCGAGCCAGAACGCGCAGCAACTGCTGGGCGATGGCAGGGTGATCAGCGACCCACTGCTTGAGCATCTCGGAGTTCATGGTGGCTGCCTGCACCTCGGTGACGCAGACTGCGGAGGAGGTGCGTGGGCCTGGATCGAAGATGGAGAGCTCGCCGAACATATCGGAAGGGCCCATGACGGTCAGCAGGTTCTCGCGGCCATCCGGAGCGTGGCGGGCCAGCTTAATCTTGCCCGAGGTGATGATGTAGAGACGGTCACCGGGCTCGCCTTCATCAAAAATGGTGGTTCCGCGCGGGAATCGGACGGTTTCCATCTGCTCAATGAGGTTCTGTACCGCGACGGGATCAACGCCCTGGAAAATACCAGCGCGAGAAAGAATGTCCTGTACGCCTTCCACGATTTACTCCTTGAAGTCAATGGGGGGGTAGTGGTGTTGAAATGCCCAGAACTCTTCCAAGCATTTGACGCGTGTGTAACGAAAACCTAGATGTGTTCTAGCGATACAGGCGCGCGCCCCTATGTAACTCATCTCATCCTACAGTGTAATTTGTCACTTTATCTAACCTCGTGAAAAATTGTCACAGCTTAGAGGAGGTCAGGGGGCGTATGCGAAGAAATTTCTTAGTTTCCGAGGACCTTCGCCTCAAGCTTTTCCATGAGGATTGCAAACAGTGCGAGGGCGACGGGCACGATGATAACCAGTGAGACCATGCCCGCCATTCTACTAAGGTAGGAAAGATGTCTGACTCATCGCCCGCTAGCCGTGCATCGCGCATCAATGAGCTGCTAGCAACGGAGTACCCCGACGCCGAATGCGAACTAGATTTTCGCAATCCCCTAGAGCTGCTCGTGGCCACGGTGCTCTCGGCACAATGCACCGATGCCAGGGTCAACCAGGTTACCCCGGAGCTTTTTGAAGAGTATCCCTCTGCCGCGCATTATGCCGCGGCCCGAAGGGCCGACCTGGAGGCTATTTTGCGCCCGCTGGGCTTTCAGCGCGCGAAGGCGGGGCACTTGCTGGGCATCGGCGAGAAAATCATGGCCGATTTCGATGGGCAGGTCCCCACCGGAATTAAGGAGCTGACCTCTTTGCCCGGCGTGGGCCGCAAGACTGCGCTGGTGGTACGCGGCAATGCATTTGGGCTGCCGGGGATTACTGTAGATACCCACTTCGGAAGGCTCATGCAGCGCATGGCTTTGAGCGAATCCAAGACGCCGCTGCAGATCGAAAAAGACATAGCCCAGCTGCTGCCGGAGGAAGAATGGACGGTGTTTTCGCATCGCATCATCTTCCATGGCCGCCGTGTTTGCCATGCGCGTTCCCCGCAATGCGGCGCCTGCGTAGTGCGTCATTTGTGTCCTACGGGCGCCGCACCTCCTGATGTCCGGTAGGGGCAGTAAGGTATTGCGCATGAACAGGCCCAACATTTATGTCATCGGTTCGCTTATCGCAGCAGTGCTTGTTGCCTTGGTGGCCTTTGTTGGAGCACGCAGCCTTTTGGGCGCAGGCCAGGATTCCGCAAACAGTGCCTCAAACAGTTCCCAGAATGCGGCCCAGAATGCGGCCCAAGGCGCGGACCAGAGCGCTACTGCGGGTGTTGGCGCGAACGCGAACGTCGCCAAGCGCCCAGCGTGTCCGGAAGGGCCGGTCGCCGGAGTAGAACTTGAGTGCTTGGGCGCGCAGACCAAGGGGAAGGCAAAGGATGTGCAGGTCATCAACGTCTGGGCGTGGTGGTGCGAGCCTTGCCGAGCTGAGCTGCCGTATGTGCGCCAGATTGCGGATGAGCATCCCGAATGGTCCGTCGTGGGAGTGCATGCGGATAAGAATGCAGCAAATGGCGCGGCCTTTTTGGAAGACCTCGGAGTGAATCTCGCAAGCTACCAAGACTCCGATAATTCCTTCGCCGGCACCCTGGGTCTTCCCGGCGTCATCCCGGTCACCGTCGTGGCCTATAAGGGCGAGGTGAAAAAGCAGTACGTCAAGCCTTTTAAGTCGGCGGAAGAGCTGGAGAAGGCCGTGGAGGAGGCCCTGCGATGAGCGCGCGGGAACGCACGGTTTTTCCGGAAAGAGCGCCGGGGTGGCTGCGTCCTGCCTTAGGCGTGGATGCGCGGGCGGCGCAGGAGCGAATCGGTAACCGGGATGCGGATCGCTTTACCCAAACCACACCACCGGTGCGGCGTGAGTCTGCCGTGTTGGTCCTGTTCAAAGGCTCTAGTTTTAAGGATGGGGAAGTGCTGCTCACACACCGTTCGCCCACCATGCGCTCTCATTCAGGCCAAATTGCTTTCCCTGGCGGACGGCGGGACCCAGAAGACGCCACGCTTGTCGACGTTGCACTACGCGAGGCCTGGGAAGAAACCGGGCTGGAGCGCGCGAGTGTGACTGCTCTGGAAGTGTGGGAACAGTTGCATATTCGTGCAACGGGTAACCCCGTAAGCCCGGTCTTGGCCTACTGGCACTCCCCGGGCGAGGTCTGGGCTGCCAGCCCGGAAGAGACCGATGACGTGTTTTGGTATCCATTGCGTGAGCTCGCGGAGCCGAAGAATCGTTTGTTGGTGGGCTTCGGTCCGTGGCGTGGCCCGGCCTTTTATGCGAATGACTACCTCGTGTGGGGCTTTACTGCCGGAATTCTGGCAACAATATTGGAGCACGCTGGGTGGGAGCGTACATGGGATAACAATTCCGTGCGTGATCTGCACGGCGCACTAAGCCGCTCCCAGAATAATGAGAAGATGTTTTAGCTTCCGCAGGCAACTTACGGCTCTTCTTAGACAATAGATAAAGAAAGATTTTCCTCCCGTGACCCTGACCCTCGCCCTAGACCTCCTGATTATGGTCGCCGTATTGCTCGCCTTGGCGGCGGGCTGGCGCCAAGGAGCTATCTCTGCCGTGCTTTCCTTCGTGGGCATCGTGGCGGGCGTTGTGTTGGGCACGGTGCTGGCTCCCGTTGCCATGCAGCTTACGGACCAAGCGGCTTTGCGCTTCCTGCTGGCCATCGGCGTGCTTGTTCTGCTCGTGGGCGTCGGCCAGCTCATCGGCGCAAGCATCGGCGCGCGCTTGCGCGATAGGATGCGGACCCGGCAAAAGCAGCGCGTGGATTCTTTCATCGGTGCCGGCTTCCAGGCAGTGGCTGCGATCTTTGTGATTTGGTTGGTTTCGCTGCCCTTGGCCTCCAATGTGGGCGGTACCCCAGGCAAGGCCTTGCGCGAATCACGCATTCTGACGGCGCTTAATGGGGTGGCGCCTACGCAGCTGGCTGCGTTGCCGAATGGCGTCGCGGCGATGCTGAATGAATCCGGCCTGCCGCCGCTGGTCTCGCCGTGGCAGACTTCCGACTCAGCCGTCGAGGTGGCCGCGCCGCCACAGGACGTGAACGATCCTGCGCTGGTCGAGCAGCTGCGTCCATCAATTATTCACGTGCTTGGCGACGCAGAGGTTTGCTCCCGCCGCTTGATGGGTTCCGGCTTCGTCGCGGCCGATGATTACGTGATCACTAACGCCCACGTGGTAGCCGGCACTGAGAAGGTGCACCTCGATACCGTGTTGGGGCTGCGCGAAGCGCAGGTGGTTTATTACAACCCGGACGTCGATATTGCTGTGCTGCACAGCAAGAACCTGGGAATTGCTCCGCTTGAGTGGGCTGAACAGCCGGCCGATACCGGCGATGACGTGATGGTCATGGGCTTCCCGCACTCCGGGCCGTTCGACGCCGGCATGGCGCGGGTGCGCGAGCGCATCACCATTGCTGGGCCGGATATCTATTCCAAGGGCCGCGTCGAGCGTGACGCTTATACGGTGCGCGGCACCATTCGCCAGGGAAATTCAGGTGGCCCGATAGTCAATGACATGGGCCAGGTGTTGGGCGTGGTCTTCGGCGCTTCCGTGGATGATGCGGAGACCGGTTACGCGCTTACTGCCGATGAGGTAAAAAGCCACATCGGCGATATCACGCAGCTGCGGCGCCCGGCAGACACCGGCAGCTGCGTTGCTAGCTAGCTTTTGGTCAGCCCCAAGTTGCTGCCCGTGCCAATCTCCAAGTGCATACCCGGAACCGAGTTGATGAGGTTGCGGGTGTATTCCTCTTGCGGGTTGTTGAAGATGGCCTCGGAGGTGCCAGCCTCCATGACCTTGCCTTTGCGCATAACCACGACGTCGTCGGCAGTCTGACGCACCACGGCTAGGTCGTGGGTGATGAACAGGTACGACAGCTTGAGCTCGGACTGCAGCTGCGCCAAGAGCTTGATGATCTGGTCTTGGACCAGCACGTCGAGTGCGGAGACCGCCTCGTCGAGAACAATGACCTCTGGGTGCAGGGCCAAGGCACGAGCGATCGCGATACGCTGACGCTGACCACCGGAAAGCTCGTTCGGGTAGCGGCGCATCGCAGAACGCGGCATTGCCACCATGTCGAGCAACTCTGCAACGCGGGCCTCGCGCTCTTTGCGGTTACCCACCTTGTGCAGCGCGAGTGGTTCCTCGATGCACTTGTAGATGGAATACATCGGATCCAAGGAACCATATGGGTTCTGGAAGACCACCTGCATCTTGCGGCGCAGCTGGAAAAGCTCCTTCTTGGACAGCTTCGAGGTGTCCTTGCCCTCGAACTCGATGGTGCCGGAGGTCGGGGAGAGCAGGCCCAGCACCATGTTTGCCACGGTGGACTTGCCCGAACCAGACTCGCCCACGAGTGCCATGGTGGTGCCGCGACGGATATCAAAAGAGACGTCGTCGACTGCCTTGAGCAGTTTCTTCTCGCCGCGCTGACCGCGGATATCGAATTCCTTGTTCAGGTTGCGCACGGAGATGACGGCTTCATCTTCGATGTTGGCGCTGTGCGAAGCCGCGGCCTTGAGCTCTGTGCTTTCCACGCCTGCCTCTTGGGCAGCGCGGATGCGCGAGGAAGCCAAGGAAGGCGCTGCGGTAACCAGACGCTGGGTATATGGGTGCTCCGGATCGCGCAGAATCTCGCGCGAAGGACCAGACTCCACGATGCGGCCGCGGTGCATCACGATGAGGTGCTCGGCGCGTTCTGCCGCCAAGCCCAAGTCGTGGGTAATAAATAGCACGGCGTTGCCCAGCTCTTCAGCGAGGTGACCCAGGTGGTCCAGGATGGTCTTCTGCACGGTCACGTCCAGCGCCGAGGTGGGCTCGTCGGCAATCAGCAGCTTTGGGCGCGCAGCCAGGCCGATGCCGATGAGTGCGCGCTGGCGCATGCCGCCAGAAAACTCGTGTGGATACTGCTTGGCGCGACGCGCGGCGTCGGGAAGCCCTGCTTCCTCCAGGATCTCCACGACGCACTTTTCGCGCTCGGAGCCCTCCAGCACGTTGTTAGCCTTCAGCGACTCTTCGACCTGGGTGCCGATACGCCAGACCGGGTTCAAGTTGGACATTGGATCCTGCGGAACCAAGCCGATCTTGTTTCCGCGCAGGGCCTCGAACTGCTTGTCGTTGTAGTGGGTGATGTCCTCACCCTCGAAGAGGATTTGTCCCTTCGTCACCTTGCCGGTGCCCGGCAGAAGTCCCAGGATGGACATCGCGGTTGTGGACTTACCGGAACCGGACTCGCCCACGATTGCCACGGACTGGCCTGGGTAGATGGTCATGTTGACGCCACGTACTGCCTCGACGGTGCCGGTGGAGGACTCGAAGGAGATGTGGACGTCCTTCATTTCAAGAAGTGGCTTATTCATTAGCGATTCCTTGCCTTCGGGTCGAGGGCGTCGCGGACGACGTCGCCCATCATGATGAAGCTCAGAACGGTCAGGCCCAGAGCGCCTGCCGGGTAGAACAAAACGGCTGGATTCATGCGCAGGGAGGCCTGTGCATCAGAGATGTCGCCGCCCCACGAGACGAACGTGGAGGGCAGGCCGATGCCGAGGAAGGACAGCGTGGCCTCGGCAACGATGTAGGTGCCCAGCGCGACGGTGGCATAAGAAATGATCGGAGCCGCAGCGTTCGGCAGGACGTGGCTAAACAGGATGCGGGCGTTGGAAGCACCGATGGAACGCGCGGATTGGACGAATTCCTCGTTCTTGATGGATACAACGGCACCGCGGGTGATGCGGGCGATGGATACCCAGCCGAATAAGCCAAGTACGAGAACCACAGTGATGATGGTGCGGTGCTCCTTGAACATCTGCATGACAACGATGGCCGCCAACACCAGCGGGATGGCGAAGAAGATATCGGTGATGCGGGAGAGAACAGCGTCAATCCAACCGCCGAAGAAGCCGGCTATGGCGCCCACTAGGGCACCGATGATGACCACGAGGAGGGTGGTCAAAACACCGACGATCACGGATGCGCGTGCGCCGTAGATAACGCGGGCGTAGATATCGCAGCCCTGGCGGTTAAAGCCGAATGGGTGGCCTGCCTCTGCTGGGTCGAGCGACTTGGAGAGCTCGCACATACGCGGGTCAGTATTGGTGAAAAGGCCGGGGAAGAGCGCGAGGAGAATCGCCAAGGTGATCATCACGGCGGCGACCCAGAACAATGGGCGGCGGCGCAGGTAACGCCATGCTTCGCCCCACTGGGAGGAAGGGGCGGATTCATCCTTGACAGCGTCGACGGCGCCGAGGCCGGTCTCGTCGACGTCGGAGATGAAGTGCTCCTGGCCTGGGTACTGGGTGGTCTTGTCGAGTTTAGGCATAGCGGATCCTCGGGTCGAGTACTGCGTAGAGGAGGTCAACCAGCAGGTTGGCGATGATGTAGATGATCACCAGCACGGTGGTGAAGGAGACGATTGTGGTCGGCTCGCCGCGCAGGATGGCTTGGTACATGGTGCCGCCGACGCCGTTGATGCCGAAGATTCCTTCGGTGACGATGGCGCCGGTCATCAGCGCACCGATGTCGGCGCCGATGAAGGTGGCAACGGGGATAAGCGAGTTGCGCAGCACGTGTCGGCGGGTAACAGCCCCGCTGGAAAGACCTTTTGCGCGCGCGGTGCGTACGTAGTCAGCGCGTAGGTTTTCGGCCACAGACTGACGTGTCAGGCGGATGACGTATGCCAGGGACAGCGCACCCAGGACGATGGCTGGCATGAGCAGGGCTTCGAAGGAAGCCTTAGCGCCGACGGTTACGGGCAACAGCTGCCATTTAATGCCGATGAGGTACTGGAAGACGAAGCCAATGACGAAGGAAGGAACGGCGATAACCAATAGGGACACGACCAAGACGGTGGAGTCAAAGAATCCGCCGCGGCGCATGCCGGCGATGACGCCGAAGAGGATGCCGAAGACCGTCTCGAAGACGATGGCCATGAGCGTCAGCTTCACCGTGACGGGGAAGGCATTAGCCATGACCTGAGTGACCGGGACGCCGGAGAAGGTCGTGCCGAAGTCCAGCATGAAGATGCCCTTGATGTAGAGCAGGTACTGGACAATGAATGGCTTGTCGAGGTTGTATTCCGCCTCGATCCTGGCGCGAGCTGCCTCGGTGAGGCCGCGGTCGCCGCCGAGGGCTTCGACCGGGTCACCGGGCATCAAGAAAACCAGTGCGTAGATGAGCAGGGTGGCTCCGAAGAACACCGGGATCATCTGGAGCACTCGTCGCCCGATATAGCGCAACATAGTGTCGTCCTTTACTAGTTGTGTGCATTCGCTTGCCGACGCCGCGTGGAACCTGGCGGGTCCGTACGTACTTGCGCTGTGGCAGAGGCTGCTTACGCATTTATGAAAATCTGTCGCCTGTCTGGCTATAGGAAATCGTAGTTTGTGACCTAGCTCAATGTGTAATGTGCAGGCGTTATCGAATTATTAGCGGGTGTAGTGTTCAGGGGTGCTAACCGCGTTTTCGGGGCCTAGTCCGTAACAGAAACTGTGGGATGTGCAAACCGAGAAAGGGGGCGGGCATGGCATTGCTCCGCCTCGAACGCGCCGAGGCGGAGCAATGCCATGAGCGGAAGGAGGGTTACTCCTTGGTGATTTCGTAGTAGACCGGTACGCCCTTCCAGCTGAACTTGGCGTTGCTTACGGCCTCTGAGAAGCCGCCGGTGGCGTTCGGGTACCACAGTGGGATGGCCGGCAGGTCCTCGAACAGGATTGCCTGAGCCTCCTTGTACTTGGCATTAGCCTCCTCCTGGGAACTGGACTTTGCTGCCTCTACCAGGAGCTTGTCGAACTCTTCGTTGGAGTAGTCGCCGTCGTTAGACGAGCCGCCGGTCTGGTACAGCGGTGCCAAGAAGTTACCCATGGATGGGTAGTCTGCCTGCCAGCCGGTGCGGAAGCCGGTCTTGATGGTGCGGTTGGTGACTTCATCACGCAGGGACTTGAAGTCCGGGTAAGGCGCGCCAACGGCCTCGATGCCCAGGGTGTTCTTGATGGAGTTGGATACTGCGTCAACCCAGCTCTTGTGGCCACCGTCAGAGTTGTAGGCGATCTCGAAGGAAGGCGAGGACCACTTGTTCATCTTGTCAGCCTCAGCCCACAGCTTTTTAGCCTTCTCTGGGTCGTACTTCACGACTTCGTTGCCCTTGATGTCCTCGGAGTAACCCGGGAGAACTGGGGAGGTGAAGTCCTTGGCAGGAGTGCGAGTGCCCTTGAAGATGGTCTCGGTGATCTCGTCACGGTTGATTGCGTAAGAGATTGCTTGGCGGCGTAACTTGCCCTCTTCGCCGGAGAAATGCTCAAGGTTCTCGCCGATGGTGAAGGACTGGAAGCCTGCGTAAGGCTGGTTGGATGCGCGCTCACCCAGGTCGGACTCGTAGACGTCGAAGGCGGCATCTGGGACGGTGTCGAGAAGATCCAGGTTGCCGGAGAGCAGATCGGCGTAGGCGGCGTCGTTAGAAGTGTAGAAGACGAACTTAACGCCGTCGTTGGCAACCTTCTGGCCACCCTTGTACTCCTCGTTCGGAACGACGGTAGCGTCCTGGTTGTGGTTCCACTCGGCGAGCTTGTACGGGCCATTGCTGATCGGGTTCTGACCAAAGGCCTCCAGGTCATCGAAGGCGGACTCGTGGAGCGGGTAGAACGCGGAGTAACCCAGCTGTGCTGGGAAGTCTTGCTCAGGGTTGTTGAGTTCGACAGTGAAGGTGTAATCGTCTTCTACCTTCAGGCCCTCGAGCTCCTTTACGCCCTCCTTGAAGCCCTTGATGTTGCTGAAGAAGGAAGCGTTGAGCTGATCGTTTGCCACCGCGTAGTTCCACGCGTCAACGAAGTTCTTTGCGGTAACCGGGGAACCATCGGAGAAGTTGGTCTTCTTGAGCTTGATGGTGAACTTGGTGTTGTCCTTGTTTGGCTCGATGGATTCTGCGATCTCGTTCTGCGTCTTGCCATCTGCGTCGTAGTACACGAGGCCTGAGTAGATGCTGTCAACGATGCGGCCGCCGCCGGTTTCGTTGGTGTTCGCCGGGATCAGCGGGTTCTGGGGTTCGCTGCCCCATGCGGTGATGTAGTTGCCGCCGGAACCGTTCGCGGAGCCGTTATCGCTACCGCATGCCGCGAGGGCCAGGGTTAGG
The DNA here is from genome assembly GCF_001807365.1 of Corynebacterium sp. HMSC06G04. Lineage (NCBI taxonomy): Bacteria > Bacillati > Actinomycetota > Actinomycetes > Mycobacteriales > Corynebacteriaceae > Corynebacterium > Corynebacterium sp. HMSC06G04. The sequence continues at coordinate 69,407 of NZ_KV788590.1, read as the reverse complement.
GAGGCTGCAGAAACTACAGCGAACGTCTTTTTGATCGTCATAACGGGGAGAGACCTCCGAATTAGGTCGAGCCTTGAGTGAACATTGATGAACCTTGAAAAGGTTGGAACTGAAGTTACACTGTGGCTGCGCGCACATTCAAGGATTTGAAAATTATAAGCGTGTGATAAAAACTATAAGTCGGCAGATAGTATTGTCTGAGCTGGCCTTTTGTGTGAGTACATAAAGAAAACGCCACCCCTTTGTGGGGTGGCGCTCGGAAAGTATTAATTGTTACTTATTTCGCATTTTGTTCCCTTAAGGGGGCAAGCCATTGCTGAAGGGTTTCGACGAAAACGCCTGGGGCCTCGATGTGCGGCAGATTCTTAGTCTGCGGAATGGTCATTTCTTGGAAGGTGCCAAGGGTGCGGTTTTTCGCGCGGCGAATAAGCGGGCGCCACAGTTGCTGAGCGGGATGAAGATAAAGAACGGGTGCTTCCACCGCGGAGTCTATCCAGCTTAATGGCGGAACAGCAGTGCGCATGCGGTGGTTCCACAAGATGCCGCGGCGCACATTGCCGATTTGTGAGGCGGTAATGCGCAGCTGTGCAATCTGGTTGCGTGCGTCGTGCGAAAAGCTTGCGTCGGTGTTGAGAGCCAGCTCTTTTTCATAGCTTGAGGCATAAAGGAGAGGGTTGCGGCGGCTGAGTGGTCCGCCCAAGCGGCAAAGGGCGGCACGCAAAAGGAGCCAGCCGAAGTCCCAGGGACGTGCCGCCATCGCGCGGCGCAGATCGACCGGATGGGAAGAAGAGATGGAAACTAAGCCGAGCGTGCGTTCTGGGCGCTCGCTAGCTACCTCCCAGGCAATTGCGCCACCGGCATCTGCGCCAACCAAGAAGGCTGCATCGTGCCCCAAGGCTTGGATTACGCCGGTAACATCGCCAACTACTGCGCGAATATCTTGGCCTGCCTCGACCGGCGGTTTATCGGAAAGGCCAAAGCCGCGCATGTCGAGGGAAGCAACGTGAAAGCCTTGTGCGGCCAAAGGGGCGATGGCGTCTTTGAAATCGAACCAGCCGCCGAAAGAGCCGTGCAGAAAAAGCACGAGCGGATCGCTTGGAGAACCCGCGGTTGCAACGTGAAGACGAATGCCGCGGGTATGGACGTACTCGTGTTTGAATGGTCCGTCTAGCTCAACCACCGAGGGCGACAAGGGCGCTGGAGTCTGGGCCATGAGATGTGGTTCCTTTCACCAGATAAGGCAGCTTGTGGCAAGAAGGGGCGGGAGAGACGGGGGAGGAGGCGAAAAGCAAACTCGCCTATTAAATGCTAAACCCGCCCGAGTAAAAGCAAGCTCGGGCGGACTAAGCGAAGAAAAGTCTCAAGGTAGAAGCTTTAGGTGTACAAACCGCGCTCGACGGACTTGGAAGCCTTGCCTGGAACCAGCTTCTTTAGTTCCTTGGTGGACTCGATGGTCTTCTCAGGTGCCTTGACCTTCTTGATGTTCTTAAAGCCGATGAAGCCAACGACGGCTGCGATCACCAGCATGATGAGGAAGACGATCAGGAATGCGGCCCAACGGTCGAGCCACTTGTCAAGCAGCTCGGCGAGGAAGAAGAAAAAGAAGAAAGAGCTGTAAAGCGCAACGGTTCCGGCAACGCCGAACATGCCAGCACCGATGCCGCCCTTCTTAGCGGACTGAGCCAGCTCAGTCTTGGCGAGCTCGACCTCGGAGCGGACAAGCTGAGACATCTGCTCGGTAGCGTTGGAGACCAGTTGGCCAACGGAAGCCTCGCCGCGCTTCGAGCTATCGGCGTCGCTAAGCGGGATAGCGTTGACCTTTGGGGCGAACTGGTTCGCACCGTCAGTGAATAGTCCGTCGTTGCTCACGGTTAAATACTCCTAGCGTTTGTCTAAATCTGTATTGGCCACAGTTATTGGCCATAGTAATGAAACCCGACAGCTGAGTGTGTGAGGAATCGCAGTGGCCGCACAGGTCTATTCTAGAGGATATGGCAGAAAAAGACCCGTTGGCCCCGCTCTTTGCTTTACCCGGTGTGGAAAATTCAGCCGCGCGTGCGGTCGAGAAAATTTCTCGCGCGCACCGCCGTCCGGCTGGATTACGGAAATTTGATGTCATTTCTGCGGAATCGGCGATGCGGGGTGCACGTGCTGCGGTCTTTGTAGAGGGGCTCAAAATTTCGCCCAATGTTGCGCCCGATCTAACTACTGAAGACGCAATGGAAGGGCCGTTGGCCAATTCCATTAGTGCCTATAGTCTCTTGGCCCCGGAGGTTCAGGCAACCACAGTGCGCACCTTTGCCCGTGCCCCGTTGCAGGTGCTTGCGCGTCTCGACGTCGCGGCCGGCGGCACGGGAATGCCAAACAGCGCACAAGCAGCACGCGTACAAGCCCTTTCTCGTCTTGTAAGTGGAGGAAGCGGTGTTGCCTTCGACCGCCTGCTGCCCGTCGTGGTGCACGCGGAAATTGCGGCTTATGAGGTATTTGGCCCACGCAGCAACCTAATTGGAATGGTTGCCGCACGCCTGGCAGCCATCCATAGCGGATTCGATCCGCGTGGCTTCGCCGTACCGGAGACCTATTACAACCGCCATAGCTCGCAGTATTGGCAGGCCATAGGAGAATATTCGGAAAATCCCGGGCCCGCATTGGAGTTTTTGCTTGCAGCCTGGGCTGCCGGAGGCGTGGAGGCGGATGGAATCGCGCGCTCGGCCTAGAAGCTGGCACTAGGCGCTGGACTTTGGGGTACGCAGAAAATCCGGGTGCTGGTTGAGCCAGAGCCCTGCGGCCACAACCGCTGCGATGCCAGCGACGACGGCGGAACCAATGCCTACTTCTTTCGCGCCGGGCATCGTAAAAAGCGGAACCGGATCCTTGAAGGTGCGGATATCCCAGCCATGTTCCAGGGCATGCTTTTTCATGTGGCGATCGGGGTTGACCGCCACTGGGTGGCCAACCAGAGCCAGCATCGGGATATCGGTGGCGGAATCAGAATAGGCAAAAGAGCTATCCAGGTCGATATCTAATTCCGCAGCGAAGTCCGCAATGGCTTGAGCTTTTGCTGCGCCCTTGCAGTAGTGCAGAATCTTTCCGGTGAACTTGCCGTCCACCTCTTCTAGCTCAGTAGCGACTACGCGCTCGATGCCTAGCTCTTCAGCGATGGGGCGCACGAGCGTGGCAGCCGAAGCTGAGATGATGATTACCTCGTGGCCGGCTGCTTGGTGGAAATCGATGAGTTCTCGGGCCTCTGCGTAGATGGCGGGCGTGACCACGTTGTGCATGGTCGCTTTGGCGATGCTGTGTACCTCCGCGACGGACCAACCGGCGATCATTGCGGCTAGTTGATCGCGAGTGGCGTCCATCTGCTGGCTGGAGTGCCCCGCGAACATGTAGCTTGCTTTTGCAATCGACATCTGCAGCGCCTCCGCTGGGGTAATGAGCCCGTTGTGCATGAACTCTTTGCCAAAGGCGAAAGCAGAAGAGGTGGCGATGATGGTCTTGTCTAGATCGAAGAATGCAGCCACGCGTGCGCAATCGGCGGCCTGGTTTACGGGGGCCTCGCCGCTGCGGTGGTGGCTGGGTGCATCATTCATGTTGTGGCCAATGTTAAAGGTGTTGCGTGGCTGCGGCAAGAGGATCGGTGCAAGCTAACAAATGCAGGAAACATGCTGGATTGCTGCTGTTGTCAACCTGTCTCTTACATGTCATAATGAGCCTTGCAAGGCCCCGATATACAGTGCGGCCTGCCCCGGCTCACCCCCCCCGATGCCGGGTTACCGATGACCCGCGCACACCCCCCCCCGAGGCGCGGGTCATCATCTATTTACAGGCGGGATGCCCTAGAAACCACGCGTTCAGGAAAGTACTGACCGCACTATTTCCACAGTTTTTAGCTGATACGTCATCTTGAGTCGCGATAGGGGCTTTAAAACCGGCGAGTTATCCACAGCCGCAAAATTGCCTCTAGTGCTGGGGATATCGCTTCGCCAATGCTTGAGGCATGAGTTCATACGACGCCAGCATCGCTATCGCAGTGGGAGATTCCGCGCTGCGGGTGGAAGTAATTGCCGCGGCAGCGGCGACGAGCGCGCAGGTTACTGCGGTTGAGGACCCGCGTGACTTCGCGCGGTACCTGCCGAAAGCCACGGTCATCGTTGCGGATAAGCTCACCGCGGAATTAGTCGCTAGCCACAGTAGGGCACCAGTGCTTTTCGTAGCAGCAGATCCAGGACCCATTGATTATGAGGCCGCCATGAAGTGCCGCAGCGCCGAGGCTTTTATCATTCCGGCGGAATCGAAACAGCTTTTGAGCGCTTTGGCGGATCGAGTCCGGCCGCAGCAGACAAGCGGCAATAACTTCGCGTTGGCCATAGTTGGCGCGGCAGGGGGAGTAGGAACTTCGACTTTTGCTTATGCCGTGGCGAGCGTGGCAGGGGCTGGACTGCTTATCGACGCCACCTCTTACTCCGGTGGGCTTGACCTACTGGCAGGAATCGAGGAGGAGCCGGGAGCGCGTTGGCCGGATCTTGCGGCAGGTAGCGGAAGCGTAAACGCAGTGGATCTACATCGCGCGTTGCCGCGAGTAGGCGAACTGGGAATTTTGGCTGCTGCGCGGAGTGCCCATTCAGGCCAGCCGAGTATTAAGCCGGCGCGCCGGGAGGCTATTTTTCAGGCTGCCGCGATGCACCCAGCCGGGGCAGTTTTCGATTGCTCGCCCCTTGAAATCCCACAGGCCTGCGAGCATGTCGTAATCCTAACGGCTGCTGAGGTGCGCCCGACTGCCGCATGCGCCAAGCTCGTGGCGGAGCTGGAAGCCAAACAACAAAAATGCAGTGTAGTGGTGCGCTACAGGCAGTGGTCAGGCCTTTCGAAGGAAGACATCGCCAAAATTGTTCACCGCGATCCGATTGCGGAAATTCCCACGCTCCGGGGTCTTACCAAAGCTGCTGATACGGGTGGCCTACGGCGGCTGCCACGCGGGCTGCGGGTGGCTGCCGAAAACGTTGTCAGCGAGGCCCTGGCATGAGCGGCGGTGCGGGGATGAGCGAGATAAATCTCTTGGATAGGTTGCGCACGATTGTGGCAGCGTCGCCTGAGTTGGTGGCTGACACTACGGCGCTCGCGCGCCGGATTCGTCAGGAGGCAGGCGTTATCAGCGATGCAGACGTGCTGGATCTGCTGCGTCGCCTGCGGCATGATTCCCTGGGCCTGGGAGTCCTCGAGCCGATCCTGGCGCAGCCCGGGCTTAGCGACGTCGTGGTTAACGGCCCGCGCAGTTGCTTTATCGACCGAGGCAATGGGCTAGAACCCACGCCAGTTTCTTTTGTCGATGATGCCGAAGTCCGCCAGCTGGCCACGCGCCTGGCCGCAGTAGCAGGCGTGCGCCTCGATGATGCGCAGCCTTTTGCCGATGGTCGGCTTGCCCGTGGGGATGGCACTGCGTTGCGCCTGCATGCTTTGTTGGCACCGCCTTCGGCTGGCGGGACGTGCATCAGCTTGCGCGTGCTACGCCAGGCGCAGACGAGCCTGGAGCAGCTTGTTGCCAGCGGGAGTATCGCGAAAGAGGTGGAGCCGCTGCTGCGGGCCATCGTGGAAAAACATGCTTCCTTTCTCGTCATTGGCGGCACCGGTGCGGGAAAGACCACTTTATTGTCGGCGCTGCTGGGCACGGTGCCTAAGAATGAGCGCATCCTTGTCATCGAAGACACCGCGGAGTTGGCGCCGCTGCATCCGCATGTGGTGACTTTAGTATCCCGGCGCGCTAATGCAGAAGGCCGCGGTGAAATAACGATGGCTAAGTTGCTGCAGCAGTCTTTGCGTATGCGCCCCGACCGCATCGTGGTCGGTGAGATTCGTGGTGCGGAGGTCGTGGACCTGCTCGCCGCATTAAACACTGGTCACGATGGCGGAGCAGGAACGTTGCATGCCAACTCCGTGTGGGAGGTGCCAGCTCGCATGGAGGCACTCGCCGCACTGGGTGGGCTGGACAGGGCGGCGTTGCACTCCCAACTGGCCGCCGCAGTGCATGTGGTCCTGGCGATGGAAAGAGGGCCTGAGGGAAGGCGCCTGGCACACATTGGGGTGCTGGAAGGCAATCCGGTACGGCCGCAGCTTATCTGGAGCGCCGACACCGGGCCGGGGGAAGGCTTTAGCGAGTTTGCTGAGCGCTTAGGGGTGGCGCAATGACTTTTATTTTTCTGGCTTTAGCTGCGCTTTTAGCGCAACCATCCGCAGCACGGCGCTTGCATCAAACGGAAGGGCGCAAGCGTATCCCGACGCTTTTGATTGGGCCAATCGTCTTTTGTGGTGGGCTGTGCTTTTATGCCTTTGGCCGCTTAAGCGTCGCCCTCGCAGTGCTCTGCGTCGTTGCCTGCGCGGTGTGGTACCTGCGGGATATCAACTCCGCGCGGAGGGCCCGGCGCGCCCGCAAAGAACTCGCCACGTTCCTGGGCACAGTCTCTGCGGATCTGCGGGCCGGTGCTACGACGGCCGGTGCCCTAAAGCGTGGCGTGGAAGCGCTACCTGCGGATTGCCCCGCCACCGTGCTCGTGCCGCTGCGCACTGCGGCAGGCATGGCCGCCCACGGTGGGGCCATCCACGGTCCGCTCGTTGCGGCCACGGAACCGGCGGTGGTGCGGCTAGGCCACGTCATTCGGCTCTCTTCTTTGCACGGCGTGGCGCTGGCGGGGCTGGTGGAGCAAGCCCAATCCCAGTTGGATGCGGCCCGCCGGCATGCGCAATCCACGGAGTCTTCTCTGCAAGGTCCGCAGGCCACCGCGCTTATCCTGGCATGTCTGCCGCTGGCCGGCATCGCCATGGGAGGCGCGATGGGCGCAGATTCGCTGGGGCTGCTTTTAGGAGGCGGACTTGGTGGCCTTCTTCTCGTCATCGGGGTTGGCCTGGCCTGCGGCGGGTTTGCGTGGTCGCGCTACATCTTAAGGAGCGCGACGGCATGCTGACTTATCTTTGCCTGGCTCTTGCACTGTGCATTCCCACGAGCGCACCGCTGCGTCGGCTCGTACGGCCCAAGACTCCGCGGGATGGCCCCGGAAAACAGTCGGCACCACTCGATGTGGCCGCCGACCTAGAGCTCTTCGCCGCCTGCGTGGAGGCAGGGCTGTCGGTACGTGAGGCCTTGGCAGGCGTGGCGTCGACAAGCGCGTGCGTTGCCTGGAAGGAAGCGGCGACGCTGCTGGGCGTGGGCGCTCCGCTGGCCGCTGCCGTGGACGTGCTGCGCGCACAGCCGCAACTCGAAGATCTCGCCGGATTACTGGAGCTTTCCGGGGAATCGGGTGCGGCGATTGCCGCGGGCTGTCATCGCCTAGTCGAAACCTTGCGGGCGGAAGCCACAGCTCATGCCACCGCTCGGGCAGAGCGCGCCGGGGTATTCATCGCGCTGCCGCTGGCAGTGTGTTTCCTCCCAGCCTTCATAGTCCTGGGATTGGTGCCGGTGATTTTAAGCCTCGGCTCCCAATTGTTGTAACCGTAAACCACACATTTTCACCTCAATTCACCCACAAGGAAAGGAAGAGAACATGCACAAGATTGCTGCTCAGATTAATACCGCTTTCAAGAATGACGACGGTATGTCCACCATCGAATACGCCATGGGTTCGCTGGCCGCTGCGGCCCTTGCGGCTGTGCTCTATGCCGTCATCAACGGCGGCCAGGTGCCAGACGCTATCGAATCCATCATCACTGACGCTTTGTCTAACACTCCGGGTTAAACAATGCGGCGCTGTTATCTTCACATCGTTCGGCGCCTTAGCAGCGACACCGGTTCGGTCACCATTGAGGCAGCCCTCGGCTTGAGCTCTTTGGTCATCGTTGCGGCCGGTGCCGTTGCGGGTGTCGCGACGATGGCGGCCCACCTGGCGGCTGTCGACGCCGCCGGTGCCGCTGCGCGTGCATATGCGATAGGCGAGGACTACTCCCAGGAGAAAGTAAGCGTCGACATCGCTGAAAGGGGTGGCCTCGTCACCGCACAAGCCACCGTGCGCTCGCCGTTGGGGGAGATGAAAGCGCAGGCAGTGTTTCCGGCCGAGATAGCGGGTTCGGCGGGAGGTGGGCAGTGATGTGCCGCAAGGACGCTGAGGCTGGCTATGCCACCGTGGTTAATGCGGGGATCATCGTTGCCATCGTCTCCCTCCTCTTGGTCGTTGTCACCGTGGCTAGCCGCGTGGCAGCGCGCCATGAGGCGCAGGTTGCCGCCGACATGTCGGCGGTGGCGGCCGCGTGGGAACACGCAAAAGGCCAAGACGGGTGTGCTGCGGCGCGGGAGACCGCGCAGCACAACAATTCCAGTGTTAGGCAGTGCCGCGTGGTCGAGCGCGATGTCATCGTCACTGTCGCCGTGAGGCGCGTGGAGGCGGTGGCTCGGGCTGGTCCGGTCTAGGTCTCGGTGGGCATGGGCCCTGACTGCGTCATCGTCACCAGTGCACCAAGCAACTTAATGGCACCGGCCTTATCCAGCGGGTTGTTGCCGTTGCCGCACTTTGGTGACTGCACGCACGAGGGGCAGCCTGCCTCGCACGGGCAAGAAACCACCGTTTCATACGTGGTGGCTATCCACTCCGGGAAGCGGCGGAAGCCTTCATCGGCAAAGCCAGCGCCGCCCGGGTGACCGTCGTAGACAAAGACCGTAGGCAGACCAGTATCCGCATGCTGCGCCGTGGACACGCCGCCGATATCCCACCTATCGCAGGTAGCAATCAGCGGTAGCAGGCCAATCGCCGCGTGCTCCGCCGCGTGCAGAGTGCCCGGAGTATCGGCGGCGCTCACACCCATTGCTGCAAGCGCCAGCGGATCAATGGTGTAGGCCACCGCACGGGTGTGCAGGCGCTGCTGCGGCATGTCCAGTGGAATGTCATCGCCAACCGTGCCGTCGGGCAGGCGCACCTGGTAGCCGGTTACTTGGTCGACTACCTCCACTTCTACGTTGGCCACCCACAGCCCCGGCGCATAGTTGATGAGCTCATCGGCCTCGCGCACGATGCGGATATCCGTAGTCGAGCGCGGGGTCGTTGTATATTCCGGCGTCTTCGGCTTTGCCAGCGCCAGGTAGTCCGCAAAGTACAGCTGTTCAATTACGTAGCTTTCGCCCTGATGCAGATACACCGCGCCGGGGTGGACCTGGCTGGCGGCGCGTCCAGCGTCGATGGTGCCAAGCAGGCGGCCGTCGGAAGAATCCACGATCATCACTTCCTCGCCCGCGCCGCCGCGCAACGATACCGCCGAGTGTGCGGTCTCCGGGGTGAGCTCTTCGCCCGCCGGGATGGGCGCTGCAAACCAGCCACGGTCGCGGCGTCGCAACAGCCCGCGCTCCGCCAAGGAATGGACAACCTCCTGCGCACCCAGCTGGGCGATCTCCGCATCTTGCAGCGGCTTTTCCACCGCCGCGCAATAGACATGGCCGAACAAGATATAGGGATTTGCCGGGTTAAACACGCTGGCCTCCACCGGCCTTCCCAGCAGGGCCTCCGAATGATTCACCAAGTAGGTATCCATCGGCTCGTCGCGCGCGACCAAGACCACCACGGAGCCTTGCCCGCGTCTTCCCGCGCGGCCCGCCTGCTGCCAGAAGCTAGCCACCGTTCCCGGAAAGCCCGCAATGACCACGGCATCAAGGCCGCCGACGTCAATGCCTAGCTCCAGCGCGGAGGTGGTGGCGACGCCGAGCAGCGTGCCGTCGTCAAGCGCGTGTTCTAACTTGCGCCGGTCCTCAGCTAAGTAACCCGCCCGATAAGCCGCGATGCGACGGGCGAAATCGGGACGTCCGAGGGAACCAGATAGCTCCTCCGCGGTGCGCAAGGCCACCGTCTCCGCGGCGCGCCGGGAACGCACAAAGGTAAGAGTGCGGGCGCCTTCTGCCACCAAAGTCGCCATCATCCCAGCCGACTCGGTGGTTGCGGCATAGCGCACGGGAGCGCCATTTTCGCCCTCCGCGCCATCGATGAACCCGGGCTCGCAAAGAGCCACCGTCCGCGCGCCCGTGGGCGCGCCGTCTTCTGTGACCGCAACCGTCTCACGCCCGGTAAGGCGCTGCGCATGCAGTGCTGGGTCCTTCATCGTGGCCGAGGCAGAAATCACCACCGGATGCGCGCCATAGTGCTCGCATAAGCGCAGCAAGCGGCGTAAAACCAGCGCCACATTCGCGCCAAATACTCCCCGATAGGAGTGGCACTCATCTACGACGATGAAGCGCAAGTGCCGCAAGAAACGCGCCCAGCGTTGATGCGAGGCCAGCATCGACATGTGGATCATGTCTGGATTCGAAAAGATAAAGCGCGCGTCGTCCCGGATGCCGGCTCTGGATTCGGTGGGCGTATCGCCGTCATAAGGCGCCGCGACCACACCACGCAACTGCTCAATCTCACGGCACATCTGCAAAACCGCGTGCAGCTGATCCGAGCCCAACGCCTTAGTGGGGGTGATATACAAAGCGCACGCGGTGGGCTCTTCCGCCAGCCTGGTCAGGATGGGAAGTAGGTAGCCTAAAGATTTGCCGGAGGAAGTGCCGGTGGCGACCACGACGTCGTTGCCCCGCCATGCTTCTTCGGCCACTTTAACCTGGTGCGAATAAAGCTTTGCCACGTCATGGCCCTGCAAATAGGTTTTAAGCCCCGGCAAAACCCAATCTGGCCACGGACCGAATTGGGCAGGTTTTGCCTCTAAAGTGGTGACGGAAGTAAACGTTGTTTCATCGAAGCGGCGTTGCAGCAGCTCGACTAATTCTTGGCCGAGGGGGTTGGGCACGCTACCCCCTTTCTAAAAAGATTTACGTGGCGAGCTATCGCCAGCTAACCAAACGTGCCACACTGGGTGCTAGGCCGATAAATTCTTGGCTCAGTGTTTTTCTTTTGGTTAGTGCTGGCGAAGATTTGTTTTCCACAATCCACTTTGTCCACTACTAGTAGACACTTACATAGAAGGTTAAACACCATGGCACAAGGCACCGTCAAGTTCTTCAACGCAGAAAAGGGCTACGGCTTTATCGAGATGGAAGATGGCTCCGGCGACATCTTCGTTCACTACTCCGAGATTCAGGGCAGCGGCTTCCGCACCCTGGAGGAAAACCAGAAGGTTTCCTTCGAGGTCGCCGAAGGTCAAAAGGGGCTGCAGGCCCAGAACGTCACCGCCCTTTAAAACGCGGCGTTTAAAAGCTCACACACGGCCCCTTTAAGCCTTTAAAGGCTTAAGGGGTTTCTGCATATCCGCGGCGGGTATCCCACCACTCGAGCACCGCATTCTGGGCCTTTTGTAGGCCAAAGCCGATGATGACGGCGGCGATGATGCTGACAATCATCGCCACGGCAGGAGAATCCGAGAAGGCCTTGCCACCCACGAAGCCAATGGCCAGCGCCTGCGCGGCCCAGATGCTGACGCCGATGATGTCGAAGAAGAAAAACAGCGGCCAAGGATAGCGCATCGAGCCCAACAGGATGGTCATGAAAAGGCGGGCCGAAGGGATAAAGCGGGCGATGATAATCGCCGCGCCACCGCCGCGGCGCATGTTGCGCTTGACCCAAGCCAGGCCCTCGTAGGCCTTGGTGCCCTTCTGGACGCGATTGACCAGCGTCATCAGGCGGGTGCCGAGCAGGAAGCACAGGTTATCGCCCACGATGGCGGCCAGAATTGCCACGAAGAACATCATGGGGATGTGCGGGTAGCCCTGCGAGGCCGACCATGCTCCAACCATGTTGAGCGGGATCTCTGAAGGCAGCACTGGGAAGAAACAATCGAGGAAAATCAATGTTCCTACCAGCGGGTATACCCATTGGGTTAGCATGACTACTTCGATCCATGCGGTGACGGATGCAACCATCATTCCTCCCCATCGGGTACGCGATTCGTGTTACTGTGCCTGTTACTGTGCCCAGTTACTGTGACAAAGCGTCCAGTATAACCGTGCATGTCTAAAGGCAGCAGGTAAGGCAGCGCAGCTGCCCTAATAAGTACAGAGTAAAAGAACTTCTGTACGCTATTGCTCAATTGCCTTTTGATTGTGCTCGTTTAACGTAGCGTGAACAAAGGGCGTTGTATAAGCGTTGTAGAAGCAACGTGTGAGCGACAAGTGATCGCATCATCGAAAGGGATGAAGTCGAGTGGCAGAAGTAGCCGGGAAAACCCTGGTCATCGTCGAGTCGGCGACGAAGGCTAAGAAGATCCAGCCCTACCTAGGCGACAATTACATTGTTGAGGCCTCCGTGGGACACATTCGTGATCTCCCACGTGGCGCCGCCGACGTCCCGGCGAAGTACAAGAAAGAATCCTGGGCGCGCCTCGGCGTCAACCCCGAGGATGACTTCACCCCGCTCTATGTCATTAGCCAGGACAAAAAGAAGAAGGTCGCTGACCTTAAAGCCAAGCTGAAGCAGTGCGATCAGCTCTATCTCGCAACAGACCCCGACCGCGAGGGTGAGGCGATTGCGTGGCACCTGCTTGAGGTGCTTAAGCCAAAGGTGCCGGTGCGCCGCATGGTCTTCAACGAGATCACCAAGTCCGCCATCTTGGAGGCGGCAGAAAACACCCGTGAGCTCGACGAGAACCTGATCGATGCGCAGGAAACCCGCCGCATCCTGGACCGCCTTTATGGCTACGAGGTTTCGCCGGTGCTGTGGAAGAAGGTCATGCCGCGCCTTTCTGCCGGCCGCGTGCAGTCCGTTGCCACCCGCGTCATCGTCGAGCGTGAGCGTGAGCGCATGGCGTTCATCTCCGCCGAGTACTGGGATCTTACCGCTCGCCTGCACAGCGAGAAGGCTGAGGCGAAGGAAGTTTTCGATGCTCGTCTGACCGCCATCGACGGCAAGCGTGTTGCCCTAGGCCGTGACTTCGATGATTCGGGCAAGCTCAAGAGCGACGAGGTGGTCGTCGTCAAGCAGGCGCACGCACAGGCGCTTGCCGACGCCCTGAAAGGCGCCGCTTTCTCCGTCACAAGCGTCGAGCACAAGCCATATACCCGCAAGCCTTATGCGCCGTTTATGACCTCGACCCTGCAGCAAGAGGCGGGCCGCCGCCTGCACTACACCTCCGAGCGCACTATGCGCATTGCGCAGCGTCTTTACGAAAACGGTCACATCACCTACATGCGTACCGACTCGACCTCGCTGTCTAAGCAGGGCCTGAACGCGGCGCGTGGCGCGGCTAGCTCCATCTTTGGCGCGGAGTATGTCGCTGATTCCCCGCGTATCTATGACCGCAAGGTGAAAAACTCTCAGGAGGCCCACGAGGCGATCCGCCCGGCGGGCGAAAAGTTTGCCACCCCGGGCGAGCTGTCGAGCCGCCTCGATGCCGAAGAGTTCAAGCTCTACGAGTTGATTTGGAAGCGCACCGTGGCCTCCCAGATGGCAGATGCCAAGGGAACCTCCATGAAGGTCACGGTGGCTGCGAATGCGAAGACCGCCGAGGGCGCGCAGGACGTTGAGTTTTCTGCCACCGGCCGCACCATTACCTTCCCGGGCTTCCTGAAGGCCTACGAGGACGTGGCTAACAAGAATTCCGACGGTGAGTCCCGCCTGCCGCACCTCGACGAGGGCGACGCGCTGGCCTCCCAGGAAGTTTCCGCTGACGGTCACTCCACCAACCCGCCGGCGCGCTATACCGAGGCCAGCCTGGTTAAGAAGATGGAAGATTTGGGCATTGGCCGTCCTTCCACCTATGCCTCCATCATCAAGACCATCCAGGACCGCGGCTACGTGCTCTCGCGCGGCAACGCGCTTGTGCCATCTTGGGTTGCCTTCGCGGTCATCGGCCTGATGGAAGACAACTTCACCGAGCTGGTGGATTATGACTTTACTTCCTCGATGGAAGACGAGCTCGACGCGATTGCCGCTGGTAACGAGAACGGTACCGAATGGCTCAAGGGCTTCTACTTCGGCAATGCTGAGGCCAAGGAGCAGAAGGCGGATTCCATCGCGCGCCACGGCGGCTTGAAGTCCCTTATCGATATCAACCTTGAGGCCATCGACGCTCGCAAGGTCAACTCCTTGCTGCTCTACACCGACTCGGAAGGCCGCGACGTCTTCGTGCGCGTCGGCCGCTATGGCCCGTACATCGAGCGCGTGGTGGGCACGGCCGAGGACGGCACACCGGAGTATCAGCGCGCCAACCTTTCTGAGACCACCACCCCGGATGAGCTGGGTGAAGAGCTCGCTGAGAAGCTCTTTGCCACCCCGCAGGGCGGCCGCGAGCTGGGTGAGAACCCCGCCAATGGCCGCATGATCGTGGCCAAGGAAGGCCGCTTCGGCCCGTATGTCACCGAGCAGGTGCGCGAGGATGAGCGCGAGAAGGCTGAGGCCGAGGCCCTCGAGGTGGTCAAGCAGGAGCGCGAGGCTGAGGATAAGCAGCGCGCCGAGGAAGGCAAGCGCGCCAAGAACTGGGAGACCAAGACTGCGGAAAAGCAGAAGGAAAAGCGCATCGCCGAGTACATCGACGAAAAGCTCAAGCCTGGCACCGCTTCGCTGTTTAGCTCCATGGAGCCTTCTTCGGTCACCCTGGAGCAGGCCCTGCAGCTGCTTTCCCTGCCGCGTGAGGTGGGCGTGGATCCTTCCGATAACGAGGTCATCACCGCACAGAATGGCCGCTATGGCCCGTACCTGAAGAAGGGCAGCGATTCCCGCTCGCTGGCTAACGAAGAGCAGATCTTCTCCATCACCTTGGACGAGGCGCGCCGCATCTACGCGGAGCCGAAGCGCCGTGGCCGCGCCGCCGCGCAGCCGCCGCTGAAGCAGCTGGGTGACAATGACGTCTCCGGCAAGCCGATGTCCGTCAAGGATGGCCGCTTTGGCCCGTACGTCACCGACGGCACCACGAATGCTTCGTTGCGCCGCGGCGACGATCCCGCAACGCTTACCGACGCCCGTGCCAACGAGCTGTTGTCCGAACGCCGTGCCAAGGAAGCCGCGGATGGTGGTAAGAAGAAGACCACCAAGAAGGCTGGTAAGAAGTCGACCAAAAAATCGACTAAGAAATCCACGAAGAAGGCAACCAAGAAATCCACGAAGAAGTCGACGGCGAAGAAGCCTTCGCCAGGCACTAAGAACGTGGTCAAGGCAGGCAGCCGCAAGTAGCGATGGACTTCCTGCAACGCACTGAACAGGGCGCCGCCGCGCTGTGGCGGGCGGTATATCCCGCAATCACCGATCCCGCCGGCCACCCCGCGTGCCTAGGGTTTCTAGCCGCCGGGGAGGCCAGCGCTTGGGCGCGCATCTTCGGGTTTGAGCCCCGGCTTCTCGACGCCGCGGTAATAGCTACTCTCTGCACCCAAACGGCGAACCCGGTGCTGCGCGGTGGCCTTGCTGCCGGTTCGGTGGGCCAGTACTGCAAGCGCGGCGAACCGAATGCTCTAGGCATTGCCGCCATTGCCTTGCATCACGGGGCTTATCTGTATCTTTTGCGTGCGCAGCGCAACGACAAGCTGGGCTGGGGCCTGCGCATCGGCGCGTGGGCTGGCGGTCTTGCCGTATCTAAGGGCCGCTACCGCGCGGCCACCGCAGTGGCTGGTGCGGCTGTTGCCGCCACTTCGGCGCTCGCAGGGGATCCAGCCTTGCGCGCAGACGCCACGAAGGGCGCGAGCCACGGCGCCAACCTCATCCTCTTTTCAGAGGGGCTTACCCTTGCACGCACCCTGCCCGTCAACCCGCTGCGCGATAGCCGCCTGCTGGGCGCCGCCGAGGCCGCTAGCCGCGTGCTTGGACATTTCCTTCTGGTTGATGCACTGGAGCGCCACTGACGGGTGATTCAATGCCGCTAGGCGGCTGCCTTTTTAGTTCTGGCCGCATCGTCTTGCCATAAGAAATTCGGCGATGCAGCCACTCGAACGGGCCCGGCTTGCCAAAGTATTCGAGAAGGCAGGCCAGCAGCAGAGTGAGCAGCCAGTTGCCCACCGCCAACAAGGCCAAGCCGGAGGCATAGAACTGGGAGCCGATGTTCAAGGTGAACGGGAAAATCACCGCGAAGAAGATGATCGACTGCATGATGTAGCCGCTCATCGAGCGCTTACCCAGCGCACTAAATGGCCACAGCCACCAGGGCAGTGTTTGCACCTTCTCTAGCACCAGCGCGAGCATCGCCAGGATGCCCGGGCCGGTAATCACGCCGACGAAGGTGTTGAGCTGAAAGAAGGCCCCCTCGGCTTCCGCGGGGAGCACGCCGATAGTAGCAAGACCCCACGGCAGGCCCACGCCCAAGATGATCACTGCTGTAATGCCCGCCCAGATGCGCAGCTCGGCGCGGTGAGACGCGACGTCGGCAAGCGTGCCCTGGCGCGCCCACGTAAAGCCCACCAACATGATGGGTCCGTACATGAGCATGAACGGCCCGGCGCTAACAGCCTGCCCCAACAGCATCAATAATCCATCCAGCACCAACTTTCCATAGGATTGGGGAAGCTCGGAAAAGTTGACGTAATTCATGCCTAATTCCGGAACCAAAAGCGTAAGCACAAACGCACCGATTCCAAGGACCGTAATGATGGTCAGCAGGGTATAAGCGATCTTCTTGAGAGTTTTATCGTGCAGGGAAATAAACATGCTGATGACCAAAGCACAGCAGCCGTAGAAAAACATGATGTCGCCATAGAAGATAAACACCAGGTGGATAATGCCGAAAAGGGCCAGGAAGCCGTAGCGCTTGATGATGACCATGCGCGCTTGGCCGAGCGGGAAGCCGCGGCGCCAAAGGCTCAGGGTGATAAGCCCAATACCGAAGCCCAGGAGCGTGGAGAACATCGGCAAGCCGCGGTTATGCGCGAACATCGCGGTAAAGAGCACGGTTGCTTTATCCCACGCGTTGCCGGAATCGATGCCGCCGAAGTACTGGCCGTCTGGATGGGAGGTGGTAATCCACCCAGTGCAGACGTTGGCTAGGGCGATGCCGAGAAGAGCCATACCACGAGCTACGTCGGGCACGATCATGCGAGGTCGAGACTGAGACACTGCGGAAGTCATGGGGCGCATGTTACAGATTTTATGAAATAAATTCTCGGTTACTGCGCCGCTATTGCTCCGCTATTGTTCCGCGCGTTCAGCAAGCGTGGAGCGGATAGGGCGTGCCAGGCGTGTCATGCGGCGTCGTCCGCGCAGCTCAATGGACTTCATCATGGTCCAGCGGGCTTGCTCTGCCTCGTTGGCACCGCGCAGCGTGGCGGAGTTGGTCAGGACCTGGCCCGGAGTGTCCTTGGCCAGCTCGGTCAGGCGGGCCGCCTCGTTTACTGCATCACCAATGACGGTGTACTCAAAGCGGTCCGCGCCGCCGATGTGGCCGGCCACCACGTGACCCGCCGCGACGCCGATGCCTGCCTGCAGCTCCAAGCCACGTAGCTCCTGACGCAGCTCGCGCGCCGCCTGCAGCGCCATGGAGTTAGCGTCGTAGACGTTAAGCGGAGCGCCGAATACGGCCAGCGCGGCATCGCCCTGGAACTTGTTGATGATGCCCTTGTTGCGGTGCACCACTTCGACTACGTGCTCGAAGAACTTGTTGAGCTCTTCGACGACCTCCTCTGGGGTGTGGTTGACCGCGAAGGTGGTGGAGCCGATGACGTCGATGAAAAGAACGGCTACCTTGCGGTCCTCGCCGCCCAACTCGGGGCGTTCCTCCAGTGCGCGCTGGGCGACCTCGATGCCGACGTAGCGGCCGAAGATATCGCGCACGCGTTGACGCTCGCGCAGGCCGCGCATCATTTCATTAAAGCCTGCCTGCAACACGCCCAACTCGGAACCGTCATAAATATCGACCTGCACATCATTTTCGCCGCGGCGCACGCGGTTGATTGCATCCTGTAGCTCGACGATGGGGTCAACGACGCTCATCATCGCGAAGACGGTGCCAGTAAAACCCGTTCCCAGGGCGGTCAGCGCTAGGGCGATGACCGCGGGCATGATGTCGTTGGCGTTATCCGTGAACATGCCGGTGCGCTGGCCCACGAGCACCAGTGCGATTCCGACGAGCGGAATGCCGGAGGTCATTACCCAGGTATAGATGAGGCGGTACTTAATCGGCGGCTCCAGAGTGGAGTCCTCGAAGCGGCGGGCCACTGCCTGCGCCGCCACGGGGCGCACGAGGCGTTCTGCCTGCAAGTAGGTAAGCAACACCACCAACAGGCCGGCCAAGGTCGTGGAAACTCCCACGACTAGGCCCAGACTGCCGGAGGATTGGGTGGCGATGATGATGGCCAAGACGATGCCAATGATCCACACCAGGCCGGCCACTGCGGCTTGGTAGATGGGGATGCGCAGCACCAGGTTGCGCACCATGTTTGGATCGTGGGCTTCGGGATTGCGCTGCCAGTCCAGCACCGGCCGGAAGAGTAACAGGGTTACCGAAATGCCGATGAGCACGGCGAAGGAAACATAGAGGACGCCGATTAACGCTAAGTGCGGGACGTCGGAAGTAAAGTCCTTAATCTCCGGCATCGGCAGGAAGAAGACCACGAAGGTCATGATCGCCACGGCGCCTAAGATGTTGGATCCCAGAACGAGCGTGGCGTACATAGGCCATTGGGTGCCCATGAGCCAGCGGGCGCCACGCAGTAGTCTGTTCATGATTTATTACTTTAGTTATCCCAGTAGGCTAGGGCGAGTGAATACCGGAAGCGTTGCGCAACGATTGGCAGATACCCCAGCAGTGGCCCAGACCATCTTGGCCGCAGCTCGGGCCGCCCGAGGTGAGGGGGATCTGCGGGCGATGAGTCATTCTTGGCTGCTTACGGGTCCTCCCGGGGCGGGCCGCTCTTTGGCGGCGCTGTGCTTTGCGGCGGCGTTGATGTGCACGAGCAAAGACGAAAACGGGGACCCCGGTTGCGGGCAGTGCGCGGCCTGCCGGGCGGTATTGGAACAACAAAAACACACCGACCTAGTTTTCGTCGATCCTAAGGAACAATTCATCACTGTCGGCGAGGCCCGCGATGTCATCGGCCGTGCGGCGAGCCTGCCCAGCGTGGCGCCGTGGCGCGTGGTTATCTTCAACAAAGCCGACCGCCTGCGCAACGAGGCCGCCAACGCTTTGCTGAAAACAGTGGAGGAGCCGCCGGAGCGCACCGTCATCGTCATGGTGGCTCCTTCCGAGGACCCACAAGATTTCTCCCAGACCCTGCGCTCGCGGTGCCGCCACCTATATATTCCTTCGCCCAGCGTGGAAGGCGTGGTCAAACAGCTCGTCGCCGAGGGCGCCAGCGAACACGATGCTCGCCTGGCCGCCGTCACGAGCCTGCAGCACGTGGGCCGTGCCCGCCACCTGGTACAGGATGCGGCCGCACAAAAGCGTCGCGCCATGGCCATCAACCTGGCCGAAGACGTCTTCCACGGCTCCCAGGCCTTCCAATCCGTTACCGCTCTGCTGAAGTTCATTGAGAAGGACGCCAAGGATTCTCACGCTGAATCCGAAGAAGCGGAGCGCTCCAAAATTGAGCAGTCCTTCGGCATCGGCGCCAAGGGTAAGGGAGCAAGCAAGGCGCAGCGCGACGCCCGCAGTGCCCTGAAAGAACTGGAGGAGCTCCATAAGAAGCGCGCTAAACGCCGCATCGCCGACGGCCTCGATATTGTCCTTGTGGATCTTGCCGGTATCTACCGCGATGCGCTCATGCTCAAAGTTGGCGCTGAGGTGGACATGACCCACCCGGACTTCGCCGGCCTGGCGGGCGAACTTGCTCAACGCGTGAGCGAGGATGGGCTGCTTGCCGCTCAGTCCGCCATCCGTACCTGCCGCGAGCAGCTGCCGCAGAACGTCACCCCGCAGGTGGCTTTCGACGGCATGATTGGCCGCCTGCGTTTGGCCTGCGGTGCGCGCTAGCGTGCACGTGTGCTGCGCGTGTAGTGCGGGTGGTGGCCCGATTTCTTTCTTAGCCCGGGCCTAGGCTAAACTTTCACGCGGTGCATCTTCCCGTTGCGCCGTGCCGCCTTAGCTCAGTCGGTAGAGCATCTCACTCGTAATGAGAAGGTCGCGAGTTCGATTCTCGCAGGCGGCTCCACTTAGACGTCGGATTTGATAAGTACCCTTTTGCGTTAGCGAGTATCGCTTAGGGGGGTGTGAAAAATCGCTTGCGTTAGCGGGTTTGGGTTTTGCGTTAGCGGGTATCTTGTTTGCCCTAGTAAAATGCGTATTCAGGGTTTAACGCGCTAACGAAGCGTTAAACCTAAGGCCGTTTCACGAGGAGGTGTGTGGTGAGATCGTATGCGTCCGGCGATGAACTAGCCGCAGAGATTACTAAGCGTGGCGAACTTTTTATCGGCGAGTTCGTAGGCGTTCCTGGCGATGGTTGGGACCGGCTGGTTGACGGTGTTGACCGCACGCCCCGGCAGATGATCGCCTACCAGCTTGGCTGGATGGAATTACTGCTCGGCTGGGAACGTGACGAACAAGCCGGTCTTGACGTGGTGACTCCGGCACCTGGTTTTAAGTGGAATCAACTGGGCGGATTGTATGAATCGTTCTACCAACGCTGGGAGCAGGTATCTACTGAGGATTTGATCGACAGGTTCAAGATCCTGCTTGGTGAGATAGTCAAAATGGTGGGCGGTCTAACCGAATCAGAATTGTTTAGTTCGGGTCAGCGTGCGTGGGCTTCTTCCACCCCGTCGGCGTGGCCGGTGTGGAAATGGGTGCATATCAACACCGTCGCGCCATTTACGACGTTTCGCACCAAAATCAGGAAGTGGAAGAAACTGGCAGCCTGCTAGCAATAGGCACGGTGATTTCAGTGCCGATTCTGAAGACGAACTGGATCTCGTTGGCTCCGATAACGGCATGGTCGATAAGCGCTGTCCACTGGGATGGTTGAAAATGCTGGATGGGCTTGTCGGCCAACTGGGTGTAGGCGGTTTTGATCGCAGTGGCCTTGGCACTCTTGGCAGCAATCTCGGCCTCGATGGCTTGTTTGCGGCCCAGGGTTTTCTGGTATCGCGCTTCTAGCTGGGTGTAGCGGGCGAGGTATTGGTCCTGGTCTTGCGCTACCCGCTGATTTTCTGCAACCAATGATTCAATCTCGCTGGCAAGAGCGCGGATTTTCTCGTCTAGGCGCTTGGACTCCGCTTCGAGCTGGTCTGTATTAAACATGGCGTCGATGACCTGTGGTAGGTGGCTTTGTCCGCGATATTGTTCAGCCAGCTGGTTTAGCGCGGCGAGGAACGCGGTCTGGATTTGCTCATCACGCAAGGTAGCGGTCTGGCAGGGACGGGGATGGTCGTATTTTTGGTTGCACCGCCAGATCGTGTGCTTGTATTTAGTGTTGGATGCCCAGGTTTTGCGTCCGTACCAGGATCCGCAATCTGCGCATTTGAGTCGGCTGGCAAATAGGCCGATTTTGGAGCTGTTGGTTGCGTGGCGGGTGGCCAACTCGTATTGAACCTGATCCCAGACGGGCGCATCAATAATCGGCTCGTGGTTTCCGGTGACGTAGTATTGCGGGACTTCGCCCTCGTTTACTTCGATTCGTTTGGTTAGGAAGTCAGCGGTGAACGTTTTCTGGAGCAGGGCGTCGCCTTTATATTTCTCATTGGTCAAGATGGAGCGCACGGTTGAGGTGGACCAGTTGGTTTTACCTCGCGGAGTCAAAATACCGCGACGCTGTAGCTCGGCACGGATTTCGGTGATCGATGAGCCGTCTAGAAACAGCTGGTAGATCAAGCGCACGGTCGGGGCTTGAGTCTCATCAATAGCGAGGTTACCGTCAGCGCCTTTCTTATATCCCAGTAGCGAGGAGTAGGGCACCATGACTTTCCCATCAGCGAAGCGTCTGCGATGTCCCCAGGTGACGTTCTCAGATATGGAGCGAGATTCTTCCTGGGCAAGACTACTCATGATGGTGATGAGTAGTTCGCCTTTAGAATCAAGGGTCCAGATGCTTTCTTTCTCGAAATACACCTCCACACCGGCTTCTTTTAGCTGTCGGACGGTGGTCAGGGAGTCGACGGTGTTACGAGCAAACCGCGAGACACTCTTGGTGAGGATCAGATCAATTTTCCCGGCTAACGCGTCGGCGATCATGGCTTGGAAGCCCTCACGGTGTTTGGTAGAAGTACCGCTAATGCCTTCGTCGGCATACATGCCAGCAAACACCCAATCAGCACGCGATTGGATGTGGACGGTGTAGTAATCGATTTGGGCTTGATAGCTGGTGGCTTGTTCTTCCATATCGGTGGACACCCTTGCGTAGGCTGCCACCCGGCGTTTGGAGCTAAAACCTGAAAGCGCGCTGTCGTGGATGCGTGTCTTGGTTGCTGGTATCGCGGTAACCGTAGCCACTGTTATTCTCCTTCCAGCTGGGCCAGCGCAATGACTGTCTGGCGCTGATCGTCATGGGTGAAGATCAACTTGTCTTTCATGACCGTGATGCAAGATAGGCGGGACATGATTTCTTCCTCATTCCACTTAGCCAGCGTGAGGATCTTGATTACTGTTTGTTTGAGTCGGGTTTCTTTGAGATCCGGCCCACAAGTATTGCCTTGCCCGAGGCATGCTCCCCAGCAACGCCAAATCTTGTAAGCACCAGCCTTTCGGTAGCGGGTTTTACGCTGATAATTCCTGCCACACGAGGCACACTTGATCCTGGAAGTAAAACAGCCCGTGGCAAGCGAAGGCGTGGCAGCAAGACCAAGCCTGCGGCGACGCGCTAACTCTGTTTGTACTTGTTGGAAGGTCTCTGTGTCGATGATGGCGGGATGGGAGTCTTCAACCCAGTAGCGCTCCAACTCGCCATTGTTTTCTACTTCTCGTTTGGCGCCGATAGCGGGGATGAAGGTTTTTTGAAGCATCTGGTTTCCGGTGTAGCGCTCGTTTTCAAGGATGCGGCGAGCAAGATTAGGCTCTAAGGGTTCACCGGTTAGAGAACGGAAACCTTCAGCGTTAAGTTGAGCCACAGTTTTCTCAGGCGATATCCCTGCCAGGAAGCTGGTGTAGATGCGTCTGATGGCTTCGGCTTCGCGCGCCTCGATGTGGAAGCGTTCTCCGTCCCAGCGGTAGCCGTAAAGCACAAACGAATTCGTTTTGCCTTGTTTGAAACCTTGCCTAATCGCCCACTTCACATTCGCTGACAAAGAAGCAGACTCTTCTTGGGCAAACGAGGCTAGCAACGTCAGCAGTAGCTCACCGTCAGCGGTGGCAGTGTCGATATGTTCACGCTCAAAACGGATAGAAACACCCAAGTTCTTGAGTTCGCGCACGATACGAAGCAGGTCGAGCGTGTTGCGGGCAAGCCTGGAGATCGACTTGCACAACACAATATCCACCCCGCCATTCCTGGCGAGCTCCATCAAGTCTGCTAGGCCTTGTCGGCCGCTGGTTTTGGTGCCAGTGATTCCCTCATCGGTGAAAACTCCCGCGTAGACCCAGCCGGGGGTGGATTGGATGAGTCGCGAATAATAAGAAACCTGGGCGGCGATAGAGGACAGCTGGCGCTCCCTTGCTGTGGATACCCGCGCGTATGCTGCGACATTCACCAGCTTCACTCTCACTGGCTTGGCTGGCGTCACCTGCTCGATCTTCGCCACTATTCCTCCTCACCTCTAAACTGATCGGTGCTTGTGTCTATACACGCTCTAAACATGGCGTTTATCCAGTCAAAACCAATAATTTTCGGCGCTGATAAACCGGCCGACACATCTCCGCCAGTTGGGCGTACAAGGCTTCGTGCTCGCTAGCACTGATCACCCTGTTCGTTGCAAGACAGGCAAGCATTGTGGCATCGCGAATAAAGCCAAGTTTGTGGGGCACTGTTTCGGAGAACCGGGCTATAGTGAGTGTTTTTGTGTTCATGGAACCGAGCATGCCTGGTTTGAAAACAGGAATCCTGACTTCGAAAGCTCAATTGAAATGCCTAGTAAAAGCGGGTTTATCTCTCAGGGCATACAGAAAAAGCCCCACGATGGGGGCTTAATCCGAACTTTCAAAGTTTTCGAGTTTTAGAAATCTCGATACTTGCTTCCCAACGGAGGAAGATTCCGGGCTTCAAGGAAGCAGTTAGCGTTGTAAAGATCTGTTCCGGGGAACCGTTCCAAAATCGTAAGATAGGTTCGGTCGGGATCTTTCAGCGCGTTGAGGGAAATTCCGGCCTTTTTCATGAGCTCCTGGGTGGCGTGCGATGTAAGTCCTAAACCAACCGCGATAGCCATCAAAGTGTCACGCTTCATCGTCTGCTGCTTTCCATTGGCTATCTTGTTGTAAAGGCCGTCATAGAGACCAGTTTTCTCACTGAAGGTTTGCGGATAGTTGATGCCCTTCAACTTCAGTAGCTTGACTAGCGTTTCGCAGAGATCCAAGCGAACAGACCCGATAATCTCTTCTATTTGGATTTCTTCTTCAAGCGTGGAGTCCATTTTTCGTGCAGCTGAAGCCCATGCTTTTTGATGGTCATTGGCGTCATACGAAGTGATGTTGGCGACACCACAATCCGCTGGTGTTGCGTCAACTTCTACTTGGAAGGAGCTGGTCCTTGTGGTCAACTTCAAGCAGATCATTGCGATGTGCCTTGATGGTGCTAGCTAGGCGCAGATCACACACGCATTGGGGTGTTCACGACGGGAAGTATCCCGTGCAAAGAAAGTCATCTCTGATGAGGGTTTGACTTCAGAGATTTTCCGTCAGCTCCCGCCGGGGTGGTTTGATGATCGATTCAGTGATGGCCGGAGTAAGAGGTCTTTGTCCTATGACCTGCTGTATCTCGGCGGGGCATGTCGGCGTCAACGTCTAGGGGTATTGAGCAGAGTGATATTTAGCCCGCTGCGTTCGGCTTGGTCGATGTGGATTTGGTCAGGAAACCAGGATGAGGCCGCCGATCCAGCTAAGGAAACGGACGGGGCCTATCGGTGCCAAATGGTGCCAAATGGTGTCAAATGGTGCTAAATGGTGCCAAATGGTGCTACCCTAGTGTTATTGCCACCTGTTACGACAGGATCGGAAGAAGACCCTGGGACCCCAGCCGGACGACTGGACCCAGGGTCTTCGTCTGCCTCTAGAGGGAATCCGGGGTGGGACGGTTGAGGATCACTTTCTCGTGCAGCTTCTCCCAGTACTGCTCTTCCCCTAGATGGACGGAGTTCAGTGCTCCCAGAACGGCATCTGGAATCCAGAGCAGGGGATCATCGCCACCGCGTACGTGTCGCAGTCGGATGCCAGCACTTTGTCCCTGGCCCTGCAGCGCAACTATATGGGCGACGTCTCGCCTGTTTTGTGCTTCTTGCCGGCTTTCCAAAGTGACGTTGTGGACGTGCATCTCGGAGAGCTCGAAGTACATCTGCTCCAAGCATTTCCTGCGGTGCCTCTCCGTCTTCTTGCTCACTTCACTCCGGTGGGTGATGATCGCTTGCATGGAGTCGATCTCAGAAAGGGTGTCCACGATTTTTCGGCGTCGGCTATTACGTTCGTCGGTCCAGTGAAGTTTGACCTGGCCAGGAAGTCGTAGTGGACGCAGCTCCTCGCGTATTTTTTCCAAGTCTTGAGTGTCGATGATGGCTGCACACACCATGTACTCCTGCCGGTCTGGGGGTCTAAGGGCGGAGGACTCATCGATGTAGGCGACTAGCTGTGATTCCACCCTGAAATTGTAGCCCGTCCGGGCCGACGCACCCCTCGGCCCGGTACCAACTACCCGGAACACGGCAGTACCGAGTCCCCAGAACACCGGTACCAAAAACTCGCATCTGACAGTAGATTTACTACAGAATTGAATGCTATTTGTTGTCGTAGTCTTGGTCACCGGAGGCACCGTACATGGTGGTCTTCAGAATTGGCCCCAGAGTGAGGATAGAGGTGCCAAACCCTGATACGACAAGGGCCGCAGCTGGGCCGATGGCACTTACAACAGGTGCCCCGATGATGTATCCAATAAGCATTGCGGAGCTGTTAATTGAACCCATCGTAGAAAGGGCTTTGGGTTTCACTTCATCAGGTACGGATCCGACAACGATTATGCGTAGTGCGGCCACCTGAGCAGCATTGCAGACTCCGCCCAGGAGGAAACATGGGATGCAGAGCCACAATGAGGGAAATAGTCCAGGTAAAGCTATGAAACACCCCATAGCGAATCCTGCCCCGGCCAGGACTTTCCCAGCGTTCTGTGAGTGAAGGCGAGCTGAAAGCCGTGCGCCAAAGATGCGGCCCACGATAAATGCTTGGGCAATGATGGCATATAACGTACCGCTGACGTGGAGGGTCTGTGTCGCATAGAAGACAAGCGAAACGTTGAAAACCGAGGTGCAGATAATTGCTCCCCAAATGCTGGTTAACGCGGACCGAGCGCTTCTATTCTTCAGCAAAAGGGAAGGTGCTTCGAGGACCTTCTGGAGAAAACTCGGTGAAGAATCTTTGGTTTCTGAATGAAGCAGTGTTTTCGGGGGCGAGGATTTATAAAGGAAATAAAAAGCAAGTAGCGAGACTCCAACGGCGCAAGCTTCAACGAAGAGCGCTGTCTGCAGGTTTCTTTGGTCCAGTAGTAATCCACCTAGAGGTGGTCCAAGGAATCCACTGCCAAGTCGGGCTGTGTCCAAGAGGGAGAAGGCTTTCGCCTGCTGTCCTTCGCCGACCTGAGAGTCAGCGATGGTGAAAATGGATGGAATTGACAGTCCGCTTAAGCATGCGGTGACGAGATTTCCGACAATGAGGATCAATGGCTCTGGATAGGCTGCCATTGATAACAGGCCCAGAAGATCTAAGAAGAGTGCAGCAAGCGCAATGTGATAGCTGTTGAATTTGTTGAAGAGTGGGGCCAGAAAGGGGACTGCAAAAACTTGAGCGCAAGTACCCGAGATGAAGATGCTTGCCACCAACAGTTCGCCTTTGTTGAGTTCGGCGAAGTGGAGTGAAATCGAGAGGCTGGTCATTGACCCGCACACTGACAATAAAAAATATGTGGCGGTCAAGGTGTAGATAGATGAAAGTCCTTCGTCACCACTGTTTCTAGGGGGATGCATTTAGGCTGCAACTGTTTCGTTGCCCTGGCCGCTGAACGGACCTGAACCTCCTACTGTGACTACTTCGGAAAGCGTTTCGGAGGTAAGCATTATTTCTCCCATATGTGATGACGATTACATACAACAAGGTAATGATGTGAGTCTCTCATTTCAAGGGCGTAGCGGAGGCAGCTCTTGCACTGTGTACAGGAAAAAGTAGTGCTAGCGCTAGTGACCTTCGCTCTCGTGCGAAACACAATACAGAGCATGAAAAAGCTTGTGGTTGGCATGATTGCCGTGGTGGCCGTGATTGTGGTGGCGTTTGTAGGGTTTGTGGGATTCATGCAGTGGGTGGACGCAGACAGCGTGACCGGTGATGACGGCGTGGCTGCCGGATATAGCGCTGAGACAGGTGGCCCGCTGGAAGCGTCGTTTGCGGGCGAGGGCCGCACGAGGTCGACGTGCGGCGTGATGGCGACGTGACCATCGCGGCACCGACAGGCGCGGGACCGTTTCCGGCGGCGGTCATGGCTAATGGCACGAACACGCCGCTGAGCAGCTACCTGCCCGTGGCGGAGCACCTGGCTAGTTGGGGCTTCGTGGTTGTCGGCGATGAGACTCCCCACACAGGTACAGGAGAGAATGTCGTGCACTTGATTGAGCGCTTGCCGGAACTGGATTCTCGTGCGGACCGATCACGAGTCGGCATTTTTGGCCACTCACAGGGTGGTGCGGGTGCCATCAACGCTGCGGCCCACACGGAGGTAGCAGCTGTGTATGCGGCGAGCCCGGCCTCCCACAAAGTGGCACAGTCCAATGACTGGGACTACAACACGGCTGACGTAGAGGAACCGCTATTCCTGATGACGAGCGATGGCCGTTCGGACCGCTGGCTTGTTAGTCCGTGGTCAGACTTGCAGGAGAACTTTGAATCAGCTGGTGGTCCGGCAATCATTGCCCGCCGCCTGGGCGCGGACCACAAGGACGTTCTAGAGTTCGGGGACAGTTACGCCACCGCGTGGTTCCGCTACATTCTTGCTGATGATCCTGATGCGAGAGATGTGTTCGTTGGCACCTCACCAGCGGGCGCCGGTGAGCTAGCGAGCAACGCGCTTTGGGACCGAGTGGTCACCCGCGGCTGGTAGCTCGCCGGGCCTTTCGACATTCCGCGCGGTGCACCTAACGCGCTAAAAGCCATCTGCGCTCACACACCCCCTTCGGAGGAAGTGTGGTTCACAAAAATTGGTAGCCCTGATAAATCTCAAGTGAATTGTCAACCGGGCTGCGCCACGTCAGCCCGTACAAGCGGGACCGAATGAACCATGCAGACAAAGGAGAAAGGCCACGTCGAGGGCCTCTATATTGATGAAAACTTCGAGCTGCGCGCTGGGGCCGTCACGTTCGGGGAGAGTATTGAGGGCATAGTGCTTGGCGACGTCCCCCAAGCCGAGGCTGCCTGGCGCGCCGGGGACTCGGATGCGTTGCTGTGGGTGCCCGGCTTCGTGGACCTACACAACCACGGCGGCAACGGCGGGGGATTCCCCAACGGCGACTACGAGCAGTGCCTAGCCGCCGCCCGCTTCCACCGCGCGCACGGCACAACGACACTGCTGGCCAGCTTGGTCTCCGGCACGCAAGAAGAACTCTGCGCCCGGGCGGAGCTTTTAGCCCAGCTGGCTGAAGAAGGCGAGATCACCGGAATCCACATGGAGGGCCCCTTCATCGCTGCGGCCAAATGCGGCGCACAGGACCCATCGCGCATCGTGCCCGGTGACCCGGACTTCTTCCGCGCGGTCATCGCCGCGGCCCGCGGCCACCTGCGTTCGATTACCTTCGCGCCGGAAACGGAGAACGTCGACAAGCTGCTCGACGTCTGCGCGGAGCATGGCATCATCGCCAGCCTGGGCCACACCGAGGCCGATTATGACACCACGCTGAGCGTTATCGCCAAGGCTAAGGAGCTCGGCCTGACCGTGACTGGAACGCACCTCTTTAATGGCATGCCTTCTATTCACCACCGCGCGCCGGGCCCGGTAGCGGCTTTGCTCACCGCAGCGAAGGCGGGGGATGTGTCCGTCGAGCTCATCGCAGATGGTGTGCATCTTGTTGACGGCGCCGTGGACATGGCTCACAGTCACCGCGCCTTCGCCATCACTGATGCCATGGCGGCGGCCGGCATGGCCGACGGTGACTATGAGCTGGGTTCGCTGCCTGTCACCGTGAGCGGGGGAGTCGCGCGCGTGCCCAGCGGTGCTATCGCGGGCGGCACCTCTACATTGTCCCAGCAATTCGCCAGCTTCGCCGAGCGCCATGGTCTGGGCGAGGCGGTGCGTTTTACCTCCACCACGGCAGCCGACGTGTTGGGGGAGACGAATCTAGGCCGCATCGCGGTTGGCGCGCGCGCCAACCTGGTTGGCCTTAACTCTCACTACCAACCGGTGCGCGTCATCGTCGACGGCGCGGACATCCCACTCTCTTAAACACACAGGAAGGCATCTCATGGAAATCCTCATCCGCTCCACGCCGGCCGAAGTGGCCGTGGAGGCCGCTGACATCTTCGCGCACTACGCCAACGCCGGCGCCACCTTGGGCCTGGCCACAGGATCGACCCCGGTAGCGATGTACAAGGAGCTCATTACGCGCCATGAGCGCGGCGAGGTGAGCTTTGCCCGCAGCCGCGCATTCCTGCTTGATGAATACATCGGGCTGGAGCGTACCCACGAGCAGTCCTACTATTCCACCATCCGCCGCGAATTCACCAGCCACGTGGATTTCGATGATGACCTGGTAAAAAGCCCCGCTGGTGACTCCGATGACCCCGCCACCGCCGCGGCCACCTATGACAAGGCCATCCGTGATGCCGGCGGCGTGGACATCCAGCTGCTGGGCATCGGGGCCAACGGGCACGTCGGCTTCAACGAGCCGTCGAGCTCCCTGCAATCACGCACCCGCATCAAGACGCTGCACCCGCAAACCGTGCAGGACAATGCCCGCTTCTTTGACAACGAAGACGAGGTCCCGCGCCACGTGCTGACCCAAGGATTGGGCACCATCAGTGAGGCCCGCCACCTGCTCTTGTTGGCCACTGGCAGCAACAAGGCCAGCGCGGTCCACGCCATGGTGGAAGGCCCGCTCTCCGCGCACTGCCCCGCGTCGATCCTGCAGTGGCACCAGCGCGCCACGGTGATCCTCGATGAAGCCGCCGCCTCCCAGCTGGAGGACCGCGAGTACTACGTTTTCGCGGACAAGCACCGTCCGCACCGCCCACTCTTTTCCTAAAAACTCCATCTAATTCCTTACTAGTGTGAAAGGACTCCTCGCATGAAAATCGATGTCATGGGGCCGCTGCAGCGGCTCGGAAAAGCCCTCATGGGCGCTGTGGCGGTGCTGCCCGTCGCGGCGATCCTCAGTGGCGTTGGATACTGGATTTCCAGCGCGGCTGGCCCGGATAACCTCGCCGCCCAGCTGCTGATCAGCTCCGGCGATGCGGTCCTGGCCAACCTGGGCTGGATCTTCGCCATCGCCATTGCCTTCGGCCTGGCCAAGGATTCCAACGGTGCCGCGGCACTCTCTGGCTTCCTGGCCTTCGCCACGTTTATGAAACTGCTCGGCCCCGAGGCCGTGGCCGGCTACCGCGGCATCGAAGACCCCACCGCGCTGACCGGCGATGAGGCCCTGGAATGGGCCGCGGAAGGCTGGAACGCCGTGGGCGGCGGCAACGTCCTCTTCGGCATCCTCGCCGGCGTCATGGCGGCCTGGGTATATAACCGCTTCCACGGCACCAAGCTGCCGGATTTTTTGGCTTTCTTCTCAGGACGGCGCCTCGTGCCGATTCTTACCGCCGTCATCGCCATAGTGATTTCCGGCATCCTCTACTTCGTGTGGCCGTTCATCTACAACGCGCTCTTTAACTTCGGTACCTCCATCCAAGGATTGGGCGCGGCGGGCGCCGGTATTTATGGCGTGGCTAACCGCCTGCTCATCCCGACCGGCCTGCACCACGCGCTGAACTCCGTCTTCTGGTTCGATGTCATCGGTATCAATGACATCGGCAACTTCCAGGCCGGTCAGAAGACCATCGAGGCAGCCGCTACTGCTACCTCCGCCGCCGATTGCCCGGGCATTTGGGCCAACGGCCAGTGCACGGTCGAGGGCGTCGTCGGCCGCTATCAGGCGGGCTTCTTCCCAGTCATGATGTTCGGCTTGCCGGGCGCGGCACTCGCCATGTACCTGCGCGCGGATAAGAACAAGCGCAAGGTCGTCGGTTCCCTGATGGCCGCAGGTGCTTTGGCCTCCTTCTTCACCGGCGTGACTGAGCCGCTGGAGTTCTCCTTCATGTTCGTCGCCCCGCTGCTCTACGTGGTGCACGCGCTGCTGATGGGCCTGTCCGTCTTCATCGCTTCCGCCATGGATTGGACCGCCGGCTTTGGCTTCTCTGCCGGTTTCGTGGACATGTTGCTCTCCTCGCAGAACCCGCTGGCTAATAAGTGGTACATGCTGCTGGTCATGGGTGTGGGCTTCTTCGCCCTGTACTTCGTCATCTTCTACTTCCTCATCGGCTGGCTCAACCTCAAGACCCCGGGCCGCGGCGAGGACGATGCGGTAGCAGATTCCATGGAGGATTCCGCCACCGGCGATGAGAAGACTGCTCGTGATGCCGCCCGCATCATCGAGGGTCTCGGCGGCAAGGACAACATTGACTCATTGGATTACTGCACCACGCGCCTGCGCGTCGGCGTGAAGGAGCAGGCGCTTGTCGACGACTCCGTGATCAAACGCGCCGCCGTCTCCGGCGTCATCCACCCCTCCGAGAAGAGCGTCCAGGTCATCGTGGGCCCGGCCGTGCAATTCATGTATGACGAGGTCAGCCACCAGCTGCGCCACGGCTCCCCGGCCCTGGCCACGACTGGTGCAGCGAGCGCGGCAGGTGCTGGAGCCAGCGCCGCTGCCGCTCAGAGCGGAAGCGGTGATGCCGCTGGCGTCGACGTGCGCACCCCGTTCGCCGGAGACGTTGTCGAGCTCTCCCAGGTCCCGGATGCGTCCTTTGCGCAGGGCATGGTGGGTGAAGGCTTCGCGGTGATGCCTGATGCCGTCGATGCCTTCGACGTCTGCGCCCCGGTAGACGGCACCATCACCATGATCTTTAAGACGCGCCACGCCTTCGGCATGAAGACCGCGGATGGGCTGGACCTGCTCATTCACATCGGCATCGACACCGTGGAGCTCAAGGGCGAAGGTTTCACCGCCCTGGCTAAGAAGGGCGATACCGTCACTGCCGGCACGCCGATCATCGCGGTGGAGGCAAGCAAGCTGCGCGAGCGCGGCGTCAACCTCATCACCCCGGTGGTGTGCCCGACGGCCAAGCAGGTCGCCGGAGTCGACATCGCTCGCGAGGGCCATGCCCTGCCAGGCGAAGTCGCAGCAACCGTCAAGCGCAGCAGCTAGCCGGCTGGATTAAATCCCAGACACAAGAACTGCCCGAGTTGCCAAAAACAACGTTGTTCCCTGCGGTTAGGAGCGAAGGTTTTGGCAACTCGGGCAGTTTTGGCTCGGAGGGTTCTACGTCTTGAGAGGAATAGGCGTGGGTTAGTCGGTGCCGTGCAGCAGGCGCGGCACCACCTTGCCCGTGGCATTGCGCGGGAGTTTGTCCAGGAAGTGGACATCGCGCGGCACGGAGTGGTCCGCCAGGTTCTCGCGGACCCAGGCACGGATGGCGTCGGCAGTCACGGCGTTGCCTAGGGCGTCCCGCGTGGTCACCGCCCACACGGCGATGCGCTGGAAGGTGGTTTCATCCTCCACGCCACCGGCATGCACCTCCGCGATGCCCGGCATGGCCTCGAGTACCTCCGTCACCGACTGCGGGTGCACGTTCTCGCCGCCGACGATGATCATGTCATCGGCGCGGCCCACCACATGCAGGTAGCCCTCGGGGTCGATATAGCCCAAGTCCCCGATGGAAATGAGGCCATCGACCTTGTGGAGTGGGATCTTCGGATTGGTATAGCCAATGAGCGCGGTGGAATTGGTCAGGTAGATCTCGCCGACCTCGCCGCGCGGAACCTCATTGCCCTCCTCATCGAGGATGCGCAGCTTAGTGCCGGAGGCAATCTTGCCGCCGATGGTCGGGTCTTTAGCCACCTCTTCCATGCTGGCCGTCGACGCCAGCGCCAGCTCCGTGGAGCCATAGACGTTGCAGAGAATCGGGCCGAAGCGCTCGTGGGTTTCCTTCACGATCTCCGGGGTCAGCGCATGCCCGGCGGAGGCAATGAACTTCAGCGAAGAGGTGTCATACGCCGAATCCGGGTCAACCTCAACCATCTGGCGGAAGAAGACGGGGGAGGAAAGCAGACCATCGAGCTGGTAGCGCTGGATGTCATCGAGCGCGGCCGCCGGGTCGAAGACGCGACGGGTCACGATGGTATTGCGCAGTCCCAGCGCGATATTGAGGCAGGCCCAGCCCCACGTGTGGAAGATGGATGCGGTCATCTGCACCTTCTGGTTGGCACGCCAGGGGATGTTTTCCACGATGGATGCCAGCACGACCGGCAGCGTCGGCTCCGGGCGCATGATGCCCTTGGGGATGCCGGTGGTGCCAGAAGACATCAGCACGATGTGCCCGTGCTTCGGATACTTTGGCAAGCGGATGTCGCGCACTGCTTCGGCGTGCTTGACGATGCCGTCTAGCGTCGGCAGCCCGAAATGTTCCGCGCCCGAGTCATGCCCGATAATAACGGCGATCCTCTCGTGATAGGCGGGATCGAGGCGGTCGATGAATTCGTCGTCGATGATGAGCACGTTGATGTTGTTTTCCTCGATGCAGCCTGCGAGCTGCTCTGGGGAAGAACCGACGTTGAGCAGGAAGATATGCGCGCCCGCGTATCCCTTGGCGCCTAATGGGGTGATGATGCCGCGGCCGTTGCGGGCCATCACACCGAGGCGGATTTCTGACAGATCGAGGCTGCGTAGGTGCTTGGCCAGGGTCTGCGCGTTGTTGCGCAGTTGGCGGTAGGTGAGGGTGCCGTCGTCGTCGATTAGCGCGAGGCGCTCTGGGCAGGTGATATAGCCCTGCTCGAGCTCGCGGGCAGTGGTAAAGCGGTAGCGGCTTAAGATGGGCCCGGCCTTGAGTAGCGGGGTCATGCCATCACGGTGAGTGATGATGCCGGACTTAAAAAGCTGCGGGATAAAGCGGCTCAGGGCAGCGGCGTGGAAGGTTAAATCAGAGAAATTAAAAGGCATGTTGAGTAAAAGTCCTACGTCAATAAGGGAAAGCTAGCGCGACAGTTAGGCTACCGGCTTGTTAATCGTGTGGGCTGCACAGGCTGTTGCACGGCTCGGAAGATTGTTACTAATGTTACAGAAGTTGCCCCTGTGGACTATAGTATATTTTTGACCTAGAACATATATTGATTCTAAACGGACCGTCCAGGTTGGGCTAAGATGATGGGCAGCAAAATTTGAGAGGAAATCCATGAACCTGAAAAAGAAGGTAATGGCAGCTTTTGCTGCGACCTGCATCGCGGTAGGCCTGGGCACGGCACCTCAAGCGGTGGCAGCCGATGCAAATCTGGTGGCCTTTGGTGATTCCGTGTTGGCCGACCCAGACGCGGGTGCTTATCTCACCGCGCGTCTGAGCTCCCAGAGTGCTGGCGGCGTGAATTGTCCGCAGTCTAATAACTATGCCCGCCGCACTGGCGCGAAGCTGGGCCTGCCGGTCGCAGACTTTTCTTGCTCCGGCGCTGTTTCCTTCTCGCGCGGCCCGCAGATGTTCGCCCAGGTTGATCGCGCTATCCAGACTGGCGCGTTGAGCCCAAATACCCGCCGCGTTCTCTACGCCACGGGTTTTAATGACACGTATAACAACCCAGGCATGAGCGAGGGTGAGCTGCGCCGCCGCTTCGTGGATGCGAACGCTCCGCTCATCGGCCGCATCCGTGCTGCGGCGCCAAATGCGCGCATTCAGATCGTCGGGTATCCCACCATCGGCTCTGCTGGTAGCTATTGCCTGCTGCACGTGGGTCCGGCACCGCTCGATCACACCTTCTTGCCGAATGTGCGGGCTTGGGAGGATGCTTCCCAATGGATGCAGGTGGACTTGGCCGCGCGTACCGGGACCGAGTTCCTCGACCTGAAGCCGAGCACCCGCGATAAAGGCATGTGTGCCACCGCGGATCGCCGCATGTGGGCCGGCCTGGTTGACTTCACTGCTGGCGACGGCAACCTGCCGCTTCACGTAAATGCGCGCGGCCACGAGCATGCGGCAAACGTTATTGCTGGCTCTTAATTTCTAATTTTCGGCGTGCGCTGGGGTAACCCGCGCACGCTTTCGCATATCTGCTGAAATGAATTTTCATTAGTGCGGCCTTGCTGGAAATCCGTGTACGCTGGGGCCGCATGAGCAACAACACTGTTAAAGCCGTAATTGCCCGCTCCAAGGGAGCACCGGTCGAGACCGTCAACATCGTGATCCCTGAGCCAGGCGCAAACGACGTCATCGTCAAGGTGCAGGCCTGCGGAGTCTGCCACACGGACCTGGCCTATCGCGATGGCGATATCGAGGACGCCTTCCCATTTCTGCTTGGCCATGAGGCCGCGGGCGTCGTCGAGCGCGTAGGCTCCGCCGTTACCCACGTTGCCGAGGGCGACTTCGTCATCCTTAACTGGCGCGCAGTCTGTGGCGAGTGCCGCGCCTGCAAGAAGGGCGAGCCAAAGTACTGCTTTAATACCCACAACGCCTCCGCCAAGATGTACCTGGCTGAGGATGATAAGGACGCAGGCGCCGAACTGACCCCTGCCTTGGGCATCGGCTCCTTCGCGGAGAAGACCCTCGTGCACGAGGGGCAGTGCACCAAGGTGGATCCGGAAGAGGATCCGGCGGCGGCGGGACTTTTGGGCTGCGGCATCATGGCTGGCTTGGGTGCGGCCGTCAATACCGCGGAAATCCAGCTCGGCGAGTCCGTGTCCGTCTTTGGTTGCGGCGGCGTCGGCACCGCAGCCATCGCCGGTGCGAAGCTGGCGGGCGCGGCCAAGATCATCGCCGTCGACATCGACGAGGCAAAGCTTGAGACCGCGCGTGAATTCGGCGCCACCGATGTCGTCAACTCTAAGGACATGAGTGAGGATGAGGTCATCGAGGCCGTACGCCAGCTAACCGGCGGCTTCGGCACCGACGTTTCCATCGACGCCGTGGGCATCCAGCCGACTTGGCGCCAGGCCTTCTACTCCCGCGACCATGCCGGCCGCATGGTGATGGTGGGCGTGCCTAACCTCACCGACCACGTCGATATCCCAGCCATCGACCTCTACGGCCGCGGCGGTTCCATCAAGCCGGCATGGTACGGCGACTGTTTGCCAGAGCGCGACTTCCCTGCATATGTGGCATTGCACCGCAACGGCCAGTTCCCGCTGGATAAGTTCGTATCCGAGCGCATCTCCTTGGACGAGGTCGAAGATTCCTTCGCCACCATGAAGTCCGGCAAGGTGCTGCGCTCCGTCGTTGAATTCGCATAGATCAGGAGAAATAGAACTAATGCAGATCGACAAGGCTGTAACCAAAGGCAAGTTCCGCCTAGACGGCGGCGAGTGGGACGTGGACAATAACGTCTACGTCGTAGGCGATGCTTCGGGTGTGTACGTCGTGGACCCCTCCCACGACTTGGATGCGGTGGCCGAGCTCGTGGGCGATCGTCCGGTCAAGGGCATCCTGCTCACCCACGCGCACAACGATCACTGTGACTTGGCGCCGGCGGCCGCCGAGCGCTTTGGCGCCGAAGTCTACCTCCACCCAGATGACCAGATGCTGTGGGAAGAATCCAACGGCGGCGCCGCGTTCCACCCGCTGGAGGATAACCAGCAGTTCCAGGTCAGCGGCGAAGACATCACCGTCTTCCATACGCCGGGCCACTCGCCGGGCTGCGTGGTGCTTCACCTGCCGAGCGAGGGCGTGCTGCTTTCCGGCGATACGCTTTTCAACGGCGGCCCTGGTGCCACCGGCCGCAAGTACTCCGACTTTGACGTCATCATCGAATCCCTGCGTAACGTGGTCTTCAACCTGCCCGCCGAGACCCGCGTGCTGCCGGGCCACGGCGATGAGACCACCGTGGGCGCAGAGGCCGCGCGCATCGACGAATACGTCGCCCGCGGCTACTAAACCCGGCTGACTATTAAAACCGCCTGATTAATCCTCGCGCGCCGAGGCCAGCAGGTAGGAGCCGTAGCCGGACTTCATGAGCGGCTCTGCCAGCGCGGCCAAGGCCGGACGGGAGATGAAACCTTCCCGGTAGGCCGCCACCTCCGGCGAGCCGATGACGGTGCCGGTGCGCTTTTGCATCACCTCGACGTAGGCGGAGGCCTCGCTCATCGAGTCCACCGTTCCGGTATCGAGCCACACGTCGCCGCGCTGCATGCGCTGCACCCGTAGCTTGCCGCGGCGCAGGTACTCCTCGTTGACGGCGGTGATTTCCAGCTCGCCGCGGGCGCTCGGGCGGATGCCCTTGGCAATGTCGATTACTGAGTTATCGTAGAAATACAAACCAACCACGGCATGATTGGACTTGGGTTGGCCTGGTTTTTCTTCGATGGACAGCGCGTTGCCTGCCGCGTCGAATTCCACCACGCCATAGCGCTGCGGATCGGAGACCTCGTAGGCGAAGATGATTCCGCCTTCGGGGTCGCGGCACTGGCCCAAGGCGGTGGCAAAGCCGTGGCCTTCGAAGATGTTATCGCCCAGTACCAAGGCCACGGAGTCATCGCCGATGAAATCCTCCGCAATGAGGAAGGCCTGCGCTAGGCCCTCTGGACGTGGCTGCACTGCGTAGGAAAGCATGAGGCCTAGTTGGGAGCCGTCGCCAAGCAGGCGCTCAAAAGACGCCGAATCATCGGGGGTTGTGATGATGAGGATCTCCCGAATCCCCGCCTGAATCAGGGTGCTGAGCGGGTAATAGACCATGGGTTTGTCATAGATCGGCATGAGCTGCTTCGAGATGCCCTTGGTGATGGGGTAGAGGCGTGTGCCTGAACCGCCCGCGAGGATGATGCCTTTCATGATTGAAAGCCTAATCCAAAGGATAAAGCGCAAGGTAGAGCGCTAGCGCGGCGCGCCAATTCATCGGGCTAAAGCCGGTGGCCTCAATCTTGGAAAGATCCAGCGTAGATTCGCTGGGCCGGCGGGCAGGCTCGACGCCGTACTCCGCGGTGCTGACCGAGTGGACCTCGGCGGGGTCGTGCCCCATGCCGATGAACGTGGCCATGGCGAGTTCATCGCGGCCCACGGTATCGCCCCC
This sequence comes from Corynebacterium sp. HMSC06G04, assembly GCF_001807365.1. Lineage (NCBI taxonomy): Bacteria > Bacillati > Actinomycetota > Actinomycetes > Mycobacteriales > Corynebacteriaceae > Corynebacterium > Corynebacterium sp. HMSC06G04. Next base: position 31,252 of record NZ_KV788590.1, on the reverse strand, counting down.
GGAGGAGAGGTTGTAGATGCCATAAGGCGCCTGGGTTTCCAGCAGGTGCGCGATGCCCTTGGCCAGGTCCTCTGCAAAGGTGGGCCGGCCGCGCTGGTCATTGATGACCTTCGGCTCGATGCCCTTATTTGCCAGCTGAGCCATGGTTTTGATGAAGTTGTTGCCCTCGCCAAAGACCCACGAGGTGCGCACCACATAGTGCTTAGGTGCCACGCTTGCCGACGCCTCACCCGCCGCCTTCGACGCCCCATACAGGCTCAGCGGGCTAGGGCTTTCTTCCTCGGTGTGCACTTCGGTTTCGCCGTCGAAGATATAGTCGCTGGAGACGTGCACAAACGTCAAGTTGTTATCGGCGGCGATGCGCGCCAGCTTGGCAGGTGCCAGCGCGTTGACTTCCCAGGCGCGGGCGCGGTCGCTTTCTGCGCCGTTGACGTCGTTGTAGGCGGCGCAGTTGATGATGGCGCTGTAGCGGCGCCAAGGACGCTGCGGCGGATTGGTGATGTCGAATTCCTCGCGCGTGCAGAACTCCGCGTTCGGTAGTACCTTGCGTAGCGCGCGGCCCAGCTGGCCGTTGGCGCCGGTGACCAGCACCTTGCGCGGCGCCATGGGCGTGACGTCCGCTAGCTGCGGGTGCGCGCGGTCTTTGTCGGAGATTTCGGTGGGATCGAGCGGCCATTCCACCATGTCGAGATTGACGAAGGTGTACTCCGCCTCAGGTGACCAATGATCGTTGACCAAGTAGGAATACGCGGTTTCCTCAAGCGCCTGGAAGCCGTTGGCCACGCCCCACGGGACGAAGACGGCGGTATCGGGGCCTACTTCATGGGTGACCAGCTCACCATAGGTTTCGGAGCCTTCGCGCAGATCGCACCACGCGCCGAAGACCTTGCCGTGGGCCACGCTTACCAGTTTGTCCCAGGGCTCGGCATGCAGACCGCGGGTCACGCCCGCCGCGGCGTTGAAAGAGACGTTGTTTTGCACCGGCTGGAAATCGGGCAGCCCGGCGTCAACCATCTTTGCGCGCTGCCAGTTCTCCTTGAACCAGCCGCGATTGTCTCCGTGGACGTCAAGCTCGATGAACAGTAGGCCCTCGATGGCCGTCTTGGTTACCTGCACGTGTGCTCGTTTCTTCTTGTCTAGGTTTCGTTTAATGGGCTTGCGCTGCCGGCCTAGTGGCCGCGCTGGGCGTAATGCTTCTCGACGTCGCCTTTATCCGGGCGCCACCACTTCTCATTGTCGCGGTACCACTGGATGGTCTGCGTCAGCCCTTCGCGGAAGTCAGTGTAGTGCGGCTGCCAGCCCAGCTCGCGGCGGAGCTTGGAAGCGTCCATGGCGTAGCGCTGATCGTGGCCGGGGCGGTCAGCCACGTGCTCGTAGAGCGCGCCGCCTGCAGCGTTGGTAGCCCCCATGATCTCGCAGATGAGCTCGATGACCTCCTTGTTATTGATGTCTTTCTGGTCAGCGCCGATGTTGTAGGTCTCGCCGATTTCGCCGTGATCGAGGATGGTGAGGACCGCGCTGTTGTGATCGTCGACGTGAATCCAGTCACGGACCTGCTCACCCGTTCCATATAGCTTGGCCGGCTGGCCGTCTAACAGGTTGGTGATTTGGCGCGGGATGAACTTTTCTACGTGCTGGAAAGGGCCGTAGTTGTTGGAGCAATTCGAGATGGTTGCCCGTAACCCAAAGCTGCGCGTCCAGGCGCGCACCAAGTGATCGGAGCTGGCTTTCGACGCGGAGTACGGCGAGGAAGGCGCATAAGGGGTGGTTTCGGTGAATTTGGTAGCGGCACCGATTTCGAGGTCACCGAAGACCTCGTCGGTAGAGACGTGGTGGAAACGCACATCGTGCTTGCGGCAGGCTTCCAACAAGGTGAAAGTACCTACGACGTTGGTCTGGATGAACGGGGAGGGATCCTGCAGCGAATTATCGTTGTGGGACTCGGCTGCGAAGTGCACCACGATGTCGCTTTGCGCCACCAGTTCATCCACCAGCGCGGCATCGGCAATATCGCCGACAACCAAGCGGCACTCTACGCGTTCGAGGTTCGCTCGGTTACCCGCGTAGGTGAGTTTGTCCAGCACCGTGATGGAGACTTCTGGGCGCGTGGCAGCGACCAAGCGGACGAAGTTGGCGCCGATGAATCCGGCGCCGCCAGTAACTAGCATTCTGCGCATGGATAACAATTTTAGGCTACCTACCTTCACTATTTTCACCTCGCGATAAAACGCAAGCGCAATCCGCCCGCAGGGCACAAGTATCCTGCGGTTAGGCGCTGAGTTTGTGGGCCGGGGCTTTATGTGCAGCTGGGCTGTCGTTGAAATGGATCCTTTCCGACCCTGCCGGACGATAACCAACTCTTCGAGTTATTGGGTCTCGCTCTGCATGCCCCATGTTGCGGAAACCGTCACGTCGGTCATTGTTATCCGCATGATGTCTTCTGCAGAGGAGCGTTAAGTTCTTGAGATCCGTTGCTCCACCTGCTGCCCACGCATGGAGGTGGTGGACATCGCATTCGACCCAAGGGCGGTCACAGCCGGGATGGGTGCATACCAACTCAGAGGCCGCTAAGGCTATCTTTTGATAAAGGCTTGCGCTGCGCTTGCAGCGGCCCAATTCCAGCGGGAATTTCTTATCATCAACCACACCGATGAAATCGTGTGATGCCGCTCCAATACGTAGTAGGTCCAGCGGGGAGAGCTCCACGCCAGCGTTGGTGGCGAACCGGGTGGAAGAATCCATCTCTTCCAACTCGTTCAGCGTGGTGGTGATAAGCAAGGAACCCACACCACCAGTGCCGTGCTGATGAGATTCGAGATAGCTGTGGACAATGGCAGAAAGCTGGTCTGCCATTCTTTGGGAGTATGTGCGGGAATCTTCCTCTGCCGGAAGATTTGGCCCTCCCTGATGGCGAGCTGGGGCAAATGCGGCTTTTAGCATTGCTGCCGTGGCGGCATCGACGTATCCACTGATGAAGACGCCACCATCAGCATCTGGCTGGGAGATGCGCAAGCGACGCTTTTTAATGACTGCGTCTGCATCGGAGACTGATTTGTTTGCTGCACGAATGGCCTCGCGCAGCCAGGCTCGGAGCGCTGTATGTGACATCTCCCGAGACTTCTCCAAAGCGTGCTGGCTAAGCTCTTGCCGGCCAGGGAGCGCGCCCTCCGTGAGGTGCTCAAGTTCCTGTTCGATGAGTGCGATAGTGCGCGCGTGTGCGGCTTCTTCTTCAAGCATTTGCCGGCGGCGCTTTTCTGCGGCTTCCCGCTCCCGACGGGCGCGTTCACGGGTGGCGTCCTCACGCTTTTGTTCTGCCGTTTCGCTGTCACTGCCCGTCGCGCTTGGATGGGCAGAAGCTGGCGCATCTGCGGCCGCTTCCTCCGAAAGCGGGGCAAAGAGCGATTGCCCGGTCTTTATGCGCGCCTGTGCCTCCGGATAGGTCAGGCCCAAACGTGCGGTGAGATAGTCTTCCGGCTTGCTGGAGCCGACTGTACGGCCAGCGTCATCTCGGGCAGCAAGGAAGGCAAAGGCGGCATCGATGGTGGTCTTCTTTCCCATTGCGTTCTCGAGGTGCTCGAAAGCAGGATGCAAACGGCCGAAGTAGAGGTCTGCGGGTTCTTTCATAAGTTCCCGCAGTTCTGTTAGCGATGTGGCAATTTCGTTGACTGTGGAGATAATCGCTTCGTGTTTGTCTTGCATGGCGCCCCACCCCCCTCGGCGTTTCGATTACATGTTCTATTTTATCCACATGCAACGACCTGTCAAGGGTAAACTGGAAAATAAGTTCGAAAGTTTGGGGGGTGGTGCTTAAGCCGGGAAGTGCGGCAATTGTTCTTGTTCCAGCCACTGCTCCAGCAGGCCATCGAGCGCGGCCGTATCTTCCGCGCGCTCGCGCAGCTTCGCAAGCAGGTTTTCCGGCGTAACCACGCCGTGGCGGCCTTCTGCCAGGTAGGAGCGCACGGCGTCGAAAAAGGCGGCGTCGCCAAGCAGTACGCGTACCGCATGTACCGTGAGCGCGCCGCGTTTGTATACGCGATCATCGAACATGTCTTGAGTGCCCGGATCTGCCAGCAGCACATCCTGCGCCTTGCGAGCGAGCACGTTGTAGTGCGAACGCGCAGACTCATGCACCGTCCGGCCATGCGCGTGCTCCATCCACAACCACTCGCAGTAGCAGGCAAAACCCTCGTTGAGCCAAATATCCTTCCACTCGCTAAGGCCTACCGCATTGCCAAACCACTGGTGGGAAAGCTCGTGAGCGATGAGACGCTCGAAGGTAGGCGAGACATGGTTGGAGCCGAAAATCGAAAGGCCCTGGGCTTCCAGTGGGATTTCCAGCTCGTCCTCGGTGATGACAACCTGATATTCGTCAAACGGATAGGCGCCGAAGCAGGAAGAGAAGAAGTCCAACATCTCCTGCTGCTGGGCAAAGACCTCTTGGACAGGCGTCTTGAGCGCTGACGGAACCCAGGCGCGCACCGAGTCGCCAAGCCTGACCTCGCTAAACTCGCCTACCTGAACCGTAACGAGGTAGGTAGCCGTGGGGTGTTCGGTGCGGTAATGCCAGCGCGTCATCGAACCGCTGGCGGATTTGCGGGAAACCAGCTTTCCATTCGAAATCACGCGGAACGGATTATCTGCGGTGATCTTGATGTCAAAGGTGGTCTTCTCGCTCGGGGTATCGTCGCATGGGAACCAGCTCGGGGCACCGTTGGGCTGGCTAGCTACTAGAGAGCCGGATTCGGTTTCCTCCCAGCCGAGTTCGCCCCACGGGGTGCGGATGGGGCGTGGGGAGCCGCCGTAGCGGATGTGTAGCTCGAACTCGGTTCCAGCTGCGATGGTATCCGCGAAAATCAGGCGCAGCTTGCCCACGGACTGGCGGAATTTCGCCACCCGCGGTGCGCCCTTGGCGGTGATGCGGCGGGCTACCATGGCGCCGCCGAGATCGAGCGTGAGCTTGTCGACGCCGTCTAGCACCCGGATATGCAGCACCGCTTCACCTTGCAAAAGGTTGGGCTCAACGCGGTAGGTAAGGTCCAGGTCATAATGGGTGACCTCATAGCCTAAGTTGAACGCGACACCTGTGTAGCTATCGCGCTGTTCAGATAATTGACCGGCGGTGGATGCGATATGCGAAAGGGCGGTGGAAAGCAGCTTCATAATGCTGCGATCCTACCGCCCTTTAAGGATGAAACCCTATTCGCGTTGAGGCCTTATAGGCCTATACGCCGAGAGCCGATGCAAATACGGGCCAGGACTTCTCGATGTCCTCGCGCCAGCCCGGCCAAGAGTGGGTGCCGGTATTGCGGAAGTTGAAGGTAGCCGGGATGCCCTGCTGGTCCAGCTTGGCCTTCAGGTTGTGGGTGCAGCTGTTAACCGCAGCCTCGATGATGCCGCCCTCGACCTGGAGCTGTGCGGATCCGGCGAATGCGGCGGCCGGGTTCATGCCCTGTGCGGTGTAGTAAGAAGGCATATCGGTCTTGCCAGCCAGGCCGGAGGCAGACGAGACGTACAGAGTGGTGCCCTTCAGTTTGTGGGAATTCAGAAGGGCGTCATTGTGGCGGTTGTAGTCGCTGCCCATTGGGCCCCACATCTGCTCTGGCTGGCCGCCGCCACGGTTGACGGTCAGGCGCAGGAACTCATAAGGGATCTGGGAGGAGGTTGCGGCACAGCCCGCGAAGGAGCCGACTGCGTCGTAGAAGCCTGGATTGTGCTCTGCGAACAGCAGGGAAGAAGTAGCGGACATCGACATACCAGCCACTGCACGCTTGTCGGAAGCGCTGAGGCGCTGCTCGATTGGTCCTGGCAGCTCCTTGGTCAGGAAGGTCTCCCACTTCTGCGGGCCCTGCAGGTACTTACCGTTTGGCTCCTGCTCCCAGTCAGTGAAGTAGGAGAAAGCACCAGCCTGCGCAACGACAACATTGACGTTCTTCTCGTGGTAGAAGTCAACCGCGTTGGACAAGCTCAGCCAGTCAGAATCCTGCTCTGCGGAACCTGCACCGTTGAGCAGGTAGATGGTTGGGCGGTTAGCGTCATTAGCCTTGATGACAGCCAGCGGGATATCGCGATCCATGGAAGGCGAATGGGCCAGCAGCTTCTCGACGCGGCCGTCATCCTTGTACTTCTTGTACCACTTGGTGCCTGCCACATCGGCAGGAACGGCGCTCGGGTCGATCTCAGTGATGGTGGACAGCGCGGTGTCACCTGCAATGGTTGCTGGTGCAACGGTAGCGGCACCAGCAGATGGTACAACGAGTGCGCCAGCAGCGATTGCGGCTGCGGCGATAATAGAGCTAATACGCTTCATTAACTTCTTTCCCAACGTGTCGAGAGTTTTAAGGAGAGCTTACTGTGCTGGCGCTGCTGGGTCTACCGGCAGGGAGTCAGCGGGGGCAGGCTGCTCAACATTAGGGATATCGGCGTCGCCAAGCTTTTCGTTAGCAACTACTTCATCAGCATTGTTTGCCTCGGCGCCGCGATTCTCCGGTTCTGGGGTGGTGAAGGCCTTGTCGAAGACCTTCCAGGAAGCGTTGATGTCTTCCAACCAGCCCGGCCAGGAGTGGGTGCCGGTGTTGCGGAAGTTGAACGTAGCCGGGACGTCTTCGTGGTTGAGCTTTGCCTGCAAGTCATGGGTGCAAGCGCTCATTGCGGCTTCGATGGCACCACCTTCAAACACGAGGGTGGAAGAAGACTTGGTCGAGCCCAAATCGGTTGCGCCCGCGAGGCCGGAGCCGGCGGACACGTAGATGTCGGTGCCATCCAGGTTGTTTTTGGTCGCGTTGATGAGACCGTCGTTATAACGGTTGTACTCGCCACCCATTTCTCCCCACATCTGCTCTGGGGTAGCGCCGCCGCGGCCCAGGGTTAGCTGGAGGTAGAAGTGTGGCAGCGGCCTCGAGGTAGCGGCGCAGCCGGCGTAGGAGCCGACTGCGTCGAAGAAGCGTGGGTTGTGCTCAGCCAGCAGCAGCGAAGAGGTGGCGGACATGGACATGCCAGCGATGCCGCGCTGCCCGTTGCCGTTGATGTGATCCTCCAGCGGGCCAGGCAGCTCCTTGGTTAGGAAGGTCTCCCACTTCTGTGGGCCCTTAAGCCCGTACTTGCCGTCCGGTTCCTCCAGCCAATTGGTGTAGTAGCTGAATGCGCCGGCCTGCGGGATGACGACATTGACATTGCGGTCTCCGTAGAAGTCATCGATGTCTTGGGTGCCCGGCTTTTCCGGATCTAGGTCGCGGCCAGCGGTGCTGACGATCCAATCCATGCCTTGGTCAGCGCCGCCTGCGCCGTTGAGCAGGTATAGCGTCGGGCGCTGCGAATCGAACTTGCCGTCAGGGGTGATGACGGCGAGCGGGATTTCGCGGCCATTCATGGCAGGGGAAGAGGCCTGCATGGTGACGATTTTGGCGCGGTAGTCCGGGTACTTGTAAACGTAGCCGTACCACTTCAACTCGTCTGGCAACTTCGCCAGATCCAGGTCGAAGGTCAGCTCCTTGTACTTCGCGGCATCGAGGGTGCCGTCCGCTGCGGCTGCACGGTAGGTTTCGATGCTTTCTCGGTATTCGTCTTCGGAGACCAAAAGGCCCTGAATGGAGGGATCCGCGTTAAGGACTTTCCAGGCGGAATCCTCGGTGATGGTGGAAGGGGTGGCGGCGCCTGCCACGGTGGCAGCAGGCACTTCAGATGCGGTGGCCGGAATGATCGTACACCCCAAAATCAGCGCTGCAGAGGCGGCGACTTTGACCAATGAGTGGAGAGTCTTCATTTAGGTTTGCTTCCTTAGAGGGAGTCGGTAATGCGTGAGAGGGTCCTCGCATTTTCTTTGACTATATTTCCTTGTGTCCTCGCCAAAGGCAAGAGGTAGGAGAGAGGGAGTTACAGTCAAACTATCAAGTAACAAAAGTGAATGCTGGTGAACATGTGGCTTTTGTGTCATAATTTCGGCTGGAATTAGCGCACTGCGTAACGTATGTGCCTAAGATGCCGTTATAAAGAGTGCAATTTGCTCGCAGGAAACCATCCCCACCAGCAGGTTTCTTTCCCCCTCCCTGCATTTGTGCAGCAACAACAGAAAGTAAGACTTCATGAACGCTTTTGATTCCTTCATTGTCGCCATCAACAACGTCCTCGGCGCTTGGGTACACGCTGGCTCTTCCATGTCCTCCGAGGCTGCGCTGGGCATGGGTCTGTTCTAAGACACTGCTTCGGCTGAACCAATCTCCCTTCCTACCTTGCTTTTAAGGCAGGAAAGGGAGATTTTTTAATTCCTGCGAGGCCTGCGTTTTCGTCTTAGAAAGTTAAAAGGTACTCAATCTTGGGGGAGAGTGAGACAGCGCGGATAATCTTCCGTATTCTTGTACGCGTGACTCAAGAACATTATGACGTTGTAGTACTCGGCGCGGGCCCAGGCGGCTACGTGTCCGCCATCCGCGCAGCCCAGCTTGGCAAGAAGGTTGCTGTCATTGAGAAGCAGTACTGGGGAGGCGTCTGCCTCAACGTTGGCTGTATTCCTTCCAAGGCGTTGCTGAAGAACGCCGAGGTTGCACACACCTTCAACCATGAAGCTAAGGCTTTCGGCATCTCTGGTGATGTCTCCTTCGACTTCGGTGTTGCTCACAAGCGCTCCCGCAAGGTCTCTGAGGGCATCGTCAAGGGTGTCCACTACCTGATGAAGAAGAACAAGATTACCGAGATCAACGGCCTTGGCTCCTTCAAAGACGCAAAGACCATCGAAATCACCGAGGGTGATGACAAGGGCAAGACCGTCACCTTCGAAAACTGCATCATCGCAACGGGTTCCGTCGTTCGCTCCCTCCCAGGCGTTGAAATCGGCGGCAACATCGTTTCTTACGAGGAGCAAATCCTCAAGGATGAAGCTCCGAAGTCCATGGTTATCGTGGGCGCCGGCGCAATCGGCATGGAGTTCGCATACGTTCTGGCTAACTACGGCGTGGACGTCACCATCGTCGAGTTCATGGACCGCGTCCTGCCGAACGAGGACAAGGACGTCTCCAAGGAGATTGCTAAGCAGTACAAGAAGCTTGGTGTGAAGCTGCTGACCGGCTTCAAGACCACCTCCATCAAGGACAATGGCAACGATGTCACCGTCGAGGTCGAGTCCAAGGACGGCTCCAAGACCGACACCCTGACCGTTGACCGCTGCATGGTCTCCATCGGCTTCGCACCGCGCGTTGAGGGCTTCGGCTTGGAAAACACCGGCGTTGAGCTCACCGAGCGCGGCGCTATCGCAATCGACGATTACATGCGCACCAACGTTCCGGGCATCTACGCAATTGGCGACGTCACGGCAAAGCTCCAGCTTGCACACGTTGCTGAGGCACAGGGCGTGGTTGCTGCTGAGGTTATCGCTGGCGCTGAGACCCAGCTACTGGGTGACTACATGAACATGCCGCGTGCTACCTTCTGCAACCCGCAGGTTGCTTCCTTCGGCTACACCGAGGAGCAGGCACGCGAGAAGTTTGCTGACCGCGACATCAAGGTCGCAACCTTCCCGTTCTCCGCAAACGGCAAGGCAGCGGGCCTTAACGAGACCGCCGGCTTCGTCAAGCTCATTGCTGATGGTGAGTTCGGTGAGCTCATTGGTGGACACATGGTTGGCTCCAACGTCTCCGAGCTTCTGCCGGAACTGACGCTGGCGCAGCGCTTCGACCTCACCGCTGAGGAAATCGGACGCAATATCCACACCCACCCAACGCTTTCTGAGGCAATGAAGGAAGCCGCCGAGGGCATCGGCGGCCACATGATTAACCTCTAAGCGCTTTTCGCGTTAAGGCCCCCGCGAGGGGGCCTTTTCTGCATCTTCTGGCAAATACCCAGTCCTGGAAACACAGACCTGCCGTTGCCACAACATCCAGGAGTCCAATTGTTTCATGCCGATTTAGAGCACTACTTAGCCATTGTTGAGCGGGTTTATGTTGCGGTGCAGCGGAGTGGAAGGCATAAACGAGAATGTTGACATCAGGAATGATCATCGAGTACCGCCCACACAGCTTCTTTGTTGCTGAGATCAACTAGAGCCGGTCCGCCGCAATCGAAGGAGGGCAGGTTAACGGGGGTGTCTTCGGTACTGATGCGGGCTTCCTTCTTGAGGGCAGCGCGGACCGCCTCTTCGACGTATGAGCTCAAAGTGACATTGTTGGCTTTGGCTTGGACCTTCGTTTCTTCAAGGAGTTTCGGCGGGAGGTTTATCGTCGTGCGCATACCTTTAGGGTAGAAAGCATCAAGTCATCATTCAAGAGGTGCAATGATGTATCTGCCTTCAGGAAGCCGTGAAAGGTTGACTGGTGTCTTAATTCAGTGCGAGCGTCAGGATCAGTACTCCGATGGAGAATGCGAGCATGCCTAAGCAGTTGATCCAGAATGCGCTACCGAGGAAGTGGGCGCGGACATGGGCTGCTGCGGCCGCGCAGAAATAGGCGATGACTCCAATCATGGCTGTGATTCCTACGCCGGGGAACCAGAGGCCGGCAATGAGTCCTACGGCGGCGAGGCACTTGATGACAATGAGCGCCCACCACCAGTCCTTGGGGAGTTTGACGCCGCTGAGGCAGGCTTCGATGAAGGGGACTGGTTTGAGGGAGAGGGCGGCGTCGCCAAGCAGAATGGCTGCTAGTAGAAGGGAGGGCCAGGCTGGGGAAGATTCTAGGATCATTGGGTTACTCCGAATGCGGTGTTGAGGCGTTCGATCGATGAGGCGGCTTGGGATGTGAGGTGCTCGGTGTCGTAGATTCCGGCGGCCCAGCCGATGAGTAAGCCGAGGTAGACGTTGTACAGCAGGTCGGCGTACTCGGCCGCATCGGCGCTGCTGAGCCTGGTGCCGAGTCGCAGGGTGATTTCATCGGTCAGGAGCGTTTTGAGTGCGGTGAGCGCTTCGCCTTGATTGCCTTGTTGGATGAGTGCTGCGCCAAAGGCGCGGGAGAGCTCTTCGTGGCCGGTAAACATCTGGAGGAAAGGTCTCAGGACATCGAGAAGGCTATCGGATTGTCCCCGGATGTCATCGTGGAGTTCTGAAATGTGTTGGCCAATGGTGCGGATGAGCAGCGTTTGTTTGTCGCCGACTCCCATGACGGTTCCCACGCTAACGCCAGCTTCGGATGCGATAGTCCGGATGCTGGTGGTGGCGTAGCCCTGAGTGAGGAAGAGTTCGTAGGCGGTGGCTAGGACCTTGCTGACGGTGCCAGCTTTGGCGGCCGAGCGCGATGAGTGAACGTGTTCAGTGAACATGTTCAAAAGGGTAGCTCTTGATGGTTTCGAGGTCAATGACGCCGAAGTGTTGACAGTTGGCGCTAGGCCAGCGTGGGGAAGACGCGGTCGCGCAGCAGGTGTGCAAGCTCGCGGTCGGGGGCTGCTGGGTTGACCCAGGCGGTGTCGCCGATTTCGGCGGCGGCATGGGGTTCGTCGGCGGTGACGGTGCGGGTGTAGGTGAAGATGGTGCCGACGACGACCTCGCCCGGTTCGTTGGCGGCGGGAGCGTCGAAGGTGCCGAGTTTGTTGAGGCTCTCGGCGTCGAGGGTGAGGCCTACTTCTTCGGCAACTTCGCGCAGGGCGGCGTCGACAAGCGCCTCGCCCGCCTCGGGCTTGCCGCCGGGCAGTTGGTACTTGGTGGAGGACTTCTTGCGCACGGTAAGCACGTGGCCTTGTGGGTTGCGGATGACGACGGCTGCTACTTCAATCATGGCTGCTGATTGTAGGCGGCCTAGAGCAGCGGCAGGAGCACGAGGGCGAGATTGAGTGCGATGACCAGCGCGGCAAGCGTCCAGCCCACGGCCATAGACCAGGGTTTCGCGGCGAACTCACCCATGACGTCCCGGGAGCCGGCATAGCGGAAAAGCGGGATGATGGCGAAGGGGATGCCCAGGGAAAGAAGTGCCTGGCTGACCACCAGTGCCATAGTGGGGTCGACCCCGCAGCCGATGATGACCAGCGCCGGGATGAGCGTGACCAGGCGGCGGACTAGTAGGGGGACCTTGATGTGAAGCAGGCCGTCCATGATTTCGGAGCCGGCGTAGGCGCCCACTGACGTCGAGGCGAGGCCGCTGGCCAGCAGGCCGATGGCGAAGAGAACGCCGGCCAGCGGGCCGAGGTGGCTGGCAATCGCCGTGTGGGCCCCGGAGATGGTCTCTGTGCCGTCCACGCCGTAGAGGGCCGAGCCCGCCAGGACCAGCAGGCCCACGTTGACGAGCCCGGCGATGGACAGCGCCACGGCGATGTCCGCGCGGGTGCCGGCCAGCACGTGGGGGATTTCCAGGTCGGGGTAGCGCTGCTTGGTCAGGGAGGAGTGTAGGTAAATGGCGTGCGGCATGACGGTGGCGCCCAACATGGAGGCGGCCAGCAGGATGCTGTCCTTGCCCTCTAGGCGGGGGATGAGGCCGCCGGCCACGTCGGCGGGGTCGGGCGGGGCGATGGCGAGGCCGGCAAGGAAGCCGATGCAGATGACCAGGAGCAGGCCGATGACAAGCCCCTCGAACCACTGGTTCTTCTTCTGGAAGATGAGGAGAATGATGGAGACCGCGCCGATGATGAGCGCGCCCGCGAACAGGGGGAGGTTGAAGAGGAGTTGCAGGGCAATGGCGCCGCCGATGACTTCGGCGAGGTCGGTGGCCGCGGCGATGAGCTCGGCCTGGGCCCACATGCCTAGGCGCGCGCGGCGGGAGAGACGCTCGCCCATGATTTCCGGCAGGGAGCGGTGGGTGACTAGGCCCAGTTTGGCGGAGTGGTACTGGATGAACATGGCCATGAGGTTGGCCACGACGAGTACCCACACCAGGAGGTAGCCGTAGTGGGAGCCGGCGCTGATGTTGGCGGCTACGTTGCCGGGGTCGACGTAAGCCACTGCAGCAACGAAGGCGGGGCCGGTGAGGCTGATTAAGGTCTTACGCATAGGCATCTCCATACCAAAAGTTCAACTACTTGAAGTCTAGTTTTCATCGCCATATGTTCAAGCCAGGGGGGTGGCGATCCCGCGAGAACAAACGGGATGCTTGTGCGACCACGAGGTCTGGTTTTTCGGGGCTGGGTATTTGCGTTCCGGCAGCGAAGCGCGACGCCGCAAGCCCGGGATGTCGCGTGCTTAGTACGGCGCCACTGCAGAGCGATGGGCGTCGATTGTCAGCGTTTCGTTGATGGCGGGGAAGGCGCGCTGGGCGCAACTGGCACGCGGGCAGGTGCGGCATCCGTTGCCAATCGGGGTCGCGGCAGATAGGTCGCCCAGATCAAGACCCTCGGCATATACCGTGCGGTCAGCATGACGAGCCTCGCAGCCCAGGCCAATGGCGAAGAGCTTATTTGTATCGCCGTAGCGGCCCTGGTGGTGCTGAACCGAACGCGAAATCCACAGGTAGTTGCGCCCATCGGGCATCTGCGCGAGCTGGCGGGAGATAACTCCGGGGTTAGAGAAGGTCTCATAAATGTTCCACAGCGGGCAGGTACCGCCCGAGTTGGAGAAGTGGACGCCGGTGGCTGATTGACGTTTGGACATATTGCCGGCGCGGTCCACGCGGACGAACGTGAATGGAATGCCACGCTTGTTCGTGCGCTGCAGGGTAGAAAGGCGCGAAGCCACCGTTTCGTAGCCCACGCCAAAGACCTGGCATAGGTATTCCAGGTCATAGCCCGATTGCTCTGCTTCAGAATGAATAGTGGTGTAAGGAAGGATTGTGGCTGCCGCAAAGTAGCTGGCGATGCCTCGCTTAGCAAGGTTGCGCGAGGCGTCGGAAGTGAAGGGCTCTTCGTCGACAAGGGAGTCGATGAGCTCGCCAGCTTCCAGAAATCCCAGCTCAGCAGCCATTCGGAAGGCGCGCTGCCCCTCGGAGAGGCGGCTGGCGAGGCGGAACGTTCCGCTTTCGCGGTCGAAACGGTGAAGCGTGCCATCCATTTGTGGTGTCGTTACGATCTCGACGCCGTGTTTGTCGCGCAGCCGCGCTGAAAGGGCGGCCTCGGTATCGCGGATGCGGAATTGCGAAACGTCCAGCTCAGAAGCGAGCGTCTCAGCGTGAACGTCTAGTTCATCCAGGTAGTTTTGGCGCGCATAGAAGAAGTCGCGGACTTCGTCGTGTGGCATGGAAAGCGCCTGTGTGCCTGCGGAGCGGCGGGTATCGGTGGCAAGGGACAGTTTGTCGCGAACATTGCCGTAGCGGCGGTGAATCTCCACCAGCGTGCGGGCCACGGTGGGGTGGTTATAAACCAACTCGGACAATTCTTGCAGTTCAACGGGGGAGGGGCATAGCTCCTTGTCCTGGATGACATCCTGGATTTCAGCCAGTAGGCGGGAGTCATCATCGCGGGAGAAGAAGGTGGCGTCGACGCCAAATACCTCAGTAATGCGCAGCAGTACCGGTACAGTTAAAGGGCGGACGTCGTGTTCGATCTGATTGACATAGCTAGCCGAAAGCCCCAGCGTAGAGGCTAGAGAGGCTTGGCTTAGATCCCGTTCGCGCCGCAATTGGCGCAGGCGTGAACCCACGTAAGTCTTACTCATGTGAAAAAGATTACCGGCCCCTGCCATCCTGTAACAGGATTTTTGCAAAGACTGTGTGAAGGTTCTTAACCTCCCTGCGAATAGGGGTAAAAATGTGTGGAGTGTGGGCGGTGTGACTCCTGCGAAAGTTTGACACATAAAGGGGTGAGCTAGTCACTCCGAAAATTAGCTGTGACGAACCTCATAGACGCTGGGAATTTCGCAACGTGAGTATTGCGTAAAAAGCAGCGTGCAAGGTAAACGGCTTTTCGAATACTCCGTTTTAGGCGATCCTTACCTAATGAAATTTCTACGGACTGCTTAGGCCCTTAAGAAGAGACTGCTTTGGCCCGAATTTGACTAGTTGCCAGCGGATAAGGCTGCGTAAGGTAATAGCGACTATGGAGGTGTCATGTCTGTAAAAAATCCTGACCGTGAGGCAATCGCTCACGGCCGCATCACTAACGAAACGATTCGTACTAAGCCTTCCGTACCCACCTGGGCACTGAAGATTACGATGGCCATCACCGGCCTGTTCTTTGCGCTTTTCGTAGTCGGCCACATGGCCGGCAACCTGAAGCTTTACTTGCCGGCGCACGACGGCGACGAAGCACTCGATATCTACGGCGAGTTCCTGCGTGATCTGGGCGCACCGCTCATCCCGCACGGCCACCTGCTGTGGATGATCCGCATTGTTTTGCTGGCTTGCGTTATTGCACATATTTACGGTGCATTCGCACTTACCGCTCGCTCCAAGCAGTCCCGCGGCAAATTCAAGCGCACCAATCTGATGGGTGGCCTCGACTCCTTTGCAACCAAGACCATGCTGGTCACCGGTGCAGTCCTGCTGCTGTTCATCGTCTTCCACCTGCTGGACCTCACCATGGGTGTGCAGCCGGTTGCGCCTGAGGCATTCGTGCACGGCGAGGTCAAGGCAAACATGATTGCCACCTTCAGCCGCTGGCCAGTCACCATCTTCTACGTTCTGGCGATGTGCTGCCTGTTCCTGCACCTGACCCACGGCATCCGTCTGGCTGCTTCTGACCTGGGTATCACCGGTGCGAAGTGGCGTCAGGTCTTCGTGATTCTGGCCTACATCATCCCGGCTGTAGTTTGCATCGCAAACATCGTTATGCCGCTGTCCGTCGCCCTGGGTTGGGTCAGCTAAAGGAGCTTTTTAAAAAATGACTAACACTGAACTCAAGCGCGAGCATCCGAAGTTCTCGCACCCGACGTCGATTGTCCCGGGCGTCACCGCAGGTCGCATCCTGGAGTCCCACGAGCCGCACGGCGTTCCGATGAAGGAAATGTGGAGCTACCAGAAGGATCATATGGATCTGGTCTCCCCGCTTAACCGCCGCAAGTTCGAGATCGTTGTTGTTGGTACCGGTCTGGCGGCCGGTTCCGCAGCTGCCGCCCTCGGCGAGCTGGGCTACAACGTGAAGGTCTTTACCTACCACGATTCCCCACGTCGTGCGCACTCCATCGCTGCGCAGGGCGGCGTCAACTCCTCCCGCCACAAGAAGGTGGACAACGACTCTGCATACCGCCACACCAAGGACACCGTGAAGGGCGGCGACTACCGCTGCCGCGAGTCCGACTGCTGGCGCCTGGCATATGAGTCCGTGCGCGTTATCGACCACATGAACGCCATTGGTGCTCCTTTCGCCCGCGAGTACGGCGGCACCCTGGCAACCCGCTCCTTCGGTGGTGTTCAGGTTTCCCGTACCTACTACACCCGTGGTCAAACAGGCCAGCAGCTGCAGCTGTCCACCACCTCGGCGCTGTACCGCCAGATTGGCCTGGGCAACGTGGAGCTGTTCGCTCACCACGACATGCAGGACATCATCACCTACAACGACAATGGTGTGAAGCGCGCGGGCGGCATCGTTACCCGTAACCTGATTACCGGCGAGCTGAAGGCCTTCACCGGCCACGCAGTAATCCTCGGTACCGGCGGCTACGGCAACGTCTACCACATGTCCACCCTGGCTAAGAACTCCAATGCTGGCGCCATGATGCGTGCTTACGAGCACGGCGCATACCTGGCTTCCCCGGCATTCATCCAGTTCCACCCGACGGGTCTTCCGGTCAACTCCGAGTGGCAGTCCAAGACCATCCTCATGTCCGAGTCGCTGCGTAACGACGGCCGCATTTGGTCCCCGATCAAGGAAGGCGACGACCGCCCCGCCAACGAGATTCCGGAGGAGGAGCGCGACTACTTCCTGGAGCGCCGTTACCCGGCCTTCGGCAACCTCGTTCCGCGTGACGTTGCATCCCGTGCGATCTCCCAGCAGATCAACAAGGGCCTGGGCGTCGGACCACTGCACAACTCCGTTTATCTGGACTTCCGCGATGCAATTCAGCGTCTGGGTAAGGACAAGATCCGTGAGCGTTACTCCAACCTCATCGAGATGTACGAAGAGGCAATCGGCGAGTCCGCATACGAGACCCCGATGCGTATCGCACCGACCTGCCACTTCACCATGGGTGGCCTGTGGACCGACTTCAACGAGATGACCGCTATCGACGGCCTGTTCGCCGCCGGTGAGTGCTCTTGGACCTACCACGGTGCGAACCGCCTGGGCGCTAACTCCCTGCTGTCCGCATCCGTCGACGGCTGGTTCACCCTGCCATTTACGGTTCCTAACTACCTGGCTAAGCACCTCGGTGAGGACAAGCTGGCTGAGGATTCGGCCGAGGCACAGAAGGCTGTTGCGCGCGCACAAGATCGCATCGACCGTCTGATGGGAGTGCGTGGCAATGACCCGCACGGCCCAGCTCACTACCACCGTCTGCTCGGTGAGATTCTCTACTGGGGCTGCGGCGTTTCCCGTAACGTCGAGGACCTCAAGGTCGCTATCCAGAAGATTCGCGATCTGCGCGAGGAATTCTGGGCTAACGTCCGCATCACCGGCAACGCCAACGACATGAACCAGGTCCTCGAGTACGGTCTGCGCGTTGCTGACTACATCGACCTGGGCGAGCTCATGTGTGTTGACGCCCTGGACCGTGACGAGTCCTGTGGTGCGCACTTCCGTGACGACCACCTCTCCGAGGATGGCGAGGCTGAGCGTGACGATGAGAACTGGTGCTTCGTTTCTGCCTGGGAGCCAGGCGCAAACGCTGGTGAGTTCATTCGCCACGCAGAGCCGCTGTACTTTGATTCGATCCCGCTGATGACAAGGAACTACAAGTAATGAAACTGACACTTGAGATCTGGCGTCAAGCCGGACCGACGCAAGAAGGCAAGTTCGAGACCGTGCAGGTTGACGACGCCGCCGAGCAGATGTCCATCCTGGAGCTGCTCGACCACGTCAACGAGGGCATGGTCGAGGCTGGCAACGAGCCTTTCGCATTCGCATCTGACTGCCGTGAGGGCATCTGCGGCACCTGTGGTTTGCTGGTCAACGGCCGCCCACACGGCCCAGGCCAGAACACCCCGGCTTGCCAGCAGCGCCTGTTCCAGTTCAAGGATGGCGACAAGATCAAGCTGGAGCCATTCCGCTCTGCCGCATACCCGGTTATCAAGGACATGATCGTGGACCGCTCCAAGCTGGACCACGTCATGGAGCAGGGTGGCTACGTCTCCATGGACGCCGGCACCGCTCCGGATGCCGATACCCTGCACCTCAACCACGAGACCGCCGAGTACTCCCTCGACCACGCGGCCTGCATCGGCTGCGGTGCCTGCGTGGCATCCTGCCCGAACGGTGCAGCTCACCTGTTCACCGGCGCGAAGCTGGTTCACCTTTCCCTCATGCCGCTGGGCAAGGAAGAGCGTGGCCGTCGTGCACGCAACATGGTCGATGACCTCGAGCAGAACTTCGGTCACTGCTCCCTTTACGGCGAATGCGCTGACGTCTGCCCAGCAGGCGTTCCGCTGACCGCTGTGTCCGCAGTTACCCGCGAACGTGCACGTGCTGCTTTCCGCGGCAAGGACGACTAAGATATAGTCATTCACAGGAATAACAGGAACGAGAGAAAGTTTCAGCCATGAGCGACAACACCCACGCAGTTGCTGATCACGCAAGTGAGACCTACCCGGAGTTCTCCGGCAAGATCCAGGACTCTTACATTGAGGGATACGACCCAGTATCCTTCGGCGCACCGCACTCTTCTTTGCTGCGCACCTCCACCTGGGTCGGCATGGGCCTGATCCTTTCTCTGCTGCCGGCAGCCGGCACCCTGATTTGGGGCCTCGGCGCTGGTGCCTTCCAGTACGGCGTGGGCCAGGAAAGCTCCAAGATTTCCATCATCGTCGGTGCTGCCCTGCTCGTCGTCATTGCTGTCGCTTGCGTTGGTCTCATCCACTACGGTCGTCGTTACTATCGTCAGTACCGTTCTGAGACCGGTCGTATCAACTAAGCTGGTGCGAACTTAGCATTCCTGCCACAAGCGCCCCTAGCCATCCTCGATGGAGGCTAGGGGCGCTTTTCATTTGCCTATCTGCACCAGGGAAGAGGCCGCGCGCTGAATCCGTTAGTACAGTTATACGGAGCAACAAAAGGAGTCACAGCCAACATGAGCATTGCCGTACCAGGCCCCAATCCCGCCGACGTCGCCGAGCGTCGCCGCACGCTACGCAAGTACCAGTGGGGTGTCACCGGCCTTTTGATCTTGGCTGCCGTCATCTTCTTCGCATGTTCCTGGTGGCAGCATCAGGACGCGAATGCTCCGGCTTGGGTGGGGTTTGTGCGCGCGGGCGCGGAGGCCGGCATGGTCGGCGGCTTGGCTGACTGGTTCGCGGTTACCGCCATCTTCCGCCACCCCATGGGCATTCCGATTCCGCACACGGCGCTCATCCCAAAGAAGAAGGATCAGGTCGGCGAGGCCTTAAGCACCTTCGTGGAGGAGCAGTTCCTCACCCCGGACGCCCTCTCGGCGAAGATTTCGGAAAACAACATTCCCGAAAAGGCCGGCGCCTGGCTGGCCCAGGAGCCTAACTCGCAGCTAGCCGCGCAGAAGGCGGCCGATATCCTGGCACGCGCTGTCAATAGCTTCGATTCCGCCGAGGCCGAGGACCTCATCCGCACCCAAATCCTCGACCGCATGCTGGAGCCCGAGTGGGGCCCGCCGGTGGGACGTTTGCTGGAAGGCTACATCGCCGATGGCAAGGCAGAGCCGCTTGTCGACGACCTCATTGACTGGGCGCATGCCAAAGTCCTCACCCTTGAAACCGAAGTCATCGAGCTTGTCGACGAAAAGATGCCGGCTTGGCTTCCCCGCTTCGCCCGCGGCATGGCCGGTGACAAGGTTTACGTCGCCATCGTGGAGTGGGCCTCCGAGGTCAAGTATGACAAGAACCATGCTGTGCGGCAGTCTATCCGTCGCAACCTGGAGCTGTTTGCACGGCGCTTGCAGGACGACCCCGAGATGGTCGCCCGCGTTGAGGGCATCAAGCAGGAGATGATGAACTCCGAGCAGGTACAAGCCATGCCGGGGGCGGCGTGGGAGGCCTTTAGGGCGGGCGTCGCCAAGCAGGCGAGCGAACCGCAATCCTTCCTGCGCACCAAAATTGCGACCGAAGCACAGAACTTCGGCGTGCGCATTCAGCAGGACCCGCGTTTTCGTGACAAGGCGAATGAAATCGTGGATAAGGCCGCGCGCTGGGCGGCGGAGAATTTCGCCGGAGACATCATCAGCATCATCCCGGAGACCATCAAGCGCTGGGACGCCACCGAAGCCGCCGAAAATATCGAGCTTTTGGTGGGCAAGGATCTGCAATTTATCCGCCTGAATGGCACGGTTGTGGGAACACTGGCAGGATTGGTGATCTACACCGTAAATCACCTCGTCTTTGGTGCTTAAAGGAGAAAAATAATGGCTAATTCCTTCGTTAATTCTTTGAAGACCGCGGGCGCTTCTGGCTTGGAAGCCGCCAAGGATTTTTCTAGCCGCGTGAAGGCAGAGCACGCGCAGCAGCCGAAACCGGAAGGCTCTTTCCTCGACAAGGTCACCGGCACCGCCCGCGGCCTTGGAAAAAGCGTCAGCAACGCCGCCGGTGAGGTGCGTGACTCCGAGGCTTTTGCCCGCGCTCGCAAGGACTTTAATGCGGCCTATGAGGAAGGCCGCGAGGGCGTCGAGAGTGCGATTTCCAGCGTGAAGGAAAAGCGCTCCGGCTCCACCTCGGCAAACGGCAACATCATCGACGGCGAGGTCATTGCAGAAGGCGAAGAAAATCCGTTTGGCCCGGCCCGCTAGGCTGGGATACCTATGGACATCATCATTTACCTTCTCAACCACGCAGCCGGGTGGTTCTTTACCATCTTGAGCATCTTCGCCATTGTTGGCGCCATCCTCGCCGCCACCACTCGCGAGGATGCCTACCGTGCCGGCGACCGCAAGAGCAAGTGGACCTGGGTGGGCATGCTGGCAGCTTCCGCGCTGGCGCTGAACTTGCCGTTTTCTTTCCTGCCGTGGATTGGCGCAGTCGTGACCGGCGTCTATTGGTTCGACGTCCGCCCGCAGCTCAAGGCCATCGTCAACGGCGACTACAGCTACTAAGATGCGCAATCTCTTAAACGCCGCTCTCGACGACGTCCGCGCCGCCGCGCAGCCGGATGAGGCCGTGCTCGTCGCGCCCACGCACGTGCTTGCCGCACAGGGCGCCGCCCACGTGGTCACCGTCGCCGGCTATCCCACCGGCCGCCACCATAGCCTCATCAAGGCCTCCGAGGCGCGCCTGGCGGTGCAGTCTGGCGCCGCGGAGGTATGGGTCGCGGTAGACGCCCTGCTTGGCGACGCCACCAGCCTGCTCACCGATCTCATCACCGTCCGCGAGGCCTGCCCGCAGCCGGCCCAGCTTGGGCTTATCCTTCCCGCGAGCGAGAATGCTCTCACCGCGGCGCAAGCTGCGACGCAGGCGGGCTTCGATAAACTCATCTATTCCTCGCCTGCCCAAGCCGAGCAATTACAAGAAAAGCTCGCGGGCCAGCCGGCAGGTTTGTTGCCTGCCGAGGTCTGGCCCGCGAGCTAGCCTAAGTGAAAACGCCTTTTAGCGGCCTTGTTGCGCGGGTGCTGGGGCGCCTTCCTTCGCGCCTTTGCCCGCCGCATTGGCGGCGCTGCCCAGCTCGCTCATCGGCACGTCCTGGCCAGTGATGGTGAGGTTGAGCTCGCCGTCAGCCACATCCACTTCGTCGACGCTCAAGCCCTCGCCGATGAACTGATCCTTCATGCCCTTCTGCAGCGCAGTAGAGATGGCGTCGGTTGCTTCCTTCGGCAAGTCGAAGCCCAGCAGGGAGGCGTTCTTTGCCGTGATCGACAGGTTGCCGTCCTGCGCCTTCGGCTCCAACGCGAGATTGGCGAGGCCGCCGGCGAACTCGACGTCGAGAAGATTCTCGGCGTCGTTAGCCGTGATGTTGGTGACCACCAAGTTGCCGACCTGTTCGCTACCGGACTCGTCTGCGATGCCCTTCTGGAAGGTGGCCAACAGGTAATCATCTGGAACCTTGGTGGAAGCTCGGAGGGAGCCTGCCACCGGGTCATCGGACAGCGTCATGTCTTCGATGTGGACGTTGGTAGCCGGCTGGCCCTTGATCTCGGTGCCGTCGATCTGCAGCGTGGACGGCGTTTCCATGTTCATTTCGCTGAGCTTGCCACCGAATAGTCCAAGCAGGATAGGAGTGGTGCCGAAGCTAATGTTCGGATCCTCCTGGGACTCAATTCCTTGGTCCTTGGCGGCCTGGGCGAACTGGTCTTTCATTTGGTTGCCCATGAACCAGCGCAGGCCGAACTCCGCCAGCAAAATGAGAACGAGGAATGCCACGAGCACTCCGATGAGTATTTTCCAAGCCAGAGACGTCTTCTTTTGAGCCATACCTACCAGTGTTACTTATGTGAACTCACAGCGCCAATGAGGGCAACCTGCTTCACAGCTTTGGCGCAACGACTTCCCAGTTAACGCTCAAGACGCTATCGCGCATTCTCCTGCGCACCGGATGCACGGGCAGCCCCGCATCAATCATCGCCTGTTGCGCCATTCGCCAGCGCACACGAGGCCCGTGGGGAGCCCACCCCGCGGCGTGATCCCATGCGCGGTCGGCGGCCTGCAAAAGCTCATGAATCGGCTCGCCCGGAATGTTGCGGTGGATAAGTATCTTGGGCAGGCGTTCCGCTAAGTCAGAGGGACGCTCCACGTTGAAGGGATCCCATGCCAAATGCAGGCTCTGCGGGCCTTCGCGGTTGAGCAGGATCCAGGTGGATAGCCTGCCCAGCTCATCGCAGGTGCCTTCCACGAAGAAACCACCAGGGGCCAAGCGCGAGGTAACCTCTTCCCATGCCTCGGGAACCTGGGAGACATCGTATTGGCGCAGCACATTGAAAGCACGCACCAGCTGCGGGCGATACCCCGCCAGCTCGAAGCCTCCCAGCTCGAAGGTCACGCCGTCGCGAGGCGGCAGCACGCGCTCCGGCGCAATCTCCAGGCCGGTCACCCGCACACGGGGATTGACCCGCCGCAGCCAGCCCGCCCATTCCACGGTGGTGAAATGGGACGCGCCATAGCCGACGTCGAGAGCCAGCGGCTCCTCCACGGACCGCAGCAAAGCCGTGATGGAGGGGTGTGCGGCGACCCACCTATCGCAGCGACGAAGCCTGTTTTGATTGGTGGTACCGCGGGTAATAACGCCGAAAGGCCGACCCGCACTCGCGCTTGCGCGCAGGTTATGTGCGTGATCGGCCATTTCTGTTAAAAGTAGCGTTTAGAGGTTGTCAGCGATCCACTGCTCGGTCAGCTTGCCCTCGTTATTGAAGAGCTCACCTAGGGCATCGGCAACTTTCGGCTCGATGGCAGCGCCCATCATCGGGATCTTCACGGAGATCTCGTTGACGTAGGACAGGGTGGTGGTATCACCCTCGCCGGTCAGGGCGATGTCGCCGCCGAAGTCAACAGGGGTTCCCTTGACGTCTGCGGTGTATTTAACATCGGCAGCATTGCCGTTGAGCTCACCAATGGTGACGACACGCTTGACCTTCAGGTCCTGAGAAACCATGGCGCGGACAGCTTCAGGCAGCAGGGTGGTTGGCAGCACCTCGAAGAGGATGGCTACGTTGTTGGTGAAATCATGAACCTGGCCCGGATCCGGAGAAAGGTTAGCAACAATGTGCTCCCAGTAACCCTGCGTGAGCAGCGCCTGGTGAACCTTTTCGATGGGCTGATTGATCGTTACGGTGTTTTCGCTACGGGTTGACATGCTTTACAGACTACCTTGGTAGACGTGCTTGATGAATTTATGACCCAGAAGCTCTCCGCGATCGACGGCCTCGTCCTCGACACGGAGACCACCTTCGCAGACCTGACCACCCTGCGCGTAGGCGGCAAACCTGAGCTGTGTTTGCGGGCCACGCTTGCCGACGCCGCCATTTCCGCTGTCAAGGCACTGGATCAAGCTTCTATTCCTTTCGTCGTGGTGGGCGGCGGCTCTAACCTCTTGGTCGCCGATGAGGGCATCGATGTCGTAGCACTCGTCCTCGACTTCGCTGAGGTGAGCGTGGACGCGGAGACTGGCGTGGTCCGCGCGGAAGCCGGCGCGAACTGGGACGAAGTGGTTGCCGCTTCCGTGGAGGCGGGCCTCGGCGGTATCGAGTGCCTGTCCGGAATCCCGGGAACCGCGGGCGCTGTGCCGGTACAAAACGTGGGTGCGTATGGCGCAGAAATCTCGGACGTGCTTAACCGCGTGCGCCTGTATACCCGCGAGACCGGTGCCGATGAGTGGGTTCCCGCCTCCGACCTGGACCTGGCTTATCGCTACTCCAACCTGAAGTTCACCCACCGTGCAGTCGTGCTCGAGGTGGAACTGCAGCTTTCTACGGATGGGCTTTCCAAGCCGCTGCGCTTTGGCCAGCTCACACAGACCCCGGGCGAGCGCCGTCCCGTCGCGGAGGTGCGCTCGCAGGTGCTGCAGCTGCGCCGCGGCAAGGGCATGGTCTTGGACCCAACCGACAACGACACTTGGTCCGCCGGCTCCTTCTTTACCAATCCCATCGTGGACTCTGCGGTTGCCGATAACATCCAGGAAATCGTGCGCACCGAACGCGGTGCCGAGGACGCAGACCGCATGCCGCGCCACGCCGTCCTCGCAGGCTCGGACGGCGAGGAAATAAAGCTCTCGGCCGCCTGGCTCATCGAGCGCGCCGGGTTCGCCAAGGGCTATCCAGGTGTTGGTCCGGCTACCTTGTCCACGAAGCACACTCTCGCGCTGACGAACCGTGGGGCCGCGACGGCCTCCGACATCGTGGCGTTGGCGCGCGAGATTCGCGCGGGCGTCGCCAAGCGCTTCGGCGTAGAGCTCGTGCCGGAGCCGGTCTGGATTGGGGTGTCCATTTAGGGCGTCCTGCCCCAGGACGTACCGCTGTGTGAAAATACGGCCTTCCAATTGCGCGAATTGGAGGGCCTATTTACATTGAGAGGTATCCGTGTGCTTGGGGGAGCACGCACACTTGGGGGAAGTAGAGGATGCTGCAACCAATTCGGGGGAAACACTCGCGCACCATTGACCGTCTCGTGGCGAAGGGCAAAGCCGTGCGCATCACGCCGGGCCTGGCGTTGCCGCGCCAACCCACCCCGCGCGAACTCGCGGGGATTTTGAACGAGCGTTATCCTGGGACCGTGCTGGATGGAGGCTCGGCCGTTGCGGTCTATACAGAGCGCAAGCTGGAGTTTCCGCTGCAGCTCATGGCGGCACGTCACGCTCGCACCTGCGCGTATTTCTCCACGCGGCGCGCCACACCCAAGGGCCCATATATGGTCAACGGCCTAAACGCGTGCAATCCGCTGCAAGCGCTGGAGATGGTGGAAGAAGACAAAGCCATCGAGTTCTTGGAGCGTTTCTGCAACGGCAAGGGTGGCCACCAACGGCTGGCCTTTTATAAGGAGGATTTCCAGCGCTTTCCCGCGCGCACACGGCGGATTATGCAGCGTAGCGTCATCGGCAGTGATAGCAAATACGAGCGTCTTCTCACCCAAGCCTTTGCCGATGCCTGCCTCGTAGTGGCCAACAACCAACGCATCGGGCCGTATTACTGGGATATCGTGCTGGCCAAGGAGAAGGTCGCAATCGAGATAGATGGCTACGAGTACCACAAAGGTGAGCGCATCCAGCGTTTCGAGCTGGACCGCCAGAAGCTCAACGACGCAGTGCAGCGCGGGTGGAAGCCGCTGCATTTCACGGCGGGGATGATTGAACATCATCTGCAGGTTGCAGTCGACCAGGTCATCGCCGTGGCCCGCGGGGGAGGGCAGTTGCTGCCGCCAGCGTGGAAGTGGCATCACTATTTCCGCTACGAGAACGCGCGGTGGTGAGCGCTGTGCGCTCGGCACCGTACTTCTGTGTGTATTTAGCGCAGGAAATCGGGCCGGTTTGAGGAGGTTATTTACACAGGGAGGTACACGCACACGAGGGAAGCAGCTACGGTGGTGTCCATGATCGCGCTTGGCTGTACTTCAATGACTCCGCACTCCTATCCCGATTCCCCGCGTCGCGCCGAGATGGTCGATGTCCTGCGTGGCGCGGTGGAGGCAGGCGTAGAGCTCTTCGACACCTCTGAAATCCAGGGGCCCTTCACGGGCGAAGAAATGCTTGGCGACGCCCTGGGCAACCGCGCCCGCGTCCTCACCAAGTTCGGATGGGAGATTAAGGAAGGAAAGCCCACCGGCGCTTTGAACTCGCGCCCGGAGGTTATTCGCGCGAGCGCCCATGGTTCGTTACGCCGGCTAAAACGGGAGCGCTTGGACGTGTATATGCAGCATCGCGTGGACCAAGACGTGCCCATTGAGGAAGTAGCGGGCACAGTGAAAGAACTTATCGATGCAGGTGACGTGGCCGCTTTCGGGCTGTGCGAGGCAAGCCCGGAGACCATTCGCCGCGCGAACAAGGTCTGCCCGGTGACGTATCTGGAGTATGAATACTCCATCTTCAGCCGCGACGTAGAAGAAGAAATCATCCCGCTAGCCCGCGAATTGGGCGCGGAGTTTATGGCCTATTCACCGCTGGCGAAGGGGCTTTTGGCAGGCCGCAGCGAGCCAGATGATGATTCTTCCTCGCCGCGTTTGCACTCTGCGAACTTCGCGGCCAACAAGCAGTTGGCGCAGGAAGTGGCGGCAGCAGTGTCTGACCGCAACGTCTCCGAGATAGCGCTGGGCTGGTTGCTGGCCAAGGACGTGGTGCCGATTGCCGGTTCGACGAACCTCGCACGGATCAAAGAAAACCTCGCAGTCACTGCGCTGAGCACGCAGGAGTGCGAGGCCGTTGACGAGGTACTAAGCCGAAAGCCCGTGCAGGGCGCGCGGTTGGCGCAACTGCACGAAGGCTTCGTAGATAAGGCCCGCGGATAAAGGTTAGGCCATAACCTCGAGCCACTCGTCCTTCTTGGACAAGAACTCGCGGGCGGCTGCCTGTGCGCCTTCGAGGGAGTGGCTGGCGCCCCAGCCGCATTGGCGCTCGTTGGCGGCGGGAACCTCGGTGGCGTGGAGGATATCCTCGAGGCCGTGCTCGAGTGCGTTGAGCAGCTCCTCTTGCTCCATGCCGTTGGTGATGGCATAAAAGCCGGTCTGGCAGCCCATCGGCGCAAAACCGATGAGTTTATCGGTGTAATCGCGCATGAAGTTGGCCATCATGTGCTCGATGGAGTGCACAGTGGGCATTTCGAGGTGAGCCTCATTGGGCTGGCAGAAGCGCAGGTCGTACTTGATGATCTCGGCGCCGCCTCCCAGCGGGGTACGGCCGGCCACGCGGACATAAGGGGCCTTGACGTTGCGGTGGTCCAGCTCGAAGGATTCAACATTGCTGCGTTCAGTCATATATAACAGCCTAGTATCTACTTGGCGTGCCACGGGTGTCACTTCTCTGGCAGCTAGCTGAATGTGCTTAGTCTGGCGAAATGAGCCAGCAGGAGCCTTCCAAGATTCTTCCCCCGCACAGCACTGAGGTGCTGGACATCGACCAAACGGAGAGAAACCCGCTCTCGCGTAAAAACCGCCTGCGCAAGGAGAGCTGGGGTCTTGTGCTGCGTCGGACATGGTCGGACTATTTCCTTGAGGGGCTGGGCGACCGCGGCGCGGCGATGACCTATTTCACGCTTATGGCTTTTGCCCCGACCGTCCTGGCCGTTTATTCGATTGCCACTTTGCTTTTTGCCAATCGGAAGCAAGAGGTGGAGCAGCTGACTGAGCAGCTCATTCAAGATTATCTGCCGCAGGACGTTTCGGCGCAGGCTACGGACATCGTGAATACCATCGTTGGCTCGAGTGCAAAGGGCACCATAGCGCTGGTTTTATCCGTGCTGGTTTCCTTGTTCTCGGCCTCTGGTTACGTCCGCGCTTTTTCGCGCACCGCCAACATGGTCTATGGCCGCGTGGAGGGCCGCGGGCTGTTGCGTACCTGGGCGATGATGTGGGTTCTCACCATCTTCTTGGTGGTCGGCGCGGTGATTTTGGTCTTTGCTAACCTGCTGCGCGATACCGTCATCACTGGGCTTATTGAACCCGTCTCGCGTCCGCTGCATCTGGAATCCGCCGTGGATTTCTTGCTGCGCATTTTCCTTCCTGTGTGGAACTGGCTGCGCTTTCCGGTGACGGTGGTGATGGTCATGGTGCTGATTGCGGTTCTCTATCACTATGCCCCGAACGTGCGCCCACCGCGCTTCCGTTGGATCACCTTGGGCTCTGTGGTGACGCTGCTTGTCAACGTCGTGGTGTGGTGGCTCTTCGGTCTCTACCTGAGCCATTTTGCAGGCGTGAGCGCCTATGGCGCGCTGAGCACCGTGCTGGCTTTGTTCGTTGCAGTCTGGATTATGAATACCGTGCTGATCTTGGGGCTCAAGCTCGACGCCGAGGTTCTGCGGGCGAAGGAGCTGCAGATAGGCCTCGAGTCGCAGCACTACATCCAGGCAGCGCCGCGTTCTGACGTCGCCGCGCGCGCCCAGGCTAAGACCCAGAAAAACCTTGAGGCGCGAGGCGACGCCATCCTCAGACACGGTGCTGAGGACGGCGGCGACGCCGAGGACTAAACCGCGGGGTAGATGCCGTCCTGGCCGAGGCGGGCGGCTTCGACGTCATCGTCAACAACGCCGGCATCGCTCCGCAGATCCCGCTCGAGGACATCACCGAAGAAGAAGTCGACAAGATCTTCAACGTCAACTACAAGGGTGTCCTGTGGGGCACGCAGGCTGCGGCCAAGAAGTTCAAGGAGCTCGGTCACGGCGGCAAGATCATCAACGCCACCTCCCAGGCCGGCATCAAGGGCAACAAGGGCATTCCACTCTACAGCTCCCCCAAGTTCGCCGTGCGCGGCCTGACCCAGGTCACCGCCCGTGACCTTGCGGACGACGGCATCACCGTCAACGCCTACGCGCCGGGTATCGTAAAGACTCCGCTCATGAAGGGTCTTGCTGAGGAACTCGCAGAAAACGCTGGCAAGCCCGCCGAGGTGGGGCTGGGAGCAGTTCACCAAGGACACTTCCTTGGGACGCCTTTCCGAGTCTGAGGATGTTGCCAAGATCATCGGCTTCCTCGCTGGTTCCGACTCTGACTACATCACCGGCCAGACCATCATCGTCGACGGCGGCATGGTCTTCCACTAAAACGCAGGTCGACTATCAGTGAAATGATCGTTGGAAAACTTAGGTGCGCTGACATGACATGTGCTGTTCGCCAGAGCTTGGTGATGAGGGCGAAAGTAGGGCAGCCGCGTCCGGGGAGGATAGACCTAGCGAAGCGTATGAGACGAGAGGATTAGAGACCGCTCTAGCGCCATAGCCCTGCTCAAATAGTTCCACTGTTTGTTCACGCTGAGCTTGGCTCAACTTGCTGCTGGATGCATAGAAAAACTCCCCACAATCTGGTTTCTGATTTTTCAGTCCGGTTTATGGGGAGCAGTTCACTTTGACACCTTTACGGTTAAAGCTGCGGAAAGCCCGCACCGCAGTAGGGGGCGCGGGATCTGGAAATTTCATGCATATTTTGTTTGCCGAGGGTGTGCTGCGGCTCTGAATTCTTTAGAGCCATTCAGCGCTGGGTAAGCGACCGCCCGTGACAAAATATATGATCTTGATAACAACCCAAATTATCCAAGCGAACAGTAGAGGGGATAATCCGGCAAGAATAGAGAATGCAACCAGCAACCACGATTGGCTTTTGTATGCAAGGACTCCAGCTGCTACACCTATGGGTACGGTAATGATGAAATACGGCATGGTCCCTTCCGGAAAAATGGAAGGAAAAAGATACGGGAACGCAATCGCAGTTGTTGAGAGTAAAGCTGAGAGAAGTTTACTTAACTTTAGGCTCTTGTTGCTTTTGTGCCTGTTCATTTCTTTCTCCTTCCCGGACCGTTGGGGATCCACTATGCTAATGGATTGCACAGGGCGGAATTGAAATATGTAGCAATAGCAAGGGCCATCGCGTTTTCTCCGACTCCATTGAATTTGCCCCGGTTTTTACGAATTCCTTGAACCAGCTCCCTGTCGCATGAGCAAGCGAAGTATCCTCGCGAGCCATAGCATTTATCATGCTTTTGGCAGAGAGAGTCGAGAGTATTGATTGGGGCACCCGGACCACTGTGCCCTGGGCCGCACCAGTTTCCATACCCAGGCATGTCGCGCGTTTCAAGGCTGTATATCATGACCTCGTTATTGTCGGCTACGCGGTTGAGGTTTTCTCCTGCGACGAGTAAATAATGCGACGCATTTTCTTCTTTGGCTTTTTCGGTGTCGAAATGGCGTTGTCCGTCCGCCCGATATACGAGGTAGTGAGACAGTGTGGCCATCGCAGTATCAAAATCTGTTGACTCTGATACCTCGCTTGCAGGGATTGCTAAAGCTTGATTGCCAACTAAGTTTTTGTCTTGCGTGCTATCAGCTGGGGATGCGGCGGATACTGTTGGGGTGGTCTCCAGAGCAAAACTTCCGGTGGGGGTAGCGAATATTGTTGCGGCTACAACAAGAACGGGAAAGACTTTTTGGAATGTATTCTTCAACTTCATTTCCTTAATTCTCTTGTCAATCTGGTTTTGTTGAGGAAATTACTGAAGAATTCAAGAGATGGCAATACTTTTACCCAAATTTTCATGAACTTTTGTCTTGTAGTGTGTTGCTTTATCGTTCCAGCAGCCGTTCGATGAGCTGTACCGTGGCGCGATACCACCAAAACCCAATCGCGAAATGCTCCATCATGATCACCTTGTTTGGGTCATTGCTGTGTCGAATATCAAACTTATATGGGACCTTGCACGTTGGAAGGGGGCGGCTTCGCCGTTAGTGAGCAGATGGGTCTTCAACAATTGTCTCTTATCCCCAAGAATGTACGCCAGGTTTGTGCAGGCCGCTCGTTTGTCAGCGGTCGTAGCGTCTCGCTTGCGATAGAGGCGTAGCGCTGTATCCATGCGACTTTGTGAATCCTGACTGTTTAGTCGCCATGAATCCTCTACGAGGGGTTGGTACGGAACATTCGTGTCATCGAAGGCCTTATTGATCAGCGATCCGGTGAAACAGCGGGTTGCGATTGCATTGAGAGAACCGACCTAGCTTATGGCCCCAGTAGAGATTGGGGCTGATTATCGTGTTTACAACTTGCGCTCTTCGGCATTGGAAAACCTCTTGCACAAGGTATTTGTGGTCGTGCGGTTGAAGGTGTCTCAGGTTGGGATCGATGGGCGCACCTACAATCCACATGAGTGGTTCGTCGCGCTGCTTCCGGTGATCAATCAAGCGATTCAGATGATTCAGACTGGCGATATCGTTTCCGTCGTTTATTGCCGTTTCGGCGTAGTTGGTAGGGGCAATCCG
>NZ_KV788589.1:0-230844 GCF_001807365.1 Corynebacterium sp. HMSC06G04 | reverse complement strand
GCAACACCCCTACCAACAAGCCGCTCTCAGCACATCCGGATTGATGGCGCGGTATACCGAAATTTCCACGCCGTTAAGGTCAATGCAGGATTGCTTAGTGCTCTCACTTATGGCTTAGAGTTCAAGCGGGTTCAGACTATATACGACACTGCCTTCTGAGAGCATGGTGATGAAGATGGGTGTGATAACCAGCGTTCCGTGTCGGCTGTGATCGGTATTAGCCTAAAATTTTATGCTTAAGACGGCGGGTGTAACCGCTGCAAAACGGCGGCACCGTGCCATCGCTGAGCTGGTCATGGTTCTTGCGGGGTGGTGATCTAAAAAACCAAGGGCGGCGCGAAGCGGATGCGCACCGTTTGTCCCATCGCTGGCTTATCGTCCGCGGTGGTGCGGAATGTGGTTCCCGATCCATGGGTGGCGGTAACGGAGTAGTGGCCGGCTTCGTAAATGGCAGAGTCAACTACTGCTGGAACCGTGGCACCTGGATGGTTTTCCTCCACGATTGTTGCGTGGTGCGGTAGGATGGCGGCCTTAGTGCCTTCGCCCCGCACGGAGACTTCACTCAATGGCCAAGAAATGCCAAGGGTTGGGCACTCGACGCGGCCTCCTGAGATAGCGGCCTGGACTATTGTGGCATCCGCAATAAATCCCGCGACCAGCGGGCTTCCGGGACTTTCCAGCAGCTGTTGTGGGGTAGCAATCTGCTGGATTTCGCCGCCATCTAGAACCACGACTCTATCTGCGATTGCCAGCGCCTCGGCGCGATCGTGGGTGACGTGCACCGTGGTTAAGCGCTGCTTTTGCGTCAGGGTTACCAGCTCGCGGCGCAAATTATCGCGCAATGGTTCATCGAGGGCTGAAAGAGCTTCATCCAGTAATAAAACCGTGGGATTAGCAACGATCGCCCGGGCCAGCGCAACGCGCTGGCGCTGCCCACCAGAAAGGCTGTCCGGAGTACGGTTCTCGAATCCTGGCAGGCCCACGAGAGCTAAAGTCTCAGAAATGCGCTCTTCGCGCTCGGGCTTTGCTACTTTCGCCTGGCGCAACGGGTAGCCAACATTGTCTTTAACAGACATGTGCGGCCAGATCGCGTGCTGTTGGAAGACCATGCCGATGCTGCGTTTCTCGGGAGGAATAGCAGTCATCTTCCGGCCATCTATGTAAAGCTCACCTGACGATGGAGAAATAAAACCAGCGATGGTGCGTAAGAGCGTGGTTTTACCGGAGCCTGACGGGCCAACGAGTGCAATGAGTTCCCCAGGTTCGATGGAGAGGTTGATATCGCGCAAGCCGGTGGTTCCGTCCGGAAAAGTGACCGTGAGGTGGGAAGCTGCAATTTTCGCCATTATTAAGTCCTTACCTTGGGAGCACGGATAGTCAGTGCGACGGCAATGATGCCAAGTAGCGCAAAGAGCAGGGCGAGTGCCGATGCCTGGTTATAATTTCCTGCCTGTTGCAGGTTGAAGACTTGGACACCCAGTGTTGTCGTTCCGGGTGCGACGAGGAGTACGGAAATAGTAAGTTCTCGAATCGCGGTCACCGCTACGAGCACCGCACCGGATATCGCCGCTGGAATGGTCATCGCGCCGGTGGTAGTAAATAGCGCCTTAAGCGGCGTGGCGCCGGAAATGCGCGCTGCTTCTTCCACGGTGACCGGGGTGCTTATTAGCGGGGCACGCACGGCCTGGACAACGAGTGCGGTAAAAGCACAGACGTAGGCGATAAGGATTATCCAAATGGTGTTATACAGCCCAGTATAGCGCCCGGCAATCAGCCAGGCGACACCGATGATAAGCCCAGGCAGCGCGCTCGGTAGCAGTGCAGAAAGGGTTAAAAGCGTATTTCCTCGAGCCTGAGTCCGGGTCACTAGAATTCCGATGACCCAACCAAGAACCCCGCAGATTATCGCGGCGGTTATTGACAGAAATGCGGAATTACTGAGTCCGTCGATGACGCGCGGGTTGGATAAAGCGCTGCTAAAGTTCGCCAGCGAGATGGTTTCTAAGGTAAATGGAACCCCAGGAGCTGGCAGCAATGCGCGGTAGGCCAAACCGAGAATTGGGCCAATGGAAATGGCGAGCCCGCACACCCACATGATGATCGTGACCGGCCAGCGCGCCGAATGCAGTGCGAAACGCGCCGGACTTCCGGAGTCATGTGTAGAAGACGAGTTTTTCAGGGAGGTGAGATAGTCCATGATTACTGTGCCGATTCCCAAAAATAAGAGGACAACGCCGATGGTCGATACCACTTGTAAGGGGTTGGATACGGTGCCGGAATCAATGAACCGGTAAATCATCGTCGCGAGCGTTTCGAACCGAGCCGGCGATCCGATAATAGCGGGAATGCCGAAATCAGCCAGATTAGCAATTGCTGTGAGAGTGAACGCGGACAATAGTGCGGGGCGCAGGAGTGGAAGGGTGACCGTGCGCAGAACTGTCACCACGGAAGCCCCAGATACTCGGGCGGCTAGCTCAAAATCGGGGGAGATGGAGCGCAAGCTTGAAGAAATGATGACATATGCCGTGGGAAAAGAATGGATAGTCATCAGCGCAATGACCCCGTCTGCGCCGTAGATATTCCATATTTCGAACTCAAAAAGCTTATTCAAGCCCTGATTCGGGCCGAAGAGTTGAATCCAGGCGATCGCTCCGATAAATGGCGGAACCAAGAGAGGCGAAAGCAAGAATAGGCGCAGTACCGAAGAGCCGTAGATATCTGTGCGGTCTAGCGCGATGGCAATAACGGTGCCGATGATGACGGCAGCGAGAGCTGAAAGCGCCGTGGTAAATAGCGAATTCCATGTGGCGATGCCGAGCCCTTGCTCTAGCAAGATGGGAATTTGGTTTCCGCCCAGTGCAAGGGAGACAACAAGGGTCAAAGGCGCGATGAACAGGCCAATGGCAATCAGCCACACGCCAACGCGTAGCGCGGATACGGAGGGATTTTTCAACAAGTGGGCCACCAAGAACTAGGAAGACACTGCCTTTTGGAATACCTCGACGGCGGCGTCTTTATCCTTGGTGATTTTCCCCAAGTCCTGGTCCATGAGCTCAATGTCTGTGAGTTCAGGGGTGCCTGCTGGGGTTCCCACGTCCTCACGCACCGGGAGGTACGACTGCTCGACGGCGATTTCTTGTGCCTTCTTTGAAAGCAGGAAGTTGATGTATTTCTGGGCTGCTTCCTGTTCCTGGGAGTCTTTGAATACGCCCGCAGGCTCAGAAATATATGGTGATCCTTCGGTGGGGTAGGCGAGGGCAATTGGGGACCCCTTATCCGCCAGGTCGCGGACTAAGTAATCGACGACCACGCCCACGGGCTTGGAACCGGAGGCGATTTCTTGGGAGGTAGGGCCATTGGAGTCTGCGATCATCGGGGCATTCTTGCCCAGATCTTCGATCCACGCTTCTCCGAGGTCTGAATTATTCTTCCACGCTGAGGCGTTGAATGCCGCTGCACCGGAGACCGCTGGGTTAGGTAAGACGAGTTTGTCTTTGTACTTCGGATCGGTGAGATCCGCCCAGGAGGTCGGGGCATCGTCTTCTGCGATCTCGTCGGTGTTATAAGCAATTATCGTAGGGATTATGCGCGTGCCGACATAAAAATTCTTGTCGTCCTTGGCCTCGTCGATGATGTCATCGGAATCGACATCGGCAAGCTCGATGAGGTCACCATCCTCAGCGTAATTTTCAAAGGTAGGTCCATCGGCTGCCCAGAAAACATCCGCTTCAATGTCGCCAGATTGCTTCTCTGAAGAGATGCGGGCGTTCAAATCACCGGTGCCAGCGCGGTATACATTGACCTCGATATCGGGGTATTCCTCGTTGAAGGCCGCATTGATCTCATCGACCTTTTCCTCTGGTTCGGAGGTATAGACGGTTATTGAGGTTGAGTCGCTGGTCGCCTGTGAATCTTCTTGGTTGGACGCAGGCTCACCGCACGAAGTAAGAAGGACGGTTGAAGCAAGGGCTATGGCAGAGAGAGAAGTGTGCTTCGACTTCATCGTGGGAGTTCCTCCAGAGAGAATAGTGATCAGGAACATCAATCTAACTGCACTGAAGTTAAGACAACTTGGGATCGATGTAAACGTGCAGTAAATTTTTAGCACCCTTGATCGGGTGCTTGGAGGGTGAGGTGGTTAAGTCGCCCTTTCAAGACTGCATTAAACGGTATCCGCTTCTTTGATCCCACCAACGCGAGCGATTATGGCGGATGGCTCGGCGCGTTATCGTCATATTCGGCCGTGGCTGGAGACCACGGTGAGGCGTACACCGGTGGCCGTTATTGAGAGCGCCTAGAGATATCGGTGCAGATGCTGGCAGACCCGCTGGAATACTAGCTTTGTGCAGTGTGCTAGGCGCTTTCCGATGGCCACATTCATCCAGCGTTTTCCATGGCGGGGTTACGCGCCAAACAATCAATCTGCTTGAAAACGGCCGGTATAACCCGACCCTCAAGTTTTGCCTTGCGATCTGTCACAGGTTGGATAGCTCGCTCGACCAACTATTTTGGGAGGAACAGAATTGCCAATCCTAAACAAGATCTCTGACGAACGTTTACTCGCAAAGAATCTGCGCAATATCAGAATTGC
Source organism: Corynebacterium sp. HMSC06G04 (assembly GCF_001807365.1). Lineage (NCBI taxonomy): Bacteria > Bacillati > Actinomycetota > Actinomycetes > Mycobacteriales > Corynebacteriaceae > Corynebacterium > Corynebacterium sp. HMSC06G04. The sequence continues at coordinate 226,253 of NZ_KV788589.1, read as the reverse complement.
GTTTGTCATCCAGACCCTAGGCATTATTGTCGTGTTGGTCAACGAATGGATAAAGAACGGTTCGCGGGCGATGTTCGCCGAGCCTTTACACCTCGTTTTGCTGGTTAGCCTCACCGTTTATGTGGCGCTCACGATTCCTATAGCGCGCGAGAATGAGGAACAGTAGGAGCCGGGGTGGCCCGAAAGCGGGCGTACTGCTGAAACCCCCTGTCTGCGCTGGTCAACGGGGAAGTTTTGTGAAAGATTTTGTGCCCCAGAGTGGATTCGAACCACCGACACCGGCTTTAGGAGAGCCGTGCTCTATCCCCTGAGCTACTGGGGCGGGGGTTGCTTTAAAGCAACGCAATTAGGTTACCAGCACGGTATGTGGCTGCGTTAAATCGGATGTTTAACTTCGGCGTTTGTGTGCTGGAGGCGGCAGCTACTTGAGCTATTCGCACTATTCGGCGGAGCCGTCGAGCTCAGCGAGCTTCTTGCGCACGGCGGAGGCAGCCGGGTTGGTAACGGAGGTGCCGTCGGAGTAGAGCACGGTTGGCACGATGCGGTTGCCGTCATTGACGGACTTGATCCACTCGTTTATGTCCTCAGTGCCTTCGGCCTCGACGTCGACAAGCGCGTATGGCGTCTCCGTGCGGTTCAGTGCCTTGAGCAGCTTCGCGCAAAACGGGCACCAGTCGGCGTAGAAGATCGTGACGTGCTCGGTGGTTTCGGGAGTTGCGACGGTCATTTAAGCGGCGTCCTTTCGTTCATAAGTTAAAAAGCGGTATTTAATCGGCAGCTCACTCGGGGGCTGCCCCGGAATGGTCAGGTGGCCCTTTTCAGAAGTGAGCCAATCAGTGCTAGCCGCTAGGCCGAAAGTCTCCGGAACTGCGGGGGCATAGACTGCGTCATCACCGTAGACATCCCCGATGTTAACGCCCATCAACGTAATTTCGATGACGTCGACCTCATCCAAGGTTGAGGCGTATAGCTGGCCGCCGCCGATGATCCAGGCGTCGGAAAGCGTGGAAGTTACGTCGTTGAGGTTGCTGGTTGTGCTCGCCCCAGCGGACCATTGGCCCGGCTCCTTGCGGGAGAGAACATAGTTATCGCGGCCTGGCAGCGGGCGAAACTTCGGGTTTAGCGATTCCCACGTGCGTCGGCCCATCACTACGGGCGAGCCCAGCGTGACCTCCTTAAAGTGCTTGAGGTCCTCTGGTACGTGCCACGGCATGACGGAGCCATCGCCGATGATGCCGTCCAGGGACTGCGCCCAAATAGCACCCAGCATTAGACGGAAACCTGCGCTTTGATGGTGGGGTGTGGGTCGTAGCCTACGACCTCGAAATCGTCGAAGGTGTAGTCGAACAACGAGTCAGCCTTGTGGAGCTTGAGCTGCGGATAGGGGCGTGGCTCGCGGGAGAGCTGCTCCTTGACCTGCTCAATGTGGTCGTTGTAGATATGGCAATCGCCGCCGGTCCAGATGAGCTCGCCGACCTCCAGGCCGGCCTGTTGCGCAAACATGTGGGCCAGCGCAGCATAGGAAGCCAGGTTGAAAGGCACGCCCAGGAACATGTCCGCCGAACGCTGATAGACCTGCAGGGAGAGCTTGCCGTCTGCCACATAAAGTTGAAATAGCAGGTGGCAGGGCATAAGCGCCATCTTGTCTAGTTCTGCCACGTTCCAGGCCGAGACCAGGTTGCGACGAGAATCCGGATTATTCTGCAGTGTATCCAGAGCCTGCTGGATCTGGTCTACATGCGTGCCATCCGGGGTAGGCCACGAGCGCCACTGGACGCCGTAGACAGGGCCCAGCTCGCCATCGGCGTCAGCCCACTCATTCCAGATGCGGACGTTGTTGTCCTGCAGCCACTTCACGTTGGAATCGCCCTTGAGGAACCACAGCAGCTCGCCGATGACGCCGTGGAAGTAGACCTTCTTGGTGGTCAGCAGCGGGAAAGACTCCGCCAAGTTATAGCGCAACTGTGCACCGAAAATTGAGCGCGTGCCGGTGCCGGTGCGGTCACCTTTGTCCGCGCCTTCTTCCAAAACTTTGCGGAGGAGGTCCTCATATGGGGTCTGGATCATGGTTTTCAAGTTTAGAAGCCTTTTTGCTGAAACGCCTAAAAGGTTATGGAACGCCTAAAAGCCGCCGTTTTCTTCGGCATAGGCAGCAGCGTGCTCCAGGATTTCATCGGCGAGTTCCGGCCGGCAGATGAGCAGGTCTGGGATGAAGGTGTCCTCGTTGTTGAAACGAATTGGGGAGCCATCCAAGCGGGAACAGTGCAGGCCCGCTGCCATGGCAACGCCCACCGGCGCAGCCTGGTCCCATTCGTACTGGCCGCCAGAGTGGATGTAGCCGTCAAAGTCACCGAGCAGAACGTGCATTGCCTTGGCGCCGGCAGAACCGATGCCGACGGTTTCAAATCCCATCTTCTCCCCAATATGGGAAGCCACCTGGGGCGGACGGTTGCGGGAGACTACAAACTTCTTAGAAAGCGGGCCGGTAACGGCCCGGGCATCGGAGGAGCGGAAGGTCACGCCCAAATCTGGCATGGCCACGGCCGCATGCTGTGGCATGCCGTTTACCACGAGTGCGATGTGGACAGCCCAGTCTTGGCGGCCGGTGGCAAACTCCTTGGTGCCATCGAGGGGATCGACGATCCACACGCGTTCCTTCTTCAAACGGCTGAGATCGTCTGCTGCTTCCTCGGAAAGCAGGCCGTCTTCGGGGCGGTGTTGCGAAATTACCCGGGTGATCCATTCTTGTGCGGCTTCATCGCCGGCGTCGCCAAGCGCGAGGCCGCGCAGCAGGCCACCGTTGCGCACACCTTTGAGGATCTCACCGCAGCCGTTGGCTAGTGAATTGGTCAGGCGGGAATCAGAAATCTCGACGGTCATGCATGCTAGATTACCGCGCGCGATAAAGTAAGGCATGAACAAAAACGTCCTAACCCGCTTCCGGCCCCAAGTCCGGCAATGGTTCGAGGACGTTTTCGCAGCGCCTACGCCCGTACAGCGCGAGGCATGGGAGCAGATCTCATCCGGCAACCATGCGCTCGTGGTCGCCCCCACCGGCTCCGGTAAAACCCTGGCGGCGTTTTTATGGGCCTTAAATTCCCTCGTGGAAAAGGAAGGCCAAACTGCACTGCCCGTAGGACAGCCGGTAAAGGGCGGCAACTCAGGCGTCAAGGTTTTGTATATCTCCCCGCTGAAGGCGCTTGGTGTGGACGTGGAAAATAACCTGCGTGCTCCGCTGAACGGCATCGCTCGTGCGGCAGAACGATTAGGACTTGACGCCCCCGACATCACCGTCGGCGTACGCTCCGGGGATACACCTTCTGCAGAACGCTCCCGGCAGGTACGCCGCCCGCCGGATATCCTCATCACCACTCCGGAGTCGGCTTATTTGATGCTGACCTCGAAGGCCGCGGGCATCCTATCTACCGTCGATACCGTCATCATTGATGAAATCCACGCCCTGGCTGGCACCAAGCGTGGCGTACACCTGGCGCTCACGCTCGAGCGGCTGGCGGCCGTGGCGGGGGAGTTCCAGCGCATCGGGCTATCGGCAACGGTGCGCCCGCTTTCTGCAGTGTCGAATTTTTTGGGCGGCGACAGGCCCGTGGAAATCGTGGCACCGCCGGTTGAAAAACGCTGGCAGCTTGATGTCCACGTGCCTGTGGAAGACATGTCGGATCTGCCCACCCCAGAGCAAGGCTCCACTATCGGTGAGATGACAGTGGATGATCCACTGGGCATTACTGGCCCCGCGGCGGTGGCTGATTCGGCATTGCCCACCGCGAAATCCATTTGGCCGTTTATTGAAGAAGACCTCTACGGCGAAATCATGGAGCATCGCTCCACGCTCGTGTTCGTGAACTCGCGGCGTACCGCGGAGCGCCTGACCTCCCGGCTCAATGAGCTTTATGCCATGGAGCATGATCCGGAAAGCTTGTCGCCTGCTACGCGCCGGGACCCAGCGCAGCTGATGAAGCAAGTCGACGTCGCCGGCAAGGCACCTGCCGTCATCGCTCGCGCACACCACGGCTCGGTGTCGAAGGATGAGCGCACATTGACTGAAACGATGCTCAAGGAAGGCACACTGCGAGCAGTGGTGGCCACCAGCTCGCTAGAGCTGGGCATCGACATGGGCGCAGTAGATCTAGTGGTGCAGGTGGAATCACCGCCTTCGGTAGCCTCTGGTCTGCAGCGTGTGGGCCGCGCCGGGCACTCCGTGGGCGCGGTATCGCAGGGTTCTTTCTATCCGAAGCACCGTGCTGACCTTGTGCAATCCACTCTTACCGTGGCGCGTATGCGCGAGGGCCTCATCGAGGAGATGCACTCCCCGCAGAACCCGTTAGATGTGTTGGCACAGCAGACCGTGGCAGCCGTCGCCGCCGCCGAGGTTGCTCCGGTTACCTCCCCAGATAACGCGGGTGGCCTAGACGTGGATGCCTGGTACGCCATGGTGCGCCGCGCGTGGCCCTATCGCGATTTGGCCAGGGAGGTATTCGATTCCGTCATCGACCTGGTCTCCGGCGTCTATCCCTCCACGGACTTCGCGGAGCTCAAACCCCGCGTGGTCTTCGACCGCATCACTGGCCGGCTGAGCCCGCGCCCCGGTGCGCAGCGCGTGGCTGTTACCAACGGCGGCACGATTCCGGACCGCGGAATGTTTGGCGTCTTTCTGCCTGCGGGGGCAGAAAATGCCGCGCCCCGGCGCGTGGGTGAGCTCGAGGAGGAGATGGTCTATGAATCCCGCGTGGGCGATATCTTTACCTTGGGTGCTACTAGCTGGCGCATTGAGGAAATCACGCGCGATCAGGTGATTGTCACCCCTGCGCCGGGGCACACTGGCCGGTTGCCTTTCTGGAATGGTGACCAGGCAGGACGTCCCTATGAGCTAGGCAAGGCCTTGGGTGCTTATCGCCGGCAGGTGCACCTTTCTCCAGAGATCATCCAGGACGCAGATGGGCATGCGGTGGATAACATCGTGGCCTATCTGCAGGAACAGCATGAGGCCACGGGTGTTATTCCGGATGAGAAGACCTTGGTTCTCGAGCGCTTTAAGGACGAACTCGGGGATTGGCGCGTGGTGTTGCACACGCCGTTCGGCCGGGGCATGAATGCCGCCTGGGCGCTTGCGGTGGGGCAGCGGGTGGCGGAGCTGACCGGCATGGACGCGCAGGCAGTGGCTGGTGACGACGGTATCGTCCTGCGCTTGCCCGAGGGGGAAAAGGGGCCGGATGCTGCGCTTTTTCTTTTCGACGCCGATGAAATTTCGGACATCGTGGCCGAGCAGGTGGGCGGTTCCGCGCTCTTTGCCTCACGTTTTCGTGAGTGTGCCGCGCGTGCGCTGTTGCTGCCGCGCCGCAATCCCGGCAAGCGCGCGCCGCTGTGGCAGCAGCGTCAGCGGGCGGAACAGCTTCTCGACGTCGCGCGGAAGTACCCTTCCTTTCCCATCATCCTGGAGACGGTCCGCGAGGTCCTGCAGGATGTCTATGATCTGCCGGCGTTGACGGAAACCATGCGCGAGCTGGCTTTGCGTCGCATCCGCGTCGTGGAGGTGACCACTGAGCAGCCTTCGCCTTTTGCTTCGACGCTGCTGTTTAATTACACCGGCGCTTTCATGTACGAGGGCGATTCTCCGCTGGCGGAAAAGCGGGCGGCGGCGCTGGCGCTTGATCCGGCGCTTCTGGCCAAGCTTTTGGGCACGGTGGAGCTGCGGGAGCTTTTAGATCCGGAGGTCATCGAGCAGGTGCACGCCCAGCTGCAGCGCACCTCCGCGGAGCGTCGGGCGCGTACGACGGAGGAAGTCGCGGACCTGCTGCGGGTGCTGGGGCCGATTCCGGTGGAAGAGATGGCGGAGCATGCCTCGGTGCCGCTGAGCGCAATCGATTCTCTGGGCGCCCGCGTGATGCGGGTGCGCATTGCCGGACGCGAGCACTTCGCGCAACCTCTTGATGCGCCGCTGCTTCGCGACGGACTCGGCGTGCCCGTCCCGCCTGGTGTTGCCGCGCAACAGTCCACCATCACCGATGCCTTGCAACAGCTGGTCTCGCGTTGGGCACGCACCCGCGGTCCTTTCGTGCTGGGGGACTTGCAGGCGGCCTTTGGCCTTTCGGCCTCGGCAGCACACACCGCGCTGGCGAGTCTCGATAGCGTGGTGGAAGGCCGCTACCGCCAAGGAATCGAGGAGACCGAGTACTGCGCTGCGGAGGTCTTGCGCACCATTCGCTCGCGCTCGCTGGCAGCGGCACGCGCTGCAACGGAGCCTGTTAGCGCCGCCGCTTTCGGACGCTTCTTGCCCGATTGGCAGCAGGTAGCGCCCGTGGGCAAGCGTCCTGCGCTACGCGGGGCGGATGGCGTCTACAGCGTGATTGAACAGCTCGCCGGCGTGCGTCTGCCAGCCTCTGCGTGGGAGTCGCTGATTCTGCCGACGCGCGTGGGCGATTACTCACCGATCATGCTCGATGAGCTGACCTCTAACGGCGAGGTGCTCATCGTGGGCGCTGGCAAGGCTGGCACGAATGACCCGTGGATCATGTTGCTGCCGGTGGACTACGCGGCGCAGTTGGCGCCGCAGGTTGACCCTGACGAGCAAGGGTTGAGCATGCTGCAATTAGCGGCGCTGGAGGTCCTGCGCGGTGGCGGCAGTTACCTGTTTAACGATATCGCGGCGCAGGTGCCTGGCACTGCCGAGGAGCTGCGGGAAGCGCTGTGGCAGCTGGTAGAAATGGGCCTGGTTAGTCCCGATTCCTTTGCGCCAATCCGCACACACATTGCCGCGGCCGGTTCGCGCTCGGGAGCAACTGCGCACCGCGCTAAGCGACGCCCCACCCGTTCCCGGCTGCGCATGGGACGCACGTCCTTTGCCCAAACGCAGGGCCTCGGCGGGGCCGCAACCGCCCCCGACGTGGCCGGCCGTTGGGCTGCTTCCGTGTCAGGCCAAGGCGTCGACGCGACGAGCCGCTCCGTAGCACACGGTGAGGCTTGGCTTGACCGCTATGGCGTGCTCACTCGGGGTTCCGTGGTGGCCGAGGACGTGCTCGGCGGCTTCGCGCTGGCCTATAAAGTGCTCTCTGGCTTTGAGGAATCTGGCAAGGCGATGCGCGGCTATGTGATTGAAGGGCTTGGCGCGGCGCAGTTTTCTACTCCCGCGGTCATCGATCGCTTGCGTGGCATGAACGATTCTCCCGACGTGACGGGCTGGCCATCTGGCACTGCGAGCACTGCGGAAATTAATACCTACGTGCTCGCCGCGACGGATCCCGCCAACCCATATGGTGCAGCCCTTGCTTGGCCGCAGCGCGATGGCGCGGACAGCGGCCACGGCCCCACCCGTAGCGCCGGTGCCCTAGTGGTGCTGATGGACGGCCTCTGCGTGGCGCATCTAACCCGCGGTGGAAAGACGCTGACAACTTTCTTGGACGCCCTGCCTGAGGGCATCGATGCTGATGAAGTGCTTGGCAAAGTGCTTGAAGGTCTCACGGAGCTCATCGCCGCAGGGCGCTTGAGCCCGCTGGTGATTGAGAAAATCAACGGAGCGCCCGCATTCGAATCGGCAATCGCCACTCGTTTGCGAGGCCTTGGCGCAGGTATCAGTCCCCGTGGCGTGCGGATCTCGGCCAAGGCTGCGCCGCCGCGCACGTCCCGCCGCATCGAAGACAACCGCAGCGACCCCTGGCAAAAGCCCATGGAGCCACGCCGCGGCCGAAGCGTTTCGGAAGCTCTGGCGGAGCTACCGGATTTAAGCTTTGACGATCCTCCCGAACCAGGCCGTGGCGCGCCGGGTGGATTTCGTCCGCGGGGCAGCCGCCGCTAGAAACCGAACTCAAACGCTAAAACCAGGATGGCAAATCCGAGATGGTAAATCCATGTGCCATGTGCCTCAGCGGCTACCGGGTACTTCATCTTTAACGAGCTGGTTTTGCCATCTAGTTAGACTGGTTGCATGCCAGAAGGTGATTCCGTCCTGCAGTTGTCCAATAAGCTGCAGTTTATGACCGGCCGCGAGGTCACCGGGGCGTCGCTTAGGGTGCCCCGGTATGCCACCGTGCATTTGGAGGGCAGCACAGTTTCTCGTGTGTGGCCTTATGGAAAGCATCTTTTCATGCAGTTCGCGCGGCCCGATGCTGAAAGCTTGGTGCTACATACTCACTTGAAGATGGAAGGCCAGTGGGCCATTCACTACAAGGGCGATAGGTGGCGCAAGCCGGGCCATAGCGCGCGGGTGGTGCTGCAGCTCGCTAGTAGCCCGCGCGATATTGAGCTGGTGGGCCACTGGCTGGGCATGGTCGAGGCCTATCCTGCCTCCTTGTACAACGAGCGGATTTCGCATTTGGGCCCAGATATCTTGAGCGAGCAGTGGGAGTCTGAGGGCGCGGACGAAGCCGCGCGGCGAATCTTAAGCCAGCCCACCCGTACCATTGGGGCGGCGCTGCTGGATCAGAAAAACGTGGCCGGAATCGGCAACGAATACAGGGCGGAGGCCTGCTTCATCGCGGGCGTGCACCCGGCCCTTCGCGTGGCCCAAGTGGATGTGCCGCGGATTCTGGAGATATCGCGGCGCATCATGTGGGCCAACCGCAACTCCCCAGTGCGCGTGACCACGGGCGTGCGGCGCGCCGGGGAGACCACCTACGTCTTCGGCAGAAATAACGCCAAGTGCAGGCGGTGTGGCACGCCAATTGCCAAGTCGACGCTCGGCGGCGTTGACGCCGGCGGGGAAGAAGGCGAGCTGGAGCGCATCATCTGGTGGTGCCCGCATTGCCAGCCCTATTTCCGGGCCAGGGCTTAATAGGCTTCGAGCCACCCGTTAAGCGCTAGGAGCTTAACGGGTGGAGCGGTACCAGCCGATGAGCTCATCGGTGGATTGGTCGCCAGAGTTTGCTTCCTCCTTGCCGGAGACTGCTGGCGCGAGGTCGTTCGCCTGCTGCTTGCCCAGCTCCACGCCCCATTGGTCAAAGGAGTTGATATCCCAGATAACGCCCTGAGTGAACACGATGTGCTCGTAGAGTGCGATGAGCGCGCCCAACACAGCCGGGGTCAGCTGCTCCGCCATGATGGTAGTGGTCGGACGGTTGCCCGGCATGACCTTGTGAGGAACCAGCTCAGGGGCAACGCCTTCCGCCGTGATTTCCTCGGCAGTCTTGCCGAATGCCAGAACCTTGGTCTGAGCAAAGAAGTTACCCATCAGCAGATCGTGCATGGAGCCGGTGCCGTCGGCAGTAGGGAAGTCCTGCTGCGGGCGAGCAAAACCGATGAAGTCCGCCGGGATAAGGCGAGTGCCCTGGTGGATGAGCTGGAAGAAAGCGTGTTGGCCGTTGGTGCCCGGCTCGCCCCAGTAGATTTCCCCAGTGCCCGTGGAAACTGCGGTGCCGTCGCGGCGAACGGACTTGCCGTTGGACTCCATGGTCAGCTGCTGCAGATAAGCAGGGAAGCGGCCTAGGTCCTCAGAATAAGGCAGGACCGCATGGGTCTGTGCGCCGTGGAAGTCGGAGTACCACACGCCGAGCATGCCCATCAGGACCGGCAGGTTCTGCGCCAGCTCCGCGGTGCGGAAGTGCTCGTCCATCGCATGGAAACCGGCAAGCATGTCCATGAAGTTATCCGCGCCGATGGTGCACATCAGGGACAGGCCGATGGCGGAATCCATGGAGTAGCGGCCGCCCACCCAGTTCCAGAAGCCGAACATGTTCGCAGTGTCGATGCCGAACTCGGAGACCTTCTCGGCGTTGGTCGATACAGCAACGAAGTGCTTGGCCACTGCCGCCTCATCACCCAACTTATTGATGAGCCACGCGCGCGCCGCGTGCGCATTGGTCAGGGTCTCTTGGGTGGTAAAGGTCTTAGAAGCAATGATGAACAGAGTCTCCTCAGCTTCTACCTGGTCCAGCGCCGCAGCCATGTCAGCCGGGTCAACGTTGGAGACAAAAAGTGCCTTGATGCCGGCGTCTTCGTAGCTGCGCAGCGCCTTCGAGGCCATGGCCGGGCCCAAGTCGGAGCCGCCGATACCGATGTTGACCACGGTGCGAATCTTCTTACCCGTATGCCCCAGCCAGCTGCCATCGCGCAGGGAATCTGAAAAGTCGCGCATGCGGCCCAAAACTTCGTGAACATCAGCCACTGCGTCTTGTCCATCCACACTAAGCTGCGCATCTGCCGGCTGGCGCAGGGCGGTGTGCAGGACTGCGCGGTCCTCAGTGTTGTTGATGTGTTCGCCGGCGAACATGGCATCGCGGCGACCTTCTACATCTGCAGCGCGGGCAAGTTCTACCAAAGCCGCTAGGACATCGTCATCAACCAGGTTCTTGGAAAGATCGACATGCAGCCCCGCAGCGTCGAAAGTTAAGCGAGCCGCACGTTGCGGGTCAGCGGCGAAGAGCTCACGTAGATTGAGGTCTTTCTTCTCCGCAAAGAGCTGCACAAGTGCGTTCCACTGGGGCTGGGTGGTGATGTCCATTACAAGGGCCTTTCTGGCTTTAGTCAGACACTAAAAATTACGGATACCACCGTAGTCCACGCGGGAGCATTTTGCCGTTAGCTACAGGACCATTGCTCCAATCCAGCCGGCGATGAGAAGCGGGATATTAAAGTGCAGGAAGGTCGGGATGACCGAATCGCGGATGTGATCGTGCTGGCCGTCGGCGCCCAGACCCGCTGTGGGGCCGAGGGTGGAATCGGAGGCGGGGGAGCCGGCGTCGCCAAGCGCGCCTGCAGTGCCGACGATGGCCACCGTCGCGGCGGGGCTAAAGCCCAGTGACATGCACAGCGGAACATAGATGACGGAGATGATGGGGAGTGTGGAGAAGGAAGAACCGATGCCCATCGTCACGATAAGTCCCACGATGAGCATGACCGCGGCGGCCATCATCTTGTTGCTGCCGAAGATATCGCTGGTTGCATTCACCAGTTCCTCGACCTGACCTGTCGCCGTCATGACAGAGGCAAAGCCCTGGGCAGTAATCATGATGAAACCGATGAGCGCCATCATGCGCATGCCATCGGAGAAGACATCGTCTGCCTTGCGCCAATCGATGGCGCCGGTGACCAACATGATGCCAAGTCCTGTCAGGGCACCAACCATGAGGCCATCGGATTCGAAATCCATCGCCTGCATCGCAATCTGCACGCCAAAGGTGGCAATGATAGCCACAACGCAGACCCAAATCTTGTAACGCGACGGGGCTTCTTCGGTTGGCTCTTCATTGCTGAGCGGGGCATCGGTGTAATCACGTGGCTTGCGGTAGCTGAAGAAGATGGCAATCAGCAGGCCAGAGAGCATACCAAGGGCAGGAATGCCCATCACCTTCATGATCGAGATGCCGTCAGTGTTAAGTCCCGCTTCGGAGATATTGAACAGCAAGATGTCGTTCAAGAAGATGGAGCCGAAGCCCACCGGTAGGAACATGTAGGTGGTGACCAGGCCGAAGGTCAGGCAGCAGGTAATCAGACGTCGGTCGATGCGCAGGGCATTCATGACCTTGAGTAGTGGCGGCACGATAAGCGGGATGAACGCGATGTGCACGGGGATGACGTTCTGGCTCATCACAGCCATGGCGATGAGGCCGGCGACCAAGATCCACTTGGTGGCTTGTGCTGCGCTTGGCGACGCCCCGTCTCCCCCGATCTTGCGGATCAGGGCGTTGGCGAGCAGCTGCGGCACGCCTGCCGCGGCGACCGCCATGGCAAAGGCGCCCAGTAATGCATAGCTCAGGGCAATTTTGGCACCGCCACCGAGGCCATCCTGGAAAGCGACCATGGTGCCATCGAGCCCCATGCCGGAAAGCAGGCCGCCCGTCAGCGCGCCGAGGAATAGCGCGACGACGACATGCACGCGCAAAAGTGCGAGGACGAGCATGACGATGACCGCGACAAGAACTGCATTCATGGCGAAGAGGATACTGTATTTTTTCCAGAAAGATGAAATTTATTGAAAGATTTAGCCGAGTTTTCCGCGGCCCATGCGCAGCAGCGCAGAGGCGATGGCTGGGCCTTCCTCACCGAGCTCGTCGCGAAATTGGTTGAGAATGGCAATCTCGCGGGTGTGCACCAGCTTGGTGCCGCCGGCGTTCATGCGCGTGCGCCCAATGGTTTGGGAGATTTCCGTGCGGCGCTTTGCAGCGTCGAGGATAACGCGATCCAAGCGGTTGATTTCCTTGCGATAGTTCTGAATCTCCGCATCGCTCAAGGGATCATCGGTGCCGGAGGGCATGCGGATCTCCATGCCGTTGTCCACAACGTTGGTATCGAGGTTATTGGCGTGTGCGGAGTTTTCAGTCGGGTTGTTCGCAGAGGACATAGCCCAAGATTCTGCCACTTAAAAACCAAAAAGGAAACTGCAGCAGATAAATTCGAATTCCCCTGCATAAGGCGTGTTATGAGGGGATGTCCGGTGGTGCTAGTAGGTTGGTAGGCACTATGAGTAATGCGTCTGAATTTACCCCAGCCCCACACCCAGATGGAAAAAATTCTGCCAACAGCCAGCCGGATCTTTTTGGCGGCTTTGGCGGTTTCGGTGGCCCAGCCCGGCCTGCCGCGCCGCAGTCACAGTCGGGTGGCTTTGGGGCTCCTACTTCGAGGGGGCCTGCTGCTGGTGCTGCATCGAACCCAGCTGGCGCGCCTGGTGCTGTGGACCCCGATCCGCTTACTGAGGGCCTTAACCCGCAGCAGCTTGAGGCGGTTACGCACGCTGGTTCGCCGCTGCTGATTGTGGCGGGTGCGGGCTCTGGTAAGACTGCTGTGCTTACCCGCCGCATTGCTTATCTTATGCGCAATCGTGGGGTGGCTCCGTGGGAGATTTTGGCTATTACCTTTACCAACAAGGCCGCCACGGAGATGAAAGAGCGCGTGGGCCAGCTGGTGGGGCCAGTGGCCGAGCGGATGTGGGTTTCTACCTTCCACTCCATCTGCGTGCGGATCTTGCGTCAAAATGCGCAGCTGGTGCAGGGACTGAACACCAACTTCACTATTTATGACGGTGACGATGCACGCCGCCTTTTGACCATGATCGCCAAAGACATGCAGTTGGATCTAAAGAAGTACACCGCCCGTGTGCTGGCCAATCAGATTTCGAATCACAAAAATGAGCTGGTCTCGCCGGCTGACGCTTTGGCAGAAGCAGAAAAGACCAAGAATCCTTTCGAGATTACGGTTGCACGCGTCTTCGATGAATATCAGCGCCGCTTACGTGCAGCCAATTCCGTGGACTTCGATGACCTCATCGGTGAGGTAGTGCGTATCTTCCATCAGCACCCACAGGTGGTGGATTTCTATAGTCGCCGCTTCAAGCACGTTCTTATCGATGAGTATCAAGACACCAACCATGCGCAGTATGCGCTGGTTTCTGCATTGGTGGGTAGGGGAGAGCTAGGCCCCGATGCACCAGAATTGTGCGTGGTGGGTGACTCAGATCAGTCCATTTATGCCTTCCGTGGCGCTACGATCCGCAACATTCAGGAATTCGAGCGTGACTATCCGCAGGCGCACACCATTTTGTTGGAGCAGAACTATCGCTCCACTCAGACCATTCTGAACGCGGCGAACGCTCTCATCGCGAAGAACGAGGGCCGCCGTGAGAAGAACCTGTGGACTGCGCACGGCGAAGGCGCGAAGATCGTCGGCTATGTCGCCGATAACGAGCATGATGAGGCCCGTTTTATTGCTTCTGAGATCGACTCTCTGGCAGATAAGGGCCGCGCCTATTCCGATATGGCGATCATGTACCGCACGAACAATGCCTCGCGTGCGTTGGAAGATATCTTTGTTCGCTCCGGAATCCCGTACAAGGTTGTGGGCGGCACTCGCTTCTATGAACGCCGCGAAATCCGTGACATGGTGGCTTATCTGCGCATCATTGATAATCCGGATGACACAGTGAGCCTGCGCCGCATTATCAACGTTCCCAAGCGCGCCATCGGTGATAAGGCGCAATCCCAGATCGCGCTGCATGCAGAGAACCTGGGAGTGAGCTTTGGAAAGGCCCTGTACGATGCCGCCGCGGGCAACATTGCCGGCCTGGGCACACGAGCCGTTAATGCAGTGTCGAAGTTCAACGAGATGATGGAAGGCATCCGCGCTCAGATTCCGGGCATGACTAACGAGGTTATTCATCAGCCGGATCTTGGTGATCTGCTCAGTGCAGTGCTCGATGCCACTGGATACCGTGCGGAGTTGGAGAACTCGAATGATCCACAGGATGGCGCGCGGCTGGATAACCTCAACGAGTTGGTTTCCGTAGCCCGAGAATTTAGCTCCGAGGCGGCTAATCAGATGGCGTTTACCGGAGCCGACGCTGTAGAAGATTTAAGCCCAGAGCTCGCCGAGGGGGAGGCCCTACCCGGCTCGCTCCAGGCTTTCCTAGAGAAGGTGTCTTTGGTAGCTGACGCAGACCAAATCCCTGACAACAAAACTGGCGTGGTCACGCTGATGACCTTGCACACTGCCAAGGGCTTGGAGTTCCCAGTCGTCTTCCTCACCGGTTGGGAAGATGGCCAATTCCCGCACATGCGCTCTTTAGGGGACCCGAAAGAGCTCAGTGAGGAACGCCGCTTGGCTTATGTGGGCATCACACGCGCCCGCGAGCAGCTCTATCTCACCCGCGCGATTCTTCGTTCGTCCTGGGGTAACCCGATGACGAATCCGGCCAGTCGCTTCCTCGCCGAGGTCCCTGAAGACCTCATCGACTGGCGCCGTGAAGAACCAGACAGCTCGCTGTCTAGTGCATGGGGCGGAGATGATTCCTACCAATATGGCCGCTCCTATGGCTCCGATTGGTCCGGCTGGGGCAGAACCTCACCGCGCGCTACGTCTTCCCCTTCGCAACGCACGCGTAAGCCTGCTCCTACCAGCTCGATGCCTAAGAACAACCAGCTGAATTTAGTTGTGGGAGACCGCGTCAACCACGCCAAGTACGGCCTAGGAACGGTCATCGATGCCTCCGGTTCCGGTCCACGCGCCACGGTGACGGTGGACTTCGGAAGCGCCGGCAAAGTGCGCTTGATGCTCATCGGCGGCGTGCCGATGGAAAAGCTTTAAGCGCTTTTAGGCGGTTCGCTTAGATGTTGATGCCACGCTGAGCGAACCAGTCGACCGGGTCCACGGCTGCGCCGCCGCCCGGGTGCACCTCGAAGTGGAGGTGCGGGCCGGTGGACTGACCCTCGTTGCCGATCACGGAGATCTGCTGTCCAGCAGAGACTCGGTCGCCGACGTTTACGAGGAGCTGGTCACCTGGCATGTGGCCATAGACGGAGATGGTTCCATCGTCGTGCTGGATGCGGATCCAGTGGCCAAAGCCTTGAGCCGGACCAGAGGAGATAACTTCACCGTCCATGATGGAGTAAATCGGCGTGCCAATCGGGTTGGCAATATCGATACCGTTGTGGAAGGCGCCCCAGCGCGGGCCGAAGCCGGAAGTAAGAGTGCCGGAAGTAGGGAACACCACGGTGTTGCCCGCGGAGTCCTGGCTCTTCGTCGGTTTTAGGCCGGAGTGGTTGCCGGAAGGTGCGAAAGCCTGGGCAAGCCCCGGAACACTCGAAGGGTCGAGAACGATGTTCAGCGCGCCGCCCTCATTCGATACCTCTGGGGTAGCAGCGCCCGCGAGTACGCCGGCCGTGGACTTGGTCAGCCCAACGAAGGCGTCGATAAGCGTTGCGTTATCTGCATTTGTAGATACTTCTGGCTGTGACGAGCCATCAGAGACGTCTACGCTAGCTGCCGGCTGCGCGGCAGAGGCGGTAGCGCCCATGGTGGTGGCAAGGGTGGCGCAAACTGTCAAGGCAGTAAGCGCCACAGTCTTGCGTGCGCGGGAATTGCGCTTCATAACTTCAAGTCCTTTTCATGACGGAGCATGGTCGGGGTGGCTCGGTTAAGCCTGTGGTGCCAAACGGACGCGTTTCGACACGCCGAAAAAGTTCAATCCGGAATATCGAGGCCGTTTATGGCAACGAGATAAAGTTATCGAGCTTTTCGTACTGTTGCAATTGTGAAAATTGCAGGTAAAGACAGGAAATGTTCGAAAATTATTCGAACATGCCAGCATGTTACACATGTTACTAATGTGAAAATAGTTACGACTGTGAAGTATGGGTTTAGGTTGTGGGGGTGGATATTGGGGGTGACGTTATGGGGCTGCCAGGATTCATTCAGTAAAAGCCCCTCCTGAGCTGCGACAAGGCCTGTACCTAGACTTGGTACAGGTCTTGCGTTCGGGTCAATTTGCTGTTGTGGCTCTTGGGCTAATCGTTTTGTTCAGCCTCGACTGCACTTAAGCGCCGGTGCACCAACCAGGAACCGCCCGCACCAAGCAAAGGCACTATGAACACGCCCGCAAGTTGCCACCAGTCCATGCTGTAGAGATCTCCCTGATAGAACAGCTCGTTTGCTTCGGGCCTGCCTGGACGCGGCACACGAATCATGATGATTCCAATAATCTCGCCGACGATGAAACCGAGCGTCATGCCGATCGTGCCAACCAACCACGTGCGCCAAGCGGCGACCTTCGGCATGAGGGAAGGTTCTGCACCCAAAGACTCAAAGAGCTTTCCGCTGCGGCGTAGCGCTGCCGCGGAGTTGGCGATGATGAGCACTAACAAGATGAAGCCGATGCCCCATAGGGCAATGGCAGGGGCGTATTCCTTTGCCTTGCTCGTGGTCTTTGTGAAGGAAATCTCGTATTCGCCGCCGGTAGCGTTTTCTACGGCTTCTTCAATTTCCTTCTGTTGGCTGCGCTCCAAAGTCTTATCGAAGACAATCGCCGTGCCGATTCGGGAGGAGGAGATCTTTAGCTTCTTTGCCGCCGCAGGGCTAACCAACCTGAGATCGCGGCCCAACGCGGGAAGCGCCTCGACCGCAGGCAGCGTAGCGCTAACCTCTTCGCGCGGTTCGGTTTGGCCCTGTGGGGTCCGAACAGCGGTGAACTCGGCATGGTCGCGCCCATCGAGGTGGCTGTTATGGGTCAAGACAACTCCGCCCTTACGGAGTGTATCTGCCGCCGCTTGGCGGTCAGCATCGCTGTCGAAGTTCCAGAGGTCGAGCGTTTCGGGCGTTGCTTCTAGCGTGCGGCCATAGCGAGTGAAGGCGCTAGACGGGAACCACGTCATCATGTCATGCAGACAATTCTGCCGTGCTTCTCCAGACTCATCGGTCCTGCGGCCATCTTTGTCGATGAAGGTAGCCTGCTCGACAGAGTCGTTGTAGGAAGTCTGCTCGCAGGTGTAGTCATATTCCATCTCGAGAGCAATATTTGGAATGGAAGAACCAGGAATAGAGGTGGAATTCCAATCGGTATATCCAAAAGTCTCAAGGGGCTTGCCAGGCTGCAGTGCAAGCGCACTATCGATGGCTCGCTGTTCCACCTTGTTGGCCGGTGCGCCCAAGTTCTTTTGATAATCCGTGCTTCTGACTATTGCTGAGGTGGAGGGATTTACTACCGTGTCCACCTTGTCCCACCATGCTTCGTCACTGCGAACGCCTACGGAACCCGCGGCCGCAGCTAAGGTTACGGCGATGAGCGCGATAGCGGTTGGGACCGTA
This sequence comes from Corynebacterium sp. HMSC06G04, assembly GCF_001807365.1. Taxonomy (NCBI): domain Bacteria; kingdom Bacillati; phylum Actinomycetota; class Actinomycetes; order Mycobacteriales; family Corynebacteriaceae; genus Corynebacterium; species Corynebacterium sp. HMSC06G04. Next base: position 208,736 of record NZ_KV788589.1, on the reverse strand, counting down.
TGGAATCCACGTCGCATGAGATCGCGGCTGGCAATCCGCAAAGCGAGGCCGTGGTGACTGCATACGCGTGCGGTGGCATATACCAGCGCGGGAACGCTTGCGGCTGTGGCGAGGAAAGCCAGCAGGATGAGCAGTGAATAGATTGACTTACCGAATGGGGTAAGCAGCGCGATGAGGATAACGGGCAATGCGACAGGGCCGTATGCCATTTCCTTGCGCCAGTTGAGGATGCGATCCGGCATGCCGCCGTGGAGGGAGGGTGCAAGCGCCTGGCGGGCGGCGAGCCACGCGGGCACCAGAGCGGCGGCCGTGGAAGCAACAATTGCGATAGCCCAGAGTGCAAGTGGATAAAGCAGTGGAACATCGAGCTTTACTCCAGGAAAACGCAGTGCCCCGATGGCATAGCTGCCTGCGAGTCCGAGCACTGCGCCGCTCGTGGCGCCGAGCAGGCCTGTGAAGAAGCCATAGGCTAATACGGCTGTAGCGATGTGCTTTGGTTGTGCGCCCTGTGCTGCCATGAGTGCGTACATGCGTGTATTCCGGCGCAAAGCGAAGCTAAACACTGGCGCGATAAGTGCAAGGAGCAGCGTAACCGCAAAAGCAAAAGAACTGGCGATGGCGATGAAGCTTAAGAAGGCTTCAAAATTTAGGTGGACGCCGCTATCGATTATCGTTGCTTCAGATAAAGATTTGTCGTAAATGCTAAAGCCTGCCGACTGCACCCGTGCGATGTCATTTTGGTTGAGCACGGTATCGCCCACGATGGCCCACGTAGCTTGCTCCGGGTGCTGGGCCAAGAACTCCGTGTTCGTAAGGACTGGTGCCGTGGCATAGCTCCTACCGCCGGGGATGATGCCCGCGACCTTTGCCTCCGATAAGCCGCCAGGGGTAGGGGAACTTATGCTGACAACATCACCTTTGTGTACTCCTAATGAACGCGCATCTGCATAGGACAAGATGAGCGTTCCCTCGTCGGGGTGCGCGGAATCGATGAGGGGTTGAGCTTTAGTGGGCGGTAAAGCACTGTCGAATTGGGTGATCTGGATATTGGAGTGCTTTGAATCGTGCTGAACTCCCACGGTGACGGGCCCAAAAATCGGGGAGGGGCGCAGGTCACCAGGCAAGATTTCTTCTGCGCGGGAAGCAAAACCCGCTGCAGGTTCCAGGTGCACCGCTTTTGTATCTTCTGAAGCCGCCACGCCAATCGTGCGCGGATTGCTTGAAAATACGTTGTGGAACCTATCGCCATTGACGCCCAGTATGCCCAGGCACACCAAAACGGCGACGGGAAGTGCAACCAATGCCACCCCGGCTAGGCTGCGCCAGCGATGGGCCAACATGTCGCGATAGGTGGGGCGGGCGGCGGCTAAAAGAGCAGACATTGACTAATGCTCCTTTCCGCTGAGGACGCCATCGCGCATCATTACAACGGAGTCGGCCCATGCGGCGAAACGTGGCTCATGGGTAACGAGAAGCCCGGCGGCGCCAGCGTCGATGCGAGAGCGCAGCACCTTCATGACTTCTTCGCTGGTGGCGGTATCGAGCGCGCCGGTCGGCTCATCCGCGAGCAATACCTGGCGCGGGCCAATGAGTGCACGGGCGATTGCGGCCCTTTGCGCCTGACCGCCTGAGATTTCCTCAGGGAAGCGGTCAGCGACATTTTCCAGGCCTACTTCCGCAAGCGCAATTTCAGCGGCCTCGCGGCACTTCTTAGGGCTAACGCCATCTAATTCAAGGGGTAGGGTGACGTTCTCACCGATGCTGAGGGTGGGCACCAAGCTGAAGTCCTGGAAGACGAAACCTAGGTTCCGGCGGCGCAACTGAGCGGCAGCAGATTTGGACAGCCCCGCAGCATCCTCGCCGTTGACAAGCACGCGTCCAGAGGTCGGTGGCAGCAGGAGCCCAGCGACGTTGAGCAACGTGGACTTGCCGGAACCAGAAGGGCCCATGATGGCGATGAGCTTGCCGGGATGAAGCTGCAGGTTTGCCTCCTTAAGTGCGGTAACTTGGCGCGCACCAGAGCCGAACTCGCGGGAGACATTATGAAGCTCAAGTGGTAAAGGGTGGGTGGTTTCTTCGCTGTTATGCATGGTCTATTCCTCTGGTTGATTGGAAGTAGAAGCGGAGGTGTGGGGATTTAGAGCCTCAGCCCGGTCGAGCCACCGCAGCAGTGCTTCAAGGTCAAAGATTTCGCGTTCGAGGGCCAGCTGCGTGGCGCTGCGGGTTTCAGGTAATTCGGCGGCCTGCTGGTTTAGAAGCCGAAGCTGCTTCAGGGTGGCAAAGCGCTGGGCATCCAGAATTTCAATGGCATCGACGTCGCTGCGTTGGGCAGCGAGCGCTACCTTGAGGACGAGTTCATCTCTTTCGAGCGCATGCTTGGCGACGCCCCGCGTCCACCAGTCCGCAAGCTCCGCACGGCCTTGTGTAGTGATGCGATAGGTCGTGGCATGCCTGCCCGTGGGGCCTACGGCTGTGCCGTGCTCCTCGATGAAGTTGTCTCTTTCGAGTCGTTTTAGCGTTTGTGCAACTTGGCCGATGTTGAGTGGCCATAGTCCATCCAGCGCTTCCGCGAAGTGGCTTTGCAGCATGCTGGCGGTAGCTGGCTCAGCGCTAAGGAGCGACAAGAGAGAATGTTTAATGGACATATTTCCTGCCAGGGGGATGGATATAGATCTTGGAAAGTTGCCGGTCAAGCCGATAGTAATCATTGATTACCGGGTAACCTATAGCGTAGCTTACTGGGTAAGTAATGCGGCGGCAAGGGTGGGTGGCCAAAACCACGAAAGCGGCAACAGGAAGCGAAGTCCTGTTACCGCTTAAACCAGGTGAGAAGGAGGGTGGGAAGAAGGAATTTAAAAAGCTAAAGCTTTAGGAGATGTTGATTCCGCGGGCTGCGAACCAAGAGATTGGGTCAACTGCGCCCTGGCCTGCTGGGTGAATCTCGAAGTGCAGGTGGGAACCGGTGGAAAAGCCCATTGAACCCATGCCGGCAATCTTCTGGCCGGCATGCACGCGCTCGCCAACTGCAACGTCCAGGGTCTGCATGTGGCCGTAGACGGTCATGGAGCCGTCATCGTGCTTGATGCGGATCCACTGGCCGAAACCGGAAGCTGGGCCGGAATCGATGACGGTGCCGTCCATAGCGGCGAGGATTGGGGTACCGACAGCGTTAGCGATGTCGATGCCAGAGTGGAAGGAACCCCATCGTGGTCCGAATCCGGAGGTGAAAGTGCCCTCGGCTGGGCGGACGACGGATGGTGCGCGGGATGCTTCATCGGCAGCAGCACGTGCCTCAGATGCCTGAACTGCCTTATCCAGCTGAGCGGAAAGATCTGCTACCGGCTTTGCCTCGGCAACGTTCAGGATCTGTGGGGTAGCGGAGGCAGCTTCCTCGGCGGCAGCCTGGGCGCCATTCTGAACGTCCTGCAGGGCGTTAGACTCGGTAGCAAGGTTGTAGTCGACGGTCTGCGCCTTCATGCCGGCATTGTCTGCTTGAAGGTTGGCAGCTGCTGCGCCACCGACACCTGCGGTGGACACAGCTCCTGCAGCGACGGTCACCAGTGCTAGACGACCTTTCGCAGTCTGCGAGGTGGCGATCTGGCGGTGACGGCCGGCGTTCCGCTGAGTCTTGCTTCGCATGATTTCTTCTTCCATTGTCTTCACAATCCGCCAACCGCACCTGCACTAGAAACCAAAAAATTAAGCGTTACGTCTTTGGGCGGTTGGTTACTGGATTGTGACCTTCCTGTTACCAACGAGATGTAACAGTAGCGTCTCGAAATAATAACAGCAAGCCGTTATGGAAATTTTTCGACCTTTTCGGTGAAATTAGCTGGACAGGGGCCTGAAAGGGTTTGTGTCACACTTTAGGTAGAGCTAGCGATAATCGTAATTGGCCAGTATAGACGGTGTATGTTTGCTCAGAGTGCACGGTCATCACGGTAGCGTTAATGGTTGCTTTCCGTTCCATACAGTATATATTGCGCTGTTGTGCGCCTGAGCTAGCACCTTAAGGTTAGTGCGAAGTGCCGCCAATTCAGCTTGTTATCGTCGCGCCAACCCAAAATGGACGATGGGCCATGGCAAAGTGGACGCGATGAACAAAAACACCAGCCCTCAAACGCGGTCGGCTTCCCGTTCGCGCGCGCAAGTGCGCGGGCGCGGTGGCGCCGGCTCATCCAAACCAGCTGCACGCGTGGCCAACAAGGTTGGCTCCCAGGCGCGCGCCCGTCGAGCTACCGCGCCTACCACTTTGGCCGGGCGCATCCGCCGAATGCTGTGGACGGTGGCAATCCCTAACGCCGTCGTGGTGTTGGTAGTGCTTGCAGTGGCATTGGCGGCGCTGCTTTTAACAAGCTCGCCTTTGGCATGGCTGCCCACGATCGTTGCCGAAGCGTGGATGGTGTTTAACCTCGCGCCGATTTCGGCAGGCGGAATTGAGCTTTCCGTTTTACCGCTGCTGCCCGCAGGAATCTTATCCTTAATTGTCGGGCGCCGGATCCGTCAGGCGATCAAGCATAAGGTCAGCATCAAAGATCTTTTGGTCCTCTTAGGCTGTGTTGTCGGTGTGCCGTTGCTTCTCACGATCATCGCGTGGCTGATGTTGTGGGACGCCGGCAAGGTATTTGACGTCTCGCCGCCTAATTTCTTCGTGGTCTTGCCGCGCATGCTTCTGCTACATCTGTCGGCGCTGGCCGGTGGCATGGGTTCGCGCTTGTGGAAGGCATTGGCCAAACGTTTCGGTATGCCGCGCATGCTTGTCGACGCCGCGCAAGTAGCGCTGCGTTACCTCGGTGTGCTTTTTGCTGCCTCGGCAGTAGTGTGCCTCATCGTCGCCATTGTGGGCTGGTCCCGTCAGAGCGAGATGATGAATGCGTACCCGAGCATCGATGGCTTGGGTGGATTCCTGCTCTACCTGATTAGCGCTCTGTATATCCCAAACGCAGTTATCGGCACAGGCGGCATTCTGTCTGGTTCTGAATTCCAGTTCGGCCCGGAAAGCAGCATCAGCCTGTTTAGCATCCACATGGTTTCCTTGCCGCCGCTGCCAATCGTGGGCGTAGTTCCTTCTTCCATTGCGCCTTGGGCGGTGGGCCTTCTCGTTGTTCCGATCGCCTCGGCCATCTATGTGGTCTGGCGCGCACGCCGCCACGTGAACTTTTTCTTTGCGGTCGCTGCGAGTGCCTTTGTTGTTTTCTTTACCCTGCTTTTGAGCTACTTCGTTTCCGGCGTGCTTGGCATCTATGGCACAACGGGCCTAAACGTGTGGACCGCAACGGGTCTCGTGGCGTTATGGTTTGCGGCAATCGCATTGGGCTTTGCCTGTGCCTTCGCAATCGGCGCCTGGCATGCATCCCGCAACGCCTCGGCAGCAGCCGCCGCGGAATCCGACAAGGCTGAGGAAGCTGCGGCGGACGCTGCATTTGCAGACGCCGAAGCAGAAGAAGCCGAAGTGGAAGACGCTGAAGTGGAAGAAACTGCGCCAAACTCTTCCAACGACGCCGTGGCGGAATCGGTTAAACCGGATGCTGCAAGTGAAAATGCCACGGGTGAGGAATCGGCCGAAGAGGAGTCTGTGCCGGAAGAACCAATGGGTGCCCCTGAAGAGGAGTCGGTTGCAGACGCTCCAGAAGATGATGAGGCTGATGAAACAGCTGTAGAAAAGGCAAACGAATCGGCCGAAGAAGCAGCGGAAGAAACGGCAAAGTCCGCCGATTCTGGGGTAGAAGCGGAAGTCATCGACGGCGAAATTGTCGAAGAATTCCCGCAGGAGCCTCACAAGGACTAGGCTTATGTCCCGTGACTTCACAGCATCAGCCACAAGGCGAAACCGTCCGCACCTCCCGTCCGATTGAAATCGTCGTTCTGGTCTCCGGAACCGGCTCACTCCTGCAAGCCATCATCGATGCGCAGGATGAGAACTATCGTGTGGTCAAGGTCGTCGCTGACGTTCCTTGTCAGGGGGTAGAGCGCGCGAAAGCTGCTGGTATTGAAGCAGAAGTAGTAGAGATGGGTGCAGACCGCGCCGAATGGAATAAACGTCTGGTTGCCGCAGTAGAAGCTGCGCAACCAGACGTTGTTGTTTCGGCTGGTTTCATGAAGATTCTGGGCGCAGATTTCCTCGCCCGCTTCGAAGGCCGCACCATCAATACCCACCCGGCTTTGCTTCCGTCCTTCAAGGGCGCACACGGTGTACGTGACGCGCTCGAGTACGGAGTGAAGGTCACAGGTTCAACCGTCCACTTTGTTGATGCCGGTGTAGATACCGGTCGCATCATTGCCCAGGAGCCAGTCTTGGTTCGGCAGGATGATGATGAGGCTTCGCTGCACGAGCGCATCAAGGTGGTCGAGCGCCAACTCATCGTTAAAGTCTTGCGCGCCGTTCAGGTAGCGCAGGATGCCAACGCAACCATTTCGATTCAGCTCTAAGACTTTTAGGAAGGCTTTCTCCGCACCATGAGCGATGACCGTAAGCAGATCAAGCGCGCGCTGATTAGCGTCTATGACAAGACTGGGCTCGAGGATCTCGCCCGCTCCCTCGACGCTGCCGGCGTTGAGATTGTGTCCACCGGTTCCACCGCCGCCAAGATTGCAGACCTTGGCATCAACGTCACCCCAGTGGAAAAGCTCACTGGCTTCCCGGAGTGCCTCGAAGGCCGCGTGAAGACCCTGCACCCGAAGGTTCACGCTGGCATCTTGGCGGATACCCGCAAGTCGGATCACCTCTCTCAGCTAGAAGAGCTCGGTGTGGAGGCATTCCAGCTGGTCGTGGTGAACCTGTACCCATTCCGTGAGACCGTTGCTTCCGGCGCTGACTTCGATGGCTGTGTTGAGCAGATCGATATCGGAGGTCCATCCATGGTCCGCGCTGCGGCTAAGAACCACCCATCCGTTGCCATCGTCGTTGATCCGGCGCGTTACGGCGACGTCGCAGAGGCTGCAAAGAAGGGCGGCTTCACCTTGGAGGAGCGTCGCGGCCTGGCACGCGATGCATTCCTGCACACTGCTGACTACGACGCGGCTGTCTCCGCATGGTTCGTGGACCAGCTCACCGAGGGCGGCGCCACCACGACGCTGCGCTACGGCGAGAACTCACACCAAAAGGCCACCGTTACCCGCGATGGCTCCGGCAAGGGCCTGGCTAACGCGCAGCAGCTGAACGGCAAGGAGATGTCCTACAACAACTACCAGGACGCTGACGCCGCGTGGCGTGCTGCATGGGATCACGAGCGTCCGTGCGTTGCCATCATCAAGCACGCCAACCCGTGCGGTATCGCCGTGTCTGATGAGTCCATCGCTGCGGCACACCGCGCCGCGCATGCGTGCGACCCGCTCTCCGCATTCGGCGGCGTCATCGCCGTCAACCGCGAGGTCAGCGTCGAGATGGCCAAGCAGGTCAAGGACATCTTCACCGAGGTCATCGTCGCTCCGTCTTACGAGGATGGCGCGGTGGATATCCTCAAGGAGAAGAAGAACCTCCGCATCCTCGTTGCCGAGCACGAGGCTCCGGCAGAGGAAATCAAGCACATCTCCGGTGGCGTCCTGCGCCAGGAGCCGGATACTTACCAGGCCGAGGGCGATAAGCCGGAGAACTGGCAGCTGGTGTCGGGCGAGTCGCTGTCCGATGCTGACCTAGCTGAGCTCGAGTTCGCATGGCGCGCAGTGCGCTCAGTTAAGTCCAACGCCATCCTGCTGACCAAGGACAATGCCGCTGTGGGCGTGGGCATGGGCCAGGTTAACCGCGTTGACTCCGCGAAGCTGGCGGTCGAGCGCGCTAACACGCTTGCCGACGGCGCGAACCGCACCGCGGGTGCTTTCGCTGCTTCGGATGCCTTCTTCCCATTCGCTGATGGCCTGGAGGTTCTGCTCGACGCTGGCGTCAAGGCCGTCGTCCAGCCGGGCGGCTCCATTCGTGACGAAGAGGTCATCGAGGCCGCCAAGCAGGCCGGCGTGACCATGTACTTCACCGGCACTCGCCACTTCTTCCACTAATTCGCTATCGCGAATTAGTACGTTGCGCCGCTAATTAGGCGCAGCGCTAGTTGGCTGAGGGGCCTGGCAACTTATGGTTGCTGGGCCCCTTTAGACGTTTTCGGATGGAACGTCGCTCATGGTCGTTGGCGCAGTTGAGGCTGGCGTCGAGGTTGGTGTTGGCACCGTGTCTGCTGGGGCGTTTGGAATGTCTTTTGGCAGCAGGAAATATGCCGCGGCCCCTAAGACAATGGCGAGGAAGAGGAAGGCGGCAATCAGACCGATGATTGCGCCGCTAATCAATCCTTTGCCGTTGTGCGCTGGCATTTGCGCGCCGAAGTTATTAGGTTGCGTAGCCGATGCCGGGGGCGCGGGGTTCGTACCGGGGGCAAAAGATCCGGAACCAAATTGCGGCGATGATTTTGGCGCAGAAAACTGCGGGGAGCCAAACTGGGGCGATGAATTAGGGCGCGAGTTATTAGGCTGCGAGCCAAAACCTGGATAGTTCGTCATAGGGATTTCTAAAACGGCCTTTCCTCAACAAAGACAGTGGCGAATCACATAAGCAGTGATAGCAATAGTGACAATGTAACCGAAGTTTTGGCTACTTCGCCCACTACCAAGGAAATTTCCCCAGATCCGCCTACTTCGGGTGAGTTCTGCACAAAAATTAGCTGGTCGAAGGGCACGCGTGTGCCATAATCAGAAATCTAAGTAATTACCATATCCCTGCATATAGGAGACGTTTTGTCTGGCGAAAACAACGGCTTTGGCCCCTACCAAGGCGCAAACGAAGCACCCAATACCAACCCTTGGGCAAAACAGTCAGGCGGGCAGAACGCGGCGGATCAACCACAACAGCAATTCCCGCAAGGCTACTCACAGCAGGGGTACCCGCCGCAGGACTATGGGCAATACGAGCAGTCCAACATGGGTTCACCATTTGCTGGTGACTCCGCGCCGTACTATGCGCAAGACGGATACGGTCAGCAGTATGGTCCTGCGGATTACAGCCAGGCGGCGCCGGTGTACCAAGAAAAGCGCTCGAGCGGTACGAAGTGGGCAATCATTGCTCTTATTGTGCTTGCCGTCATCGCGCTCTGCGCTGCTTTGGCATTTTTCCTTCTCAAGGGCGGCAGCGATGAGAAGAACGCCAGCCCGATGCTGACAACCTCTGCAGAAGCAACCACCGAGGCGCCAACAACCGAAGAAACGACCAAGGCTCCGGAACGCCCAGCGTATCCCTCGCTTCCGGCCGGTGCGGTGGCCGCAAACGACGCAGCTATGTCTGGTGCTGCGGGCGGAGACCTGAACAACGTCTACCGTGATTCCACGATGACCTCTCCTGAGTTCGCCCGCGCCGTCCGCGATGCATACGTACAGCATTACCTAGATACCAAGGAATATAACGCGGTCATCACCGCATATAGCCCGGTTACTGGCATCAACTACACGATGGATTGCCGTGACAACGGCGAATATGTCACCTGCACTGGCGGCAACAACGCCATTGTTTACATCGTTTAATCGGCTCCGGCAGCGAGAGAGGACCCAACTAGATGAAGAAAAAGAACCTGTGCGGTCTGGGCCTACTATGCGTGGCTTTGGCCGCAAGTGCCTGCACTATCGGTGATGTGGAGGAAAGAGCGGAAGTTAGCATGACCACCAGCACGGATGTGGACCCGCGCCCCACTTTGAGCGGGCAGACGATGGTGCCCGATGCGGATGCTAAAGGCGATGGTGGAAAGTCTGACAAGGACCCGGCTCCTGCTGCAGCGAGGGGGAACGTCCAGGAAGCACTGCAGAAGATCGTCGAAGACGTTCAGAGCAAGTACGGCGGGAAAGCCGGAATCGCCGTTGCAGGTCAGGATGAGGTATATAGTGCCGGTATTTCTGAGCCGCGAGCCGCATGGTCTACATCGAAGGTGGCGGTGGCAATTGCCGCGGAACGCGCTGGTTCGGCAGATCCTTCGATGATTTCTCAGGCCATTACTTTTTCAGATAATGCGGCCGCAGAAAATCTCTGGCAATCCCTAGGCGGCGGGCAGTCTGCAGCTAGCGCCGCCAGCGCAGTTCTAGCGGAAGCAGGCTTAGACGTGCAAGTACAGCCCACGGTTACCCGTCCGGGCTTTTCCGCCTTCGGGCAGACCCAATGGACAGTCGCTGATCAAGCGCGCTTTATAGGGCAGTTGGGTTGTATCGCACAGGGCAGCGGAGTGCTCACTGCTATGGCTGCCTCTGATCCTGCCCAAAGCTATGGCTTAGGCAGCCTCGATAATTCATCTTTTAAGGGCGGTTGGGGCCCAGATACAAACGGCGCCTATGAAGCACGGCAGATGGGCACGGTAGAGCTCAACGGTAAGAAGGTTGCGGTGGCTATTTACGCGACGTCGCCAAGCGGTGCCTATGGCTCGGCGCAACAAATGCTCAGCGCCTTGGCCACCGAACTCGCGGGTGCGAAGGTCCAGTGGCCCAAGGCCGCTTGCTAGTTGGCGCTCCAGACGGTGCTGAACTGGCCGGTGTCTAACTTGCTCGAGTCATAAGAGGTGCTATCTGGGATGATTGTGAACTCGCCGCCATTAATCAGTAGCTGGCTGACATCGTTGAAGGTAGCGGTGTACGAAGTGCCGCTACCTGAGGCAGTGCCAACGGCCGGGCCGCTGGACCAATTGCCGCGGTAGACCAAGCCGGAGCTTTCGTCACAGATGACGATGTGCGCCTGTGGCGCGGACTTCTTGGCCGCGTACACGGCTTCGCCGCCGTTGCACTGCGCGCCGGAGATTCCGTCCCAGCCATTGGCGCTAAGCCCTGCCGGATAATCCTTGCGCTGCGTAGTGGTGTGGGTTTGCTGGCGCGGCTGCTGCCTTTGCTGATAGCGCGGCGAATTATTCTGCGCCGGGGAAGAAGAATCCTGGGTAGGCGTTGGATCAGACTCGGTTTCTTCCGTGGTCGTGACGGGGTTTTCCGAAACCTCCGTCGATGGCGGTGCCGGAGCGACAGGTGGCTGCTGAGCCTCGTCGCTCTTCTTATCCGCCCAGACCACGCCGCCGCCAATCAGCATGGCCAGGATGACTGCCAAGATGCACAGGATCGGAACCCAGTTTCGCGAGGGCCGCGCGGTGGGCGCTGTAAATCCCATCGGCTGCGTCGACTGGTAGCGGCCATTTGGGTCGGTATAGGGATTCTGCTCGCCAAATGGGGATTGCGACTGCGCGCCCGAGTACATATTCGTGGACAGCGAAGGGTAGTGATTTGGGCCTTGGTTAGGGTTGGTCATTGCATCCTTCGGCAAAGAAATCGGCGATAGGAAATAAATACAGGCAGCAACTTAAAAGTTTCCGAGTAGTTACAAATAGTAGCTGCCTTCTACGAGCGGTTATGCTACCCCACAAGCGGGGTAGATAGGGCGATTCTTAGAACATGCATCTACATCGGGTGTGGTGAAATATACGCGTGAATGATTCCCGTGTAGTTATGTGGCTGGAGCGCCAAGGATATGCAAACGTCCGGCGCATCGGTGGCGGCGGCATGGGAACCGTCTTCGCGGCCACCGATGTCGATCTAGGGCGCAACGTTGCAATCAAGACGGTGTTGCCGGAGCTACACAACGAAGAAGGGCTCAAGCGCTTCCATAATGAAATGAAGGCGCTGGCGGCCATCCATAGCTCCTATGTCACGCACATAAATAAGAAGCTGGCCGACACCGAGGGCAATCTCGGCTTTGAGATGGAGCTTTTCGAAGGCGGCACGTTGGAAGAGCTCATCCGTGAACGTCGCCATAGTAACGAGCCGGGTTTTAGCATCAGCGACGTCGTCAAGTACTTGCGCCCCGTGGCCAAAGCACTGGACCAGATGCATTCGATGCGCCCGGATGGGTGGATTCACAGGGATGTAAAACCGGCCAATATCTTGCTACGCCGCCGGCCCACCGATAGCGGCTATAGCGTTCTGAGCGACTTCGGAATCGCTATCTCGGAGGGACAGTCGCGTTTGACCGCCGTAGGCAACGTAATCGGAACTGAAAACTACTCTTCACCAGAGAGCAATTCGCGTGATTACAGCGGCCAGGAAGCATCCTTTTCAGGTGATAACTATGCGCTAGCACTCATCGCGTTTGAGATGCTGACCATGTATCACCTCAAAGAGATGATGCCGGAGTCTGCCTGGCGCACCAAACGTATAGTCCCGGCGATGGGCACCCCGGCTATCGTGGCACGGCTTGATCCACAGGCGGCAATGGCCACTCAGCAGATTGACGCAGTGATGGAACGAGCATTGGATAACACTCCTTATAAGCGTTTTCCAGAAGCCAGCAAGTTCATCGATGCACTGGAGGCATGCGGAAACGGTGGAGCCGAACTTAATACGCGATCCGCAATCCCGGAGAACCAAGCCACGAACTATCCGGCAAGCGGTCAGCTTCCCGCCATGGGCTTTAGTATGGGCAGCGCCCAAAACCTCGCCGGAGGTGCGCAGAATTGGGGTAACCCCGCGATGGGCTCGGTGCCTTCTTATGGCGGGCCTATCAATGCGCCCTTCAACCCAGGAATCAATCCGGGGGCGTCCATGCCTTCAGCAAGGCCAATGCAGCAATCGCCGCAGCAGGTACGGTCTGCTCGGCCGGCGCAGCCTGCGCGGCCGCAGAAGGATAACAACAACGCGTTGATGATTGCGGCGACGATTCTTATCATCATCACGATTGCGATCACCACAATTGCGCTAGTAACCGGCTAACTTTCACGCTTTTGGGTATTAGTATGGACTTTCGGAATAAACCTGTCCATCTATCCTCGACTTCGAAAGCGCCTAATCTATGCAGTCTCACGCCAGCTCGCCGGCAAACTCTGGACCATGGCTTCAGATCAATGACTTGGTCGGGCAGGTACACCGGATGGGCCCGGGCGACGAGCTCATAGTAGGCCGTGCTGGTGACTTTGTAGTAGGCGCAGAGGACTTGGACCTGCACCGTCAGCTATTCCAGCTGTGGTACTCCGGCCAAGGCTGGATGCTCGCCAACGTGGGCCGCCATATTCCGCTTTATATCAGCCAGCGCAATGTGCGCTCCCATTCGCGCATCGAGGTAGGGCCGCGCGGCTTGGCACCCATCCCACCGGGGCCGACCGCCATCACTTTCACCACGCCTGATTGCGTGTACGAGATTCACATCGACGTTCAAAACAACGACATGATTCGCCGCACCCCGCGCCCGCTGGATGAGGAGGGGGACCGCACGCGCACTCGCCACGTCCCGAATGACGAGCAGGAGCTACTGCTGCGCCAACTGGCTAGCTACCTCCGCGCGCCGGGTGCCACGGATGCTAATATCCCGGCGATTCGAGAGCTGGCGCAGGCACTTGGCTGGACCGAGAAGAAGACCAACCAGAAGATCGATCGCCTGATTGAAAGCCTTAAAGAAGACGGCGAAGCGGTGTATAAGCCTCATAAAAACTGCTTGGCTCACTATGCCGTTCAGCGCTATCGTTAAGGTCTAGGAAGACCTAGCGCACCTAGCACATAGAGCATTTCTCGTATCGACACAGAAAAGAAGGCGCACATTATGACTTATCCGTATCCGCAGCAAAAAGATAAGTCTGGCGTGGTGCCTATCGTCGTCGGAATCGTAATTCTCGTCGCAATCGTGGCGGCTGCTGCAGCATTTTTCTTGCTCAGCCGTGGCGACGACAAAACCGAGCAGACTGCGCAGCAGGAATTCAAGCCGGTGGAATCAACTTCCGCTCCGGCAGAGACGACTTCCGTAGCGCCTAGCACTAAAGAAAGCCCAAGCCAGTCCGTAGTAACCGTGACGGAAACAGCGCCTAACCCGGAAGAGCATTACGACCACGGGCGCGATAAGTCCACCGTCAGCGGTGGTATTTTGAGCGACCGCGGTTGGTCCGGCAGCTATGCATCGTGCACCGCGGGCGAGGACCTCATCCTCGCTGGCACCAGCGATGATGGCAAGGTTGTCGTCTGCGGCAACGCCGGCGGTGCTACCTACCGTTCCGATATGTTCGGTGGCACCTTGGAGCTGCCCGCCGAAGGTCACGAAGGCACCTACCAGGTTGATGCCGATCCTTCGTACATCGTGGTCAACGCCGACGGTCTGCGCGTCTACCAAGACAACACGGCCGTAGAAAGCGTCACCTGGAACGACTACTGGCAGCGATAGGTGTTTGCTTGGCAGCACCACGCTGCACACACTAATTAATTGCCGGACTTCTTCTTACGATCCGCGGCAGCAGCGGCGGCAGAGGAGATGGAGTCGTGGCGGTTCTTGAGCAGCTCAAGAGTGGTCTCTTCCGCGTTGTCCGGAACCTTTGCGCCGAGAACGGCTAGCGCGGCGTCGGCAAGCATGGCGGCAGTTTCCGGAACGCGCTGGGAAGCGTCGAAAGGCGGGGTGCCATCGTTCGGGCGCATCTCAATGACCGAAAGTGCGATGTGGAACGGAAGCTCGATGCGAGGGTCATCCTCGCCGACGATTGAGGCGGCAATTTCGCGGAAACGAGACTGCAAAGCAGTACGCTGTTCGTGGTACTCGGAGAACTCAGGAGAGTTAGCCACAGGCAACTGGTACAGGCGGCCGACGTTCCAGCCGCTGGTGAGCAACAGGCGGGACTCCGCCGCAACGAGAGACCACAGACGTTGCTCGGCGGCGGCAGCGGAGGCCGCCAGCTCCTCAGCAAGCTCGAGGGAAGGCTCGATGGTGGAATTAAGGAGGGTTAGAAAGATTTCTGTCTTGGAGGGGAAATGATAATACAGAGACGCCTGGCGAATGCCCACGGCATCCGCAATCTGGTGCGTCGAAGTGGTGGCAAAACCCTGCGTGGTGAAAAGCTCTGATGAAGCGTCGAGAATCTCTTCACGGGCGGTAGTTCCACGGCGGCGCGGGCTGTTCTTGCGCGGCCTACCAACAGTTCCAGCCATGGGCAGGACGCCTCCTTTCGTGTGAATGAATTTTAATTCATTAAGCCAGTTAAGTGTACTCGTTTATATTCGCAGCAACTAATTAATTGTCCTGCGTGGAGCAGTCTTGCTGACGTTTATCAATGGACTCAAAGTTTGCGGATACCGTGCGGCAGGCGGAGCCATAAGCGGTGCGGTCGAGCGGTGGGAGAGTAGCAAGGACACCATCGCGTCCGTTCACGCCGGCGTGCCACAGGCGCAACTCCAACGCTATGCCAGTGCCCCAGGCAATGGATAAAGCCTCGGCTTCGGCGGCGTCGAGAAGCTCACGCTCAACGCCGATAGCGAGGCGATCCGGGGTGGGACGCGGCGCCGGGGCGGCCCAGCGCGCGATGGCGGCGATGGGGGCGAGCAGGTCACTCTGGACGTCGACAGTCGTATTGCGATCCGGTAGGCCATCGACCACCTTGAGTGCTGGCGGGCGCAAATCCAGTGCTTCCTTCAGCAGTGCGTCTTCGCTGCCTACACCCAGCGGCAGGCCAGCGTCGGCACGGCTGGCCATGCTCTCTTCTGCAGAACGGCCAACAAGGCCCACGTCCCTAAAAATAGATTCCAGCTGCGGGTCCTCGCCCAGCCAAGTGATGGTCATGGAAGGAAGTGCGTCACCGCGGGCGACGGGGCCGGAAAGGCGCACGGGGCTGGCGACGCCGGGCGAGCGCACGATGTCAGTGATAATGCGAGAAAACCACGTGGCAAGTTCTAGCTCGTTCGCGCGGTGGTCCAGGGAATTGTGCAGGAGATCCTGCGCTTCCGCGAGTAAGCCGCGGGCAGTAGCGGGGGACTGGCAATGTGCTGCGAGCTCACTGAGTTCCGCTAAGGATTGATGCAATGGCATGCGCCTTAAAAGCCCTTTCGAGGAGAGAGGAAGTGAATATCACTAATCTATCACCAGCTCGAATCCCGCATAGGGAAGTTGTGGGTTAAGTAGCAGATAGTTATTTCGTGGCCAAGAACAAAACGCACAAAAGCCGCTTTGCATCCAATCGAAGTGATTGAAAGAAAGCGACTTTCGAAGGTTCTTTTACCGTGTCACACTTGCCAGCGGCAAAAGTGCGCTGTTGAGAAACCCAGCTACTGATTTAGCGGGCGGTGAACGGCAGGAGAGCCATTTCGCGTGCGTTCTTCACAGCGGTAGCGACCTGGCGCTGCTGCTGTGGGGTAAGACCGGTCACGCGACGGGAACGGATCTTGCCACGGTCGGAGATGAACAGACGCAGGGTCTTTACATCCTTGTAGTCAACCGTCTCGATACCCTCAGCCTTCAGCGGGTTCTTCTTCGGGCGACGGGTTTGTTCCATGCGGAACTTCTTTTGGTTATTGCGCTTGATAGCCATTGTGCAATTACCCCTTTACCAGCTGGACTTGCGAACGCCCGGCAGCTCACCACGGTGAGCCATGCCGCGCATACGGACACGGGACAGACCGAACTTACGGAGGTAACCGCGCGGACGGCCGTCGGCTGCGTCGCGGTTACGGATGCGGGAACGGGATGCATCACGTGGCTGACGGTTCAGCTCGAACTGTGCGTCCAGACGATCCTCGTCCGAGGTGTTCGGGTTCTTGATGATGGCCTTGAGCTCAGCGCGACGCTCCGCGTAGCGGGCGACGATTTCCTTGCGCTGCTCGTTCTTGGCGATCTTGGACTTCTTAGCCATAGATTATCGCTCCTCGCGGAATTCGACGTGCTTGCGGACGACCGGATCGAACTTCTTCAGGGTGATGCGATCCGGGTTGTTGCGCTTGTTCTTACGGGTCACGTAGGTGTAACCGGTGCCCGCAGTGGACTTCAGCTTGATGATTGGACGGATGTCATTACGTGCCATCTTTAGATCTTCTCCCCACGTGCGCGAATCTTGGCGACGACGGACTCGATGCCGTCGCGGTCAATAATCTTCATGCCCTTGGTAGAGACATTCAGGGTGATGGTACGGCCCTCGGAGGGCAGGTAGTAGCGACGACGCTGCACGTTGGGGTTCCAACGGCGCGAAGTGCGGCGGTGCGAGTGCGAGACCTGCTTGCCGAATTCCGGCTTGCGGCCCGTTACCTGGCAAATAGCCGACATGGGTCTTCTTTCTCCTAGCCGCCCACATCATGGCTACTGACGGTTATGCCTTCTGCGGTGAGGCGCAGCGCTCGAAAAGTGAGGTTGAGCATGGATGGCAAGACCGTCAAACACCAGTAGACGGGGCGTAAAACGTATACTTTGACAACAGCAAGGGAAAATCTTACAGCCCGCGGCCCAAATTACCTAATCGCCTTCCTTGTCCCAGTGCTGCAAGCTGATGCAGTGGGCTCGTGCGAACTACCTGCGCCATTTGGTCTTGTTAACGCCTGTGGCTGCTGTTAATCATGCGGGCCGGTTCCTCTATATACGGAGCGTAATAGCGTGTATGTGGGTTTGGGGAACTGGTGGCAAAGGTGTAACATGCTTTAAGTTGTTGACATCTCCGCCCACGGGGAGCGCAAGCAATATCCCGGAGCGATGAGGTTAACGCCATTTTTAATCTGTACGTCCCAACTCGGGCACGATCTTCGACACCGATAGAGGGCTGCTTTGTAAAAAGTTCGCCGTTCTTTAAGGCTTAAGCCAGGTAGAAGAGTGAAGAACCGACCCGTAGTTTCAACCCTGAGGGAATAATTATGAAGAAGGATATCCACCCGGATTACCACCCGGTGGTCTTCAAGGACGCTGGCACTGGCCACTCGTTCTTGACCAAGTCCACTGCTACTTCCGATCGCACCGTTGAGTGGGAAGATGGCAACGAGTACCCACTGATCGTCGTTGACGTGACCGCTGAGTCCCACCCGTTCTGGACCGGTGCACAGCGCGTTATGGATACCGCAGGCCGCGTCGAGCGCTTCAACCAGCGCTTCGGTGCAATGGCTCGCCGCAAGAAGAAGAACGCGTAAGGAGGATAGAAGAAAATGGCAACTCCTAAGTTCAAGAAGTCCCGCGCGAACACTCGCGCACGTCGCTCCCAGTGGAAGGCAGACAACGTCGCCCTTCAGGAAGTCACCATCGACGGTCAGACCGTGCGCATCCCGCGCCGTCTGGTCAAGGCTGCAAAGCTCGGCCTGGTAGACGTGGAGCAGTTCTAATCTAGAACGCCCTACTTTTTAAAAGAGCCTACGAAGAAACGCCTTAAACAAGGCATCTTCTTCGCAGGCTCTTTCTTTTGGACAGATATTCTAAACAGATACATTGTCTAAAAGGCGCCGCGAGAATCGTTAGCTTGTGGCTTTGGGGGGATGGAAAGGGGATTGGATTGCATGGTGGCCTCGAAAATCCACCATGAATAGGTCATAATTATGTTTATGAAGATTCTTGTCGTCGACGACGAGCAAGCGGTACGCGAATCGCTGCGTCGTTCTCTCCGGTTCAATGGTTATGAAGTCATGATTGCCAGTGACGGCCTTGAGGCGGTGGAGGCTGTCCGCAATGAAAATCCGGAGCTGTTGATCCTCGACGTCATGATGCCCAACATGGACGGCCTCGAAGTCTGCCGTACTCTTCGCAGCGAGGGCTGGGAGCGCCCGATCCTGGTGCTAACTGCCCGCGATAGTGTCTCCGACCGCGTGGCTGGTCTCGATGCCGGAGCAGATGACTATCTACCGAAGCCATTTGCGCTGGAGGAGCTTTTGGCACGCGTGCGTTCTTTGCTGCGCCGCGCCGCTGCAGACTCCATTGGAGCACCGCACAGCGCGGAGACCGAGCTTTCCTTTGAGGATTTGCAGCTCAATGCGGAAACCCGTGAGGTAAAGCGCGGCGACCGGCAGATCTCTTTGACTCGTACTGAGTTTGCTTTGCTGCAGCTGCTGATGGAAAACCCGCTCAAGGTCATGCCGCGCAACGTGATTCTGGAAGAGGTATGGGGCTACGATTTCCCAACTTCCGGCAACGCACTAGAGGTCTACATCGGCTACCTGCGGAAGAAGACGGAAGGTGAGGGCGAATCGCGTCTCATCCACACCGTGCGCGGCGTCGGTTATGTTCTGCGGAAGTCGACACCGTGATTTTGAGGAAGCCAGCGCCCAACGCCGAGGCTTCCGAACAGGTACAACCCACCCCTGTTAACGAGATTGCCGGCGGAAGGGGGAGTTGGGCTTCTCGGGCGCCACTGCGGTGGCGTCTTTCGCTTGTTACGGGTCTGGTCGTGGCCATCGCCGTGGCGCTTATGACCCTGGCAACCTATTGGATCGTGTCTGAGTCTTTGACCGCGGCCGTCGACAAGCAGCTTGAGCAAAAAGCCGACGTGTTGATTCAGGAAAGCCTGGACCCGCGTTTTGTTGAATCTATCGATTCCGAAATCGCGAAGTTTAAGCTCTATAATCCATCGACTCGTATCGCGATTTCCCCGCCTTCCTGGAGCTTTACCTTTGGTGATGCCATCCCGGTGGGGGATAAGTTTCAGAAGGATGATGATTACACCGAGATCTCGGTGCGCACCGTCGGTGGCGAGCGCATCCTCGCAAAACGCCATGACTTAGGCACCACTGTGGTCTTGGCCCGGGACTTGAGCGAGACGAATGAGCTCATCGCGGCCATTGGCGCAATGCTGGTCGTTATCGTTGCGCTGGGCGTTCTGCTGGCGATCTTTGCCGGCATGCTCGTTTCCAAGACTGGTATGCAGCCGATTTCGCGCCTGAAGCGTGCGGCCGATTACGTCACGCAGACCAACGATCTGCGACCTATCGAGGTTGTCAACAATGACGAGATGGCGCAGCTTACGGTTTCCTTTAATCAGATGTTGGAAGCGCTGCAGCAATCGCGTGTGCAGCAGGCTCAGTTTGTGGCGGACGCAGGTCACGAGTTGAAGACTCCGTTGACCTCGATGCGTACCAACATTGAGTTGCTGATGATGATGAACAAGTCCGGCGGTGGGTTTGGTATCAGCGAAGAAGATCGCCGCGACTTGGAAGATGACGTCATGTCACAGATGACGGAGCTTTCTACGCTCATCGGTGACTTGGTCGACTTGGCTCGTGAGGACGCCACGGAGAAGGCTCCGGAGCCGGTTGACCTTATGGAGGTGCTCGAGTCTTCGCTAGCGCGCGCTAGGCGACGCCGCCCCGACGTCGAGTTCCGTGTGCGCTTTATTCCGTGGGTCCTAGAAGGCGATCCATTCGCCCTGGGCCGTGCAACGCTTAATCTGATGGACAATGCGGCGAAATGGTCGCCTGCGACCGGCACCGTGCGTGTGTTCATGCAGCAGATCAGCGAGCACGAGGTCCGTCTCCGGGTCGACGACTCTGGCCCGGGCATTCCGCCGGATGAGCGGGAGAAGGTATTCGAACGTTTCTATCGTTCCGCAGAAGCCCGCTCGATGCCGGGCTCTGGTTTGGGTCTGGCCATCGTCAAATCCGTGATTGAGCGCCACGAGGGCTCTATTGAAATTAAGGATTCGAACGACGGCGGCACGCGCATGGAGGTTATCTTGCCGGGGTACCGTGGGGAAGGCGAGACCTTCGTTGATGGCCTTTTCGATCCTTCCGCAAACGAAGAAGATGAGGCGGCAGTTGATCGCGGCACCATTTTCGCCGAGCGCTGGTTTAATCAGGGTTAATCTGCGCCGACCTTATTGCGGCATAAAAAGGAGTTGCGCTGCAGGTCAAGACATACAGAATTCTAACAGTTATTCTTATATGGCTAGCAGAATCGTTACAGATGCACCCCAGCCCACTGCGGCACAATTGCCTACATGAATACGAGGAACTCAAACATGAACGAGCCTGCGGATCCACGCGGCGAGAGGCCAGCGTCCGAGAATCAACCCAATCTTAGCAATTCTGCCGGTTGGAATGAACCGCGCCAGAACTCCGGGGCGCAGCCTAGCTCCAGTGGCCAGGCTGGTTCCTTTGGGATGCAGGGCGCAAATTTCAACCAAGGCGCGGGCAATCCCCAATTCGTCGGCGGCCAAGCAAATCCGCATACCCAAAGCTTCGGCGCGGGCCAGCCCGGCCAGGCAGGGCAGTTTGGCCAACCGGGCCAGCCTAATCAGGCCATAACTTACGTAGGGGCGCAACCGAACCCGCCAGAAAAGAAGAAGGTGGGCCTGGGCACGGCTTTGGCCATGATGCTCGCCGGCGCTGTCGCTGTGGGCAGCATTACTGGTCTAGCTCTAGGAGCGAAGGATAAGAACGATACGAGCACCGTAAACCAGGTTCTGCAGAATGAGCCGGTGGCTAATAGCACCGGTGAGGAACCAGCTGAGGGCTCGGTTGAGGCGACCGCGGCTAAGGTGCTGCCCGCTGTTGTTTCCATTGAGGCTTTGGGCCTTACCAGCGCTGCTGAGGGCTCTGGTTCCATCATCTCGCCGGATGGCTATGTGCTGACTAATCACCACGTGGTTGCCGGCGCTGAGCGTGGCGGCCAGTTGCGCGTCAGCATGAACGACGGCAGCAAGCACGAAGCTGAATTTATTTCTTCCGACGCAAACACCGACGTCGCGATCATCAAGATCAAGGACGTCAATGACCTGCCGTTCCTGCAATTCGGTGATTCTGACGCCGTGGCCGTTGGCCAAGAGGTCGTTGCTGTGGGCTCCCCGCTGGGGCTAAATGCCACGGTTACCTCGGGTATTGTCTCCGCGAAGAATCGCCCGGTTCGGGCTTCCCAGGAGGGCGGCGAGAGCTCGCTTATCGACGCCATCCAGACCGATGCCGCGGTCAACCCCGGCAACTCCGGTGGCCCATTGGTCGATATCAACGGCAACCTGATCGGTATGAACTCCATGATCGCTTCCTTGTCGAGCTCCGGCTCGAGCGAGGCAGGCTCCATCGGCTTGGGTTTTGCAATCCCGTCCAACTTTGCCAAGCGCATGGCTGACCAGCTCATCAACAAGGGCGAGGTTAAGCACCCAACCTTGGGCGTCAAGGTAGACGCGCGCGACAGTGGCGACGGCGCACGCATCGTCGAGGTTGAGCCAGGCAGCCCAGCAGAAGAAGCAGGGCTGAATGCAGGCGACCTCGTCACCCGCGTCAATGACCGCCGCATCGAGAACTCCGATTCCTTGATTGCCGCAGCTCGCTCGCAAGACTTCGGAGCCAAGGTCACGCTCGAAGTCAGCAATGGGGAAGGAAAAGATCCTCGCCAGGTAGAGGTAACTCTTTCGGACGAGTAAATTATCCATTAACAAAAATCGCCCGAATCTTTGAAGAAGAATTTTTGGTCCTATAAAGGAGCTACATTGGCAGACCATGCTGACAACGAGACCAACAACGGCATTTTCGAGGTCTCTGAGGAATCCACAGGGTCTTTGTTGGACGTCGCTGAGCCTGATGACGCCTTCCTGATCGCCAGCGAGCAGGAACAAAACTTCAACGCGCCGCGCCGCGCACTGGTGGTTGTCATCACTGACCACCCAGACGAGAACTCGGATGATACGTCCCGTTTGGTCGGCGAGCTCCTTTCTGAGGCTGAATTCCAGGTCGATGGCTCCGTGACTGTTCGTTCCAAGAAGTCGAAGATTCGTCAGGCCATTGAAACCGCAGTTGTCGGTGGCGTTGACTTGGTCCTTACCGTCGGCGGTACTGGTGTTGGCCCGCGCGACAAGGCGCCTGAAGCCACACGCGCGGTCCTGGATCAGATGGTTCCCGGCATCGCGCAAGCACTGCGCTCTTCCGGCCAAGCCTGTGGCGCAGTCGATGCCTGCACCTCGCGGGGTATCTCCGGTGTTTCGGGCTCGACCGTCATCGTTAACTTGGCTTCCTCCCGCGCCGCAGTGCGCGACGGCATGGCCACGCTGGCCCCGTTAGTTCATTATCTCATCGACCAGCTGCAGAAGTACAGCGTCTAGTAGTAGCAGGTAAGTTCCCTTCTAGTATTCATGTCTGAACCTCGTAAACGCCGCCGGACCGTTCGTCGCTCCGCCGTGGACTATGACCGCACTGCCGACCAACCGGACTTTGTATCTGCTTTTGATAACTCAGGTCGGGAAAGCGGTGGGGACGCTCATCGCGTAGTCCAGCTCGATGAGGATGCCCCGGCTGAACGCCAGCACGATGAAGCGTTCTACAGGGAGCAAATGCCGCCGCATTATGGCCAATAGGCGCGAGCGTTTCCCACCTCTAATTATTGCCCATTAATAACGACGAACTCCGGTTGTCTTTTATCTAAAAGACAACCGGAGTTCGGTCTTTATGCAGGATGTAAAACCTTATGCCTGGTGGCGGCCGGTGCTCTCCTGGTTGTAGGAGGTCCCCGCAATGTTGTGGCCTGCACCGGAAGCGTTCTGTGCTTCCATTAGGTCGCGGATCTCGGTCAGGAGCTGCTCGGTGGTCGGAGCTGGCTCTTCTGGGTCAACGCCGTGGCGGCGCTTAGCAGCTTCGGAGAGCTTGTTGATCGGCATCACGATGAGGAAGTAAACAACCGCAGCGATGATGAGGAAGTTGAGGGCAGCGGTAATAACAGCACCGAAGTCCATGAAGGTGGACTCATTGTCGGTGATCTGGAAGCCCAGGCCCTTGACTTCTGCGGAGCCGAAGGAGTTGATCAGAGGCTGGATGAGATTGTTGGTGACGGCGGTGACGATAGCGGTGAATGCGCTACCAATGATGACTGCGACTGCCAACTCGATGACATTGCCGCGGAGGATGAAGTCCTTAAAGCCCTTCAGCATTGGGAGGGTTTCCTTTCCTAAAACACATTGTGACCCTCGCCCCCGAGTGACTTTTCCAAGTTAGTCATGAGTCAAATGTTATTAAAATTAAAAGCAGGGGCTCGTGAAGACTCACCCTAGCGAGTTTTAGGGGATGTGACAACGTTTCTGGCTCAATCGGAAGGCTTCTGGAAGCGGCTCTACGCTAATTCATGCCGGTGGCTCGTTGTCCCACAATGACAACGGTGAGCGGTTGGCTCAGCGAGGCGGCTGCCACGGCATCAGCTTGGGAAGCCGGAAGAGCTAAAAGCACGGTGGTGGCGCGGCTTTCTTCTTCGCCGCTGGTCGTCGTAATTACGCGCCCACCTGCTGCGATGACTGAGCCATCAGTTGTTTGGCCTTCTTCTATCTCTTCTTCGCTAGCGCCAGCGATGACATTGACCGTATCCCCATGGTGGAGGTGGGGAAGGATGTCAGGTTCTGCTGGCTTGAGTGGAATCATGTGGGATTCCTCGCCCGAGTTTTTTCCTGTGGAGTTATTCACTAAATCGTCCACGAGCTGCGGGCCAAGCAGTCTCGTCTCGGTAAGAATTTCTCCAGCCGAACCCGCCGATACGACCACGCGGCCTTCAAGCTCCTCGAGGTTGGTATCGACTTTCGTCTCCGGCAGTGCGCTGGCCGGGATGGGTGCTAGGGTGACGTCGTCAAGTGAAAGAGCATGGCCCGCAGGAACATCGCGGGCAAAGACCACCGCCAGAGGGTGTTCTTTGCGAGCGGAAAGCATGCTGAAACCTGCTGCAGCAACCAGTACCAATGCAACAAAGCGTCTTAACATCAACGCTCGCCGATGTCCTGGGGTGCGCAGCATTTTCAGCAATTTATCCGCAGTCATGCTCTTTTAGACTGCGGTTGCAGGACTATGGTTCCGCTTTTGCTGTTTCTTATGGCTAAACCGTCTAGCTAAACGTCTGGCTCAATGTCGACGAGCCCACGCTCAGTCAGAATGACATCAACTGGGCGGTCGTGTTCTTCTTTTGGCACATCCCGGACCTCGCTGGAGTGGACCATGGCAATGACCTTGGGCTTGCCGGGAACAAGGGGAGTAAGCGCGCGGTCGTAGTAGCCAGCGCCTTTTCCGAGGCGGTAGCCGCTCTTGTCCACTGCCATCGCTGGCGCAAAGATGAAGTCGAGCTCAGCCAAGATGGAGCTGGGGAAGCGCTCGCCGGTTGGTTCTGCGATGCCGAGCGCACCGGGTTGGAGGCTCTCGGGGCCTTCGTAAAGCGCCCAGTAAAGTTGTCCATCGTCGCCAGAGATAGGCAGATATACCGCTTTACATGCCTGTGCCAGGGTGTGGACAAACTCGCTGCCGCCAGGCTCTGAACCCAGAGGGTTATAGGCTGCGACCTGCATATCGGGGCTTAGAAGTTGGGCGGCCGCGTTGCACCAGGCGGCGTCGGCAGTGGCCTTCTCCTCGGGGCTGCGGGTGCGGCGGGCGTCGAGAAGCTCAATGCGCAACGCCTGCTTTTGCTTGGCTATCTCAGTCATAGAACTAATAGTAATTGCTGGTGTATCGCTGCACGAAAGAAAAAGTTCGGCCTGTAAGCTCAAACTTATGGCTAATAACAACGAGGGATCCCTGCACGGGATTAAGACAGTTGTCGTGCCGGCAGCGGGCCTGGGTACCCGCTTTTTGCCGGCCACTAAAACTGTTCCGAAAGAACTGCTCCCTGTGGTTGATACCCCAGGTATCGAACTCATCGCAGAGGAAGCCGCTTCGGTTGGTGCGCAGCGTTTAGCAGTTATTACTGCCCCCAACAAGCAAGAGGTGATGCGCCACTTCGATGCCTTCCCGGAGCTTGTTGAGACCTTGGACGCACGTGGCAAGGACGAGCAGGTGGCTAAGGTGCGCCGCGCTGGCGACCTTATTCACCCAATCTCTGTGCCGCAGGAAAAGCCGCTCGGCTTGGGGCATGCGGTTGGTCTTGCGGAATCCGCATTGGACGATGACGAGGACTGCTTCGCCGTCATGCTCCCGGATGACATTGTCTTGCCGGCGACTGTCATGGAGGAGATGGCACGCGTTCGCGCCGCCGTCGGTGGCTCCGTTCTGTGCGCATTCGAAGTCGAGCGTGAAGAGACCTTCAACTACGGTGTCTTCGACGTGGAAGATACTAACGCTCCTGGCGTGAAGAAGGTCGTCGGCATGGTAGAAAAGCCAGAGCCTGAAGATGCGCCTTCGAACCTAGTGGCCACCGGTCGCTACCTGCTAGACCGCAAGATCTTCGATGCGCTGCGCCGCATTTCCCCAGGTAAGGGTGGTGAGCTGCAGCTAACCGACGCCATCGAGCTGCTCATCCAGGAAGGCCACCCGGTCCACGTGGTGGTTCACCGCGGAAAGCGTCATGACCTGGGCAATCCCGGCGGATATATTCCGGCAAATGTGGACTTCGGCCTGCACCATGAGAAGTATGGCCCGGCTTTGTACAAGGCAATCAAGCAGATCATTGCCGAGTATGAGGCTGAAAAGGGCATCAACTAATCTAGGTCAGAAGACAAACAGGGAAGGCGGCAATCTATGCGTTCAGTAGATGATCAGCTTGCGATGATTACTGATGCGGCGGTGACACCGGAACCAGTGCGTATCGCGATTGCGAACTCGCTGGGACTGATGTGCGCTGAGGAAGTGCAAGCCAATCAGCCGCTGCCCGGATTTCCGCAGGCGGCAATCGATGGCTACGCGGTGCGCGCCGTTGACGTGGGAGGCGAGCGTGCTTTGAAGGCGCGGCGCGCTACTGAAGAGGACGCAGAAGGGGAGCAAAAGGGCCCTGAGATTGAGCGTTCCATCCCCGTGGTGGGTGAGGTTCCGGCGGGTTCGCGCCAGCCACTGCGCTTGCAGCCGAAACAGGCGGTGCGCGTTTACACCGGTGCGCCTTTGCCCACGCTTGCCGACGCCGTCCTTCCCCTCGAGTGGACAGACCGCGGCCGCAAGCGCGTGACGGCGCATCGCCCTGTGCGCTCGGGTGACTTTGTGCGCCGAGTTGGCGACGATATCCAGCCGGGCGATGTCGCAGTTTCTTCGGGAACTATCCTGGGACCTGCGCAGATTGGCCTTTTGGCCGCTGTCGGTCGCTCAAAGGTTTTGGTCTATCCGCGCCCGCGCGTGACCATCTTGTCCTTTGGTAAGGAACTCGTGGACATCGATCGCGAACCGGGCCTGGGGCAAGTATTTGACGTTAACTCCTATTCCTTGGCCGCTGCGGCGCGGGAAGCAGGCGCTGACGTACAACGCGTCGGCATCGCGGAAGGCGAGCCGCGACGAATCCGCGAGGCGCTGGAAACACACATCGCCCGCAGCGAGGTCCTGGTGGTTTCCGGTGCGGTCGGCGGCGCCGGTTCTGAGGCAGTGCGTGAGGTACTGCGCGAGCTCGGCGATATCGATACCTCCCGCGTGGCCATCCATCCGGGGTCTGTGCAAGGCTTTGGCTTGCTGGGGGAGGAGCGTGTTCCAACGTTCCTGTTGCCTTCGAACCCGGTCTCGGCATTGGTCATTTTTGAAGTATTCGTACGCCCGCTGATTCGCCTTTCTCTGGGCAAGCGCAATGCAAATCGCCGCGTAGTTCGTGCACGTGCACTCAATCACATGGATTCGCGGCCAGGACGCCGCGGATTTATCCGTGCTCGCTTGATGCGCGATGCTGAGACTGCCGATTATTTGGTTGAAGGCTTGGGCGGTGCGAGCGGTGCGCCGGCCCACTTATTGGCGGGACTATCGGAAGCGAATGCGATGATTAGGATTCCTGAAAGCGCCACCGAGATCCGCCCGGGTGACGTCGTGGATGTGCTCTTTTTGACGCAGCGCAGCTAGGCATGCTGGATCCTTTCGGGACTGCGGCGGGGCGCCTACGTGTACCTGCGAGTGGGCCACCGCGAGAAGAACATCCAGGGTGGCCGGAATCCACCCCGAGTATTAGTTTGGCGCCTTCCAGAGTTCTACCGGAGGGCGGAGTCCTCCGCCTGCGTCCGCTGATGCGCGGCGATGGCCGTGACTGGCGCCGTCAGCGCGTCATCGATGAGCAATACTTACGCCCGGTGGAACCCACCATCCCAACGACGTGGGAAAACGCGCATTCGGGAAATTCTTGGTGGAACCATCTGATGTTCCTGCGTGACAACGCGCGGATGGGCAGTATCATCCCCCTGGTGATCGAGCTGGATGGTCAGTTTATGGGCCAGGTGACGCTGGGCAATATTCAGCACGGCAGCATCGGGGAATGCTGGATTGGTTACTGGGTTCATTCCGCAGTCCACCGCGCCGGCGTTGCTACGGCCGCGTGCGCACTGGGCGTTGACCACGCCTTCCGCCGCGTAGGTATGCACCGCGTGACAGCGACCTATTTGCCGGAGAACCCTGCCTCAGGCAAGATCCTGAAGTCCTGTGGTTTCCGCGAAGAGGGATATCTGCGTCGCAACCTGCATATCAATGGCGCCTGGCGCGATCACTACTTTGTGGCGCTCAACCGCGACGACTATCCGAACACCGCTGTCGCGCGGTTACGGGCGGAGGGGCGACTTCTTTAGCTGGGTGCCCCAGTTGGCGGGTAGATTTCGCCACTGTTTTCACACAAGTCACAACATTGTAATTTCCCCGATTTTGAGTCCTTATAGGGGCGGATAAGGCGCTAACGTTGAGTCAAACTCTGCACCCTACGGAAGGCCACCCATACCGTGTCCACTGCTGTGCCCATTATCGCCATCATCGTGGTCTGGGCTTTTATCTTGGCACCTTGGCTGCTGCGTTCGCAGCGTCCGATGAGCCACACAGGCGAAGCCTTTGATGACACTCGCGTGTTGTTCGAAGGCGACTCCGGAAACGTCGCCGCGCGTCGCCGCCCGCGAGTTAACAAGCGTGACGTGCGCCGTTTTGAAGACGATACCGAAGATTACGAAGTCGTCGACGCTAGCGATATCTCCGTGGTTGACGAGGAAGAAACCCCTGCCGTGACCATCGCCGGTGCCGCAGCAAAGGCTAAGGCGAATCCGCGCCAGCCGGGCGCGCAGCTGTCTGATGAGCCTGATGGCGATGACGCAGTAAAGGCGGACGCACCGGAGACCGTTGAGGGTGAAATTGTCGAAGAGTCCGGTAAGGCCAAGGCCGAGACTCCGGCGAAGGAAACAACCCCAGCCGGCTCCGCTGTCCCAGTTTCGGCGCAGCAGGATAAAAACGAAGAGTCGGAGGACACAGCGAGCGAATCCGAAGAAGATGAGCTCCTCATTGAGGATGAAACCGAAAAGGATAAGCCTGCGGATCTGAAATCCAAGCTGGCGGATGACGCGGAGGCGGCAGAGGTCTTCAGCGCGCCAGCAGTGGCCGAGGTCGCAGACGATGCTTACGACCTTGATTCGGCATATACCTCGCCTGTGGACTTGATGTATCCCGGCGCGGTCGACACCGAGGAACAGGTGAGCCAGATTCCACAGGCCATCGAGTCTGTCGAGGAATCCGAAACTGAGATGGATGAGGATACTGATCTATCTGAGGATGAGGTTGCTTTTGCGCAGCGTCGCCTTGGGCGCGGCGGCTGGGATCCGGTAGCAGAAAAGGCTGCTTCCGCAACCCGCTACCAGCGCCGTCAGCGTACGCTGTTGGGTCTTTCCTTGGCGGTTGTTCTCACCGTGTGCTTGGGCATCGTAGTAGGTAGCTGGACCTGGTGGTTTGCGGGAATCGCCGGCATCGTCACCATGATCTATTTGATTGCTCTGCGTACCCAGGTCCGTCAGGAGCAGGCATTGCTGCGTCGCCGCGTGTACCACCTGCGCCGCGCCCGTCTCGGCGTCCGCAGTGCAGAAGATGATGAACTGGCCATCCCGCGTAGCCTGCGCCGCCCAGGCGCTGTAGTACTGGAAGTTGACGATGACAGCCCGGACTTCGACCATCTGCCGGTCCATTATGATGACGATGAATTCGACGGCTTCGACGGACCGCACGTGAGCAATCGCCAGCGCCGCGACGACCTCGCATCACGCCGCGTGAGCTAGATGCCTTCGTGAACTAGATATTCTGAACTGGATGCTTGAAAGCATCCAGTTCACTTTCCCAGACCCCGGACGTTCCGCGGCGATGAGAGCCAATGAGATGGGCATCTACCATGCCGATGGCTTCCATTAGCGCGAAACAGGTAACGGGGCCTACGAAAGTAAAGCCCTCCTTCTTCAAGGCCTTGGATAATTCCTTGGCCTTGTCGGTCGTTTTAGGGATGTCTTCCATATAACGCGGGTAGAGATTTTCCTCCGGCCTGAAGGACCAGATGAATTCGCTCAAGCCGCCCTTTTCACGCAATTTCACCGTGGCATCTGCATTGTTAATGGCAGCCTCAATCTTGCGGCGATTCCGAATAATCTCCGGGTTATTGAGTAGACGCTCTACTTCAGCTGCACCAAAAGCCGAAACGATATCCGGGTCGAAGCCAGCGAACGCAGCGCGGAAGGCTTCGCGCTTGCGCAGGACAGTGGCCCAAGACAGCCCTGACTGGAAGCCTTCCAAAGTTAAGCGTTCAAAAAGTCCCGCTTCATCGCGGACCGGCATTCCCCACTCGGTGTCGTAGTACTCGCGCAACAGGGGAGAGGCCATCGCCCAAGGCGGACGGCCAACTCCCTCGGCGTCGTAGACCAGCCCGGTTCGCTCCGAGTTAGCCGTGTACTCGGGGGCGGAGGCGTTTGGGGTGCCTATGGTGGGTGCGATACCTGTGGTGGCCTTATCGCTTTCCGCCTGCTGCGGCTCGGCGAAAGGATTCGTCATGGTCATGTCTTTTCCTTCGTTGAATGTGTAAGCGCATTTGGCTCTTGCACTATTTGACTGCCTTTTGCCCGTATCGGTTCCCAGCGGCTGTCGATGAGCTGTGCGTTAGGGGCATATACAGTTGATTCGCCAGCACCTAGGGGTTCCAGGGTAGTGTATTTCTCATGAATAGACCCGCCGTTCGCGATACCGCGCTGCTGCTTTTGCGAGCAGTACTAGGCCTCGTTTTCGTCGCGCACGGTGTTGACAAAATGTTCTTCGCCGGAATCGATGAGACCACAGGGCAGTTCTCTGCGATGGGCATCCCTCAGCCCCATGTTTCTGCGTATATCGCAGCATTGGGGGAGATGATCGGCGGCTCCCTGCTCGTTGTCGGGCTTCTGACCACCTTTGTCGCTGGTGCCCTGGCGCTGTTTATGGCGTGTGCATTGTATTTTGTGCACCTAGGCCATGGGCTTTTCGCTGCGGACGGCGGCTTTGAATACCCAGCGGTGCTGATTGCCTCGCTGGTGATGATTGTCGTCTTCGGTTCCGGCCGCGTCAGCTTGGATGGAGTGTTGAGCCGTGTTGACGCATGAGGAAATCCAAGCTGCAATCTCCGCGCAGCTCGACGGTGAACCCACCGACGTTTCTAGCGATGTCATTGAAACTCACGTGGAAAGCTGCGAGCAGTGCCGTGCTTACCGCGACAAGGCCGCGGCGCTTTCCCGCTCATTGAGCTTCGTCGAATCGGCCGAAGGAATGGCACCCCCACAAGATCTTTCTGAGGTCATCATCGCCGGCGTTGAGCCAGAGTGGCGCCGTGCCTCCAGCGCACGTCAGACCACGCTGACGGTAGCGCGCGTTGCACTCGTGGTACTCGGATTGCTCTTTTCTATCTGGGCTATCTTCGTGGTGGTTAGTGCTTCCGGGCTCGCCGTCACCGGCGCCGAGGGAACACTCGACCCTACCGCTGATCCTGAACGTGCACGCCTTCTCATCGAGGGCGCGGCCTTGCGCTTCGGCCTGGCCATCGGTTTGTTCTTTGCTGCCTGGCGGCCAGCATCCGTTCCCGGCATGCTGCCGGTTGCAGCAACCATGTTTGCCTTCCTTTTTGGCTTTACCATGCGCGATATTGCGCTGGGCACAATCATGATGAGCCAGATATACATTCTCCTGGCCACCGGTATCAGCGCGATTGTCCTGGCTTGGGCTTGGGTAGCCCATAAAGGTTATTCAGCCGCCGATTTCTGGCGTTCTTTGAGCGCGAATCCGCATTAAGAGATCGCGCTGAGAAACCGGATTACAGGAATCTAGGTCCAAGAGTTCAGCCACATCATCGACTCGTACCACTTGTCCGGAATCATGAAGCCATAAAGAATTGGCGAGAAGTAGATGAACATCGTTACTACCAAGCACAAGTAGCAAATTGCTACGAATGTGCCAGTCCGGATTTCCCCGCCAGCAAGCGAAGTCAGCCAGTCCCAAGAAATCCTCTTGCCGTGTCCAATCATCTGGCCCAGCGCGAGGGAGATGAGCACGATGACAAACGGGATGAAAGCCGTGGCGTAGAAGAAATACATTTGGCGGTCGAACGCAGCCAACCAAGGCAGGAAACCTGCTGCGAATCCAACCAACGGGATGAGGAATGCGCGGTTGCGGCGCACCAGCAGTGACCATAGACCCCACAACACGGCTGGAATGACCAGCCACCAAATGGCAGGCGTGCCAAAGAGATAGAGCATCTCGCGGCAGGTGCCGGCGCCGCTGCACTGCAGATCAGTAGAGGAGTAGTAGAGGATGGGGCGGGCCGCCACGAGCCAAGCCCAAGGCTTTGAATCCCATGGGTGCGAGTGCCCGCTGGAGGTAGTCAGGGAAGCATGAAATTCCAAGACCGAAGAGTGGTAGTAGAACCAACCAGCGAGTGCATCGGGCAGGGCCTGCAGCGGGGATTCTTCAGCAATAGTTCCATCCACCTTGGCATGGCGGAACACGGAGGTTTCGGAGGCAAACCATGCGCGCCAAGTCCATACGTAAATAGCTAGCGGAACCAGCACTAGGGAAGCCAGAGCTGCCGGGGTATCGCGGATGAGCGTGCCCAGTACGTAGCGGCGTACGTGATAGCGGCGTCGCAAAGCAAGATCGCTAAAGACCGAAAGCAGGCCAAAGAACATGATGTAGTACAGGCCAGACCACTTCACGCCAAGGGCTAGGCCGAGGAAGACGCCTGCGGTGAAACGCCACCAGCGGAAGCCAAAACGCGGGCCAAAATCGGACGAGCCCATATTGCCCGTGATAAAAGCCGTGTGCAGGCGTAAACGCATCTGGTTATGGTCGCGGGCCAGTGCCCATGCGGCCGCGACGATGAAAAAGACCTGGAAGATATCCAGCATTCCGAACTTTGAAGAAACCAAAAGCACGCCATCGCATACCGCAATCAAGCCGGCCATCGTGGCAACCTGCCAGGAACCAGCGACGCGGCGGGCGAGCGCCATTGTCAGCAGCACGGTACCTACACCAAAAAGCGCTGCCATCAGGCGCCAGCCAAGCGGGCTATAGCCAAAAACAGACTCGGAAACAGCAATGATTTGCTTAGCCAGCGGCGGGTGAACCACCAGGCCATAGCCTGGATTGGACTCGATGCCGCCGATAAAGAGGTTGTCCCAGCTACGCACCATGTCGAAGGCCTGCGGAACGTAATGCTTCTCGTCGAAGACTGGCGTGCCCTGCGAGACGGGCGCGGAAAGTCCGATGAAACGGGTGATGAAAGCTAAAACTGCAATGACGCCGGTGCTGACCCAATCTGCTTTGCCCCAAGCATAGGAGGTAGGAGCAGCAGGGGCGGCGAAGGCATGCTTGCCACGCGGCTTTCCTGCTAGCTTGGCCTGTGGGGTGCCTGCGGGCTGCGAAGAGTCAGTAGCAATAGTCACTTAGATGAGTTTAGGCTACGCGGCGGACCCCTGGGGATTCTGCTTGTGCAAAGGTGTGGAAAGCTAGGGGACATGAATACTTCGTTTCGTCTAGATCCCCTTCCACGCGGAGTAATTGTGGCAGCCACCCCTCTGGGTAATATCGCAGATGCTTCGGCACGACTCATGCAGGCGCTGCAGCATGCCGACATCGTGGCGGCGGAAGATACGCGCCGCGTCCGTAACCTGGCGCAGGCTCTGGGGATCGAAATCCGCGGCAAGGTGGTCTCCAACTTTGATCACAACGAAGAAGGACGCGCAGCCCAACTTGTCGAGGCCGCTCGTTCCGGCACCGTTTTGGTTGTCTCCGACGCGGGTATGCCTCTGGTTTCTGATCCAGGGCACTCCATCGTTGCTGCAGCAGTCGAAGCTGGGGTGCCGGTGACGTGCTTCCCCGGGCCATCTGCGGTGCCCACCGCTTTGGCTCTGTCCGGTCTCGGCGTCGGTCACTTCCTCTTCGACGCCTTTGCTCCACGCAAGGCCGGACCGCGCAAAGCGTGGCTGGAATCGCTGCGCGGTGAAAAGCGCGCCATTGTCTTCTTTGAATCGCCCCACCGTTTGGCGCAGACGCTTGCCGACGCCGCGGCGGTTCTGGGTGAAGACCGCCCCGCTGCCGTGTGTCGCGAACTGACAAAGACCTATGAAGAAGTAAAGCGCGGAAGCTTGGGTGAGTTGGCAAAGTGGGCTGAGGACAATGCTCGCGGTGAAATCACGGTTGTTATCGAGGGTGGGGAAGAGGTCCCCTCATCGCTTGAGGAACTGGTGGATAAGGTCCAGCGCCGTGTGGCAGATGGAGTGCGCGCGAAGGATGCTTGCAAGGAAGTCGCTGCCGGTACTCAGGTGTCTAATCGCGAACTTTATGACGCCTTCTTGAGTGCCCGTGACAGCGAAAAATAGTGTTAAATGCCCAATTGTTGCAGGATTGTTATAGCCAAAAGCTCACGGGAGGATAAAAGACCTGCATATGCTGGTTAATTTTCATTTGCGTGGCTGATTGTAAAGTAAGATTATCCTGCAAAAATGCTGGATTTAGGCGGCTGTACTGCACATATAAGTTTGACGCCTGGCATTAGCCGCCCTCATTCTGGAGTGCATGACTAATCCAGAAACAGATTCGAATACGGCAAAGGGTACGGATCCGGCGTCCAGTGCGGCGCCGGTTTCGTCTGAGGAGTACCAGACCGTTGATGAGAAGCTGGAATCAGCATCTGCGACGAGTCAGCTACAAGACATGCTCGGCAATGAGGACTTCGCTCCCCATGAGATGACCGAGCCTGAAATTGAAATGGCAGCCGATGACAACGCTCCAATCGACTGGACCATCGTCGGCATCGCTGGCGTGCTCATTGCCGCCATCGTTGCATGGGGCTTGGCTGCTCCGACCAACTTTGCGAACTTCGCTAGCGATGCACTGAGCTTCGTTGTTAACGACTTTGGTTGGGCCTACGTCCTCTTCGGCACGATTTTCGTTGTATTTGTTATCTTCATCGCCGCCTCCAAGTTCGGCACCATCCGCTTGGGCCACATCGATGAAGAGCCTGAATTTTCTACGCCCTCTTGGATTGCGATGATGTTCGCGGCCGGCATGGGCATCGGCCTGATGTTCTACGGCGCATCTGAGCCGCTGAACTACTACCTCAACGGAGTTCCTGGCCATGATGCTAAGGAAGTGGGCACGTCGATGGCTACGGCGATGTTCCACTGGACCCTGCACCCATGGGCTGTTTATGCCATCGTTGGTCTCGCAATTGCGTACTCGACCTTCCGCATCGGCCGCAAGCAGCTGTTGAGCCAGGCGTTCGTGCCGCTCATTGGCCAGCGTGCTGCCGATGGCTGGGTCGGCAAAATCATCGACATCCTGTCCATTTTTGCAACCGTCTTCGGTACCGCATGTTCCCTGGGTATCGGTGCAACCCAGATCCAGGCTGGTATCCAGGCTTCTGGCCTCATCGACAACCCATCCCAGAAGGTCGTCGTTGGCATCGTCCTCGTGCTGACCCTGGCCTTCCTGCTTTCCGCAATGTCCGGCGTGGGCAAGGGCATTCAGTATGTCTCCAACGCGAACATGGTTATGGCCGCACTGCTTGCCATCTTCGTATTCATCCTTGGCCCAACCGTTTCCATCCTGAACCAGATTCCGGGCTCCATCGGTAGCTACCTGGATGCGTTCACCGAGATGATCTCCCGTACCGCTGAGTCCAACAACGGCGAAGCAGGCGAGTGGCTGTCCACTTGGACCATCTTCTACTGGGCATGGTGGGTCTCTTGGTCCCCATTCGTCGGTATGTTCCTGGCACGTATTTCCCGTGGCCGTTCCGTCCGCGAATTCTGCATCGGCGTCATGCTGATCCCGGCTGGTCTTTCCACCGTGTGGTTCGCCATCTTTGGTGGCACCGCAATCCACATGGAGCAGAACGGTAACTCCATCTCCGGCGAGTCCTCTGAGGTTGAGCTGTTCAACCTGCTGCACAACCTGCCTGGCGGCTTCATCGCCGGCATCATCGCAGTTATCTTGCTGGCAACCTTCTTCATCACCTCCGCTGACTCGGCTTCTACCGTTATGGGCTCGATGTCTCAGAACGGTGCATCCAACGCTAAGCCATGGCTGTCCGCAGCATGGGGCGTTGCCACCGCGGCTGTTGGTCTGACCCTGCTGCTGGCTGATGAGGATTCCCTGACCAACCTGCAGAACGTCACCATTGTGGCTGCGCTGCCATTCCTGTTCATCGTTGTGGGCCTGATGTGCGCCATCTACAAGGCGCTCAGCAACGACGTCATCTACTTGGAATACCGTGAGTCCCAGGCATTCCAGCGCAAGCTTGCCCGCGAGCGCCGTCTGCACCGCGAGTACCAGCGCGCTGAGGAGCTCAAGAAGCGTCGTCAGCGCAAGCGCGCTCAGCACAAGTAAAGCTAAAGCAAGCGATTTAGTCGCTTCCTAAAGCTTCTCTACGCACCCTCCTGCACAATCGTGCAAGAGGGTGCGTTTCTTTATGCGTCTTTATGCGCGCAAATATCCTTGTGCGTGGATCTTTCGCCATTGTCGATGTGACCCCCTCAACGCGCGCTGTTGACCAAGGCTTCGATAAAGTGGTGGGCATGACTGAGTCGGTAGTAGTAAATGTTGCCTGGCCGTATGCCAACGGCCCCCGCCACATCGGACACGTGGCAGGCTTTGGTGTTCCTTCTGACGTATTCGCACGTTTCCAGCGAATGCGTGGCCGCAACGTTCTCATGGTTTCTGGCACCGATGAGCACGGCACTCCGTTGCTGGTGCAGGCCGACAAAGAAGGCGTGACCGTTCGCGAACTCGCGGACCGTTATAACCGCCAAATTGTCACCGACCTCGCCGGCTTGGGCCTGTCCTATGACCTTTTCACCCGCACCACCACGCGCAACCACTACGCGGTAGTGCAGGAGCTGTTCAAGGGCCTTTATGAAAACGGCTACATGCTCAAGGAAACCACCAAGGGCGCCATCTCGCCGTCGACTGGCCGTACCTTGCCTGACCGCTACATCGAGGGAACTTGCCCAATTTGTGGTGCTGAGGGGGCGCGCGGCGATCAGTGCGATAACTGCGGTAACCAGCTGGACCCAGTAGATCTGATCGACCCAGTTTCCAAGATCAACGGTGAGACCCCGGAGTTCATCGAGACCGAGCACTTCCTCCTCGACCTGCCTTCCGTGAAGGACGCACTGGAGGAATGGCTGAAGACGCGCGAAGATTGGCGTCCGAACGTCCTGAAGTTCTCCCTGAATTTGCTCGAAGACATGCGTCCGCGCACCATGACCCGCGACATCGACTGGGGCATCCCAATTCCGGTAGAGGGCTGGGAGGAAAACTCCGCAAAGAAGCTCTACGTCTGGTTTGACGCTGTCATCGGTTACTTGTCTTCTTCCATCGAGTGGGCGCATCGCACCGGAAACCCGGATGCATGGAAGGATTTCTGGCAGAACGATGAGGCTCGCCATTACTACTTCCAGGGCAAGGACAACATCACCTTCCACTCGCAGATTTGGCCTGCGCAGCTCCTGGGTTACGCCGGTAAGGGCGCGAAGGGCGGCGAGCTGCACAAGTTCGGCGAGCTGAATCTACCTACCGAGATTGTTTCCTCCGAATACCTGACGATGTCCGGCTCGAAGTTCTCTTCTTCGAAGGGCGTTGTCATCTACGTCAAGGACTTCTTGGCGGAGTTCGGCCCGGATGCGCTGCGTTACTTCATCTCCGTGGCCGGTCCAGAAAACAATGACACGGACTTTACGTGGGACGAGTTCGTGCGCCGTATCAACAACGAACTGGCCAATGGCTGGGGCAACCTGGTCAACCGCACCGTCTCGATGGCCTACAAGAACTTCGGCGAAGTCCCAGCTCCCGCCGCACTGGAAGAAGCTGACAAGGCCATCCTGCAGCTGGCGGAGGAGACCTTCGAGACTGCCGCAGGCTACCTCGAGCAGTCGAAATTCAAGCAGGCTATTACCGCCGTCATGCACGTCGTTGGTGAGGCGAATGCTTATATTGCAGCGATGGAGCCATGGAAGCTGGCCAAGGATGAGACCCAACGCGAGCGTCTGGCCACCGTCCTGTGGACCGCACTCCAGGTGGTCTCTGACTGCAACGTCATGCTCACCCCGTTCCTGCCGTTTACCGCGCAGAAGGTCCACGAGACCTTGGGCCGCGATGGCATTTGGGCGGCACAGCCTGAGGTACGCGACGTCGTGGATGATATCCCGGTTGAGCTCGTAGGCGTTGGCCTGCCGCCGGAGAATCACCCGTACCCAATCATCACCGGTGATTACACCGCCCAGCTGGCAGCGTGGAAGCGCGTAGACGTCGAGCCTGGCACTGCGCTTTCCAAGCCGAAGCCGCTCGTGGCAAAGCTTGACCCAGAGCTTGGTGAGACCGGCCCTGAGTGGGCACCCGTCCAGAAGTAAGATGGTGGCTCGCCGAAGCATCGCGGCCGCTCTCGCTTTTGCGGTCGTTACCTTAACTGCGCTGAACCTGCGCGCCGGAATCGCCTCCGTGGCGCCGGTGCTGGGGGACATCAGCGCAGCTTTTGGCGTTGGCCCTGCCATCGCCGGGACCCTGACAGCCCTTCCTGGTCTGTGTTTCGCACTGATGGGCTGGGCCGCCGTTCCTATCGCGCGGCGTTGTGGCCTGACCACGACTCTTCTCGGCGGCGCAGTGGCACTCGTGGTGGGGCTTGCCGCGCGCCCATGGGTAAGTAGTTTCGTACCCTTCGTTGCGCTCACGCTGCTCGTAGTCGGCGGCATCGCTGTCACCAACATCTTGTTGCCTGCATGGATCAAGACCTACGGAACTGCGCGCACCGTGGTGGCGTTGATGACGACTTACACCACTGTGCTTGGCGTATCGAGTGCCCTTGGTCCAATGTCTACCCACCTGGGTGGCTGGCGGATGTCGTTGTTTGCGTGGGCAATCCCTGTCGCCCTGCAGGTAGTGGGGTGGCTGATTGCCTGTAAGCACACCGGCGTCGATCCAGTGCAAAGCCCGGATACCGCGGCGATTCCGATGCGCCGTTCGCGCACCGCTGTTGCACTTCTTTTCTTCTTTGGCCTGCAATCCACCATGGCTTATGCACAGATGGGGTGGCTGCCCACGATGCTTGAAAGCCGTGGGGTCTCCGCCTCCCGGGCTAGCCTGGCGCTCGCGCTCATCGGCGCCATCAACGTCGTCGGCGGGCTTATCATGCCGGTTCTCATTGAGCGGCTGCGAGATCTCCGTCCCGTTCCACTGGTTTTGTCGGCTACTACCTTGGCCGGCTGGCTGGGGGTGCTCGTCAACGCGAGCGCAGCGCCGCTTACCTGGGCCACTCTGATGGGCATCGGCGGAATGTGCTTCCCGCTGGCCCTCGCCCTGATTGCCGCGCGCACCCGGCAGCCGGAGGTAACAGCACGCCTTTCCGGCTTCGTGCAGCCGGGTGGCTATATTTTGGCTGGCGCATTCCCGTTCCTCTTCGGCGTTCTCGCGCAAGCAACGGGCGGCTGGGAAGTTCCGTTGGGTGTGCTCATCGCACTTACCCTAGCGATGGCGGTGGCAGGCGTTGCCGCCGCCCGCTCGGTCTACATCGACGACGAGCTCCTGTCGAAGTGACGTTGCAGGTGTACTAGGCCCAGACGCACTCCGTCCTTGGTGTGGATATTGGGCATGCGGCCGGTCTCTTCGAAGTGGAATTTCTTGTGGAGGCGGATGGAAGCCTCATTGGTATCGACGATGTAGGTGATCATCGTCTGCACGTAGTCGTTGTCCTTGGCATCGTCGACCACGGCGCACATGAGCTCGTTGCCCACGCCCTTGCCGCGCGCCGAAGGAGCGACGTAGACGGAGTTTTCTACGGTGCCGTAGTAGATGGCTGGCGTTACGAATTGGAAATAGGCAGCCCAACCGATGATCTCGTCATCTTCTACGGCAACGAAGACGGGGTAGCCGTCCTTTTCCATTTGTTCGAGCCACTCGGCACGATCCTCGACGGATTCCTGCCAGGTTACCAAGTTTGCCGCTGGGGTAGCGGCGGAGGCGGCGTTGTAGATGGAGGCGATTGCGGCGGCGTCGGAAAGCGCGGCGGGACGGACGTGCATAGGTGTCAGGGATCCTTACAGAATTAAGCAGTTGCGAGGAGGCTAGACGAGCAGCTGCAAATGGGCGAGATTTAGCCAGTGTCCCCTCTTGTAGGACACCTCTTTGAACGTTCCTACATTGGCAAAACCGAGCTTCTCATGCAACTTGATGGATGCGACGTTGGTGCCCATGCCTTGGCCTTGGGCTGCCGGATCCAAAAAATGGTGGTTTCGTATGCGTTCCAGATTACAATTGCGTCCATGTCTAAAAAGAAGCCACGCCCAGTCCCTGTTCCAGCAGAAGGCTTGTCACAGCTTGTCGACGCCCATACACACCTAGCCTCCTGCAAGGACCCAGCCGCCGACATCGTGTCCCGCGCCGGTGCTGCAGGGGTGTCGCGCATGGTTACGGTAGGCGATGGCTTGGAAGAGGCCGAGCGGGCGTTGCAGGCCGCGCACGAATTTTCCAATGTGTGGGCAGCGTGCGCCATCCATCCCACCAAGGCGCAGGAATTGGACGAGCAGGCACGTACGCGGCTGGCGCAGATGGCTGCGGACCCACGCTGCGTGGCAATCGGGGAGACCGGCCTTGATACCTATTGGATTAAACATGAGCCGGAATCCACCGCACCACTTGAGGTGCAAGAAGAGGCGCTGCGCTGGCACATGGATCTGGCCAAGGAAACCGGTAAGGTCTTGATGATCCACAACCGCGAGGCGGATGCGGACCTGTTGCGGGTGCTTGGCGACGCCGAGAATGTCATGTTGCACTGTTTCTCCTCGCCGTTTGAGGTGGCGAAGGAAGCACTCGAGCGCGGTTGGGTTCTCTCTTTTGCCGGCAACGTGACCTTCAAGCGTAACGAAGAGATGCGCGCGGCAGCAGCCGCAGCGCCGGCTGGTCAGCTGCTGGTGGAAACCGACGCTCCGTATATGACTCCGGAGCCATTCCGCGGCGCACGCAACGAGCCGACCTTCATCGGGCATACGTATAACTGCATTGCTGAGGTGCGAGGCATGCGCGTCGAGGCACTGATCGAAGAGGTTAACCAGACGTTCACTTCGGTATTCGGCCTCTCCTAGGTTAGATTTAAGCATTCATGCTTAAATCTGTGACGATCTTCATATTCGGAGTTTTTCCTGCTCAGCGGTGATGGACGTGCCAAATGTGAAAGCAGTGTTGGAAGTGGTGTAGGTAGAAAAATCGTTTTCGACTGCATCCTGCTGTTATCGTATCGTTATTCAAAGATTTACTCTGCTTCCCCCCGTTTTCGATGAGAGAGTTTCATGAACCAGATTAAGCGCATCAATTCTTCCCGTTCCCTGCCTCTGCGCCTTGCCACCGGTGGTGTGCTCGGTACTTTGGCAGTGGGCGGAGTCGTCGCTGTTTCTGCGCAGAAGGACATCACCCTTGACGTCAACGGCGACAAGGTCGAGCTGGCCACCTTCGCGGGTAACGTCGATGAGGCGCTGCAAGCTGCGGGCGTCAACGTCGGCGGCGAGGATCTCGTTTACCCGGCTCCTTCTGAAAAGGTTGCCGACGGTGACAACATCACCGTGCGCACCTCTAAGCCAGTTGCCGTTACTATCGACGGCGTCGAAAAGCAGCTTTCTTCCACCAACCTCACCGTTTCTGATCTCTTGGGTGAGCTAGGCGGCGTGAAGCCCGGTGCTTCTGTTACCTCCGGTGACAAGAAGGTGGAAAAGGATGACGCTCTGGAAGATGGTATGGAGTTGGAGGTTACGTCGCCGAAGATCGTCAAGATCAACGACGGCGGCAAGATTACCTACACCAACATTGCTGCCAAGACCGTCAAGGACGTCATCGAGGAGCGCGGCATTGGTGTGGATGAAGATGACCGCGTCTTCCCCGCCATGGACACCCCGGTGACCAACGGCATGTCCATCAAGGTTGACCAAGTTTCTACCACCTTCTACGACGCCACCGAAGAGTTCGAGGCAGAGCCAAACTACGTCGATGACCCAGAGCTCGAAGAGGGCACCGAGGAAATCCGCGAGGAAGCCGTCAAGGGTGAGCGCAAGGTCACCCGCAAGCTGGTGATGAAGGATGGTGCCAAGGAATCCGAGGACGTCGTCAAGGAAAAGGTCGTTACCGAGCCGGTTGCTGCGACCATCGCTCGTGGCACGAAGAAGCCTGAGGCTGGTGGCGCAGCTGCACCCGCCGTAGCCGATGGCTCCGTCTGGGACTCCATCGCACAGTGCGAGGCAACTGGTAACTGGGCGATTAACACTGGCAACGGCTTCTCCGGCGGCCTGCAGTTCACCCCATCCACTTGGGCTGGCTTCGGCGGCACCGCATATGCGCCGGAAGCATGGCAGGCAACCCGTGAGCAGCAGATCGCTGTAGCTGAAAAGGTTCAAGCCGCGCAGGGCTGGGGCGCATGGCCTGCTTGTACCGCGAAGCTGGGGCTGCGCTAAGCACGCAGACTTTTTAGGCGCCTCGAAGCGCCATTTTAAAGCCCGCGGAAGCGGGCTTTCTTTGTATCCGGAAAACCTCGACTACTCTAAATTGCATGACTGAACCCAAACTGCTCGGGCCCGTGGAAATCCGCCAATTGGCCGAGAAGCTGGACGTGACCCCGACGAAGAAGCTGGGACAGAACTTCCTGCACGATCCCAACACCATCCGCCGCATCGTTAGTGCGGCGCAGTTGCAGCGGGAAGACCGCGTCGTTGAGGTAGGCCCCGGCCTGGGATCTCTGACTTTGGGCCTGCTTGAGGCAGTCGATGACCTTACGGCGATAGAAATTGATCCACGCCTTGCAGCGCAGCTGCCGGATACCATCGCGCAGCGCGCACCGGAGCAAGCAGGCAACCTGCGGCTCGTGGAAAAAGATGCGCTGCGTATTACGGCAGGCGAGTTGGGCGAGCCGACTGCGCTGGTGGCAAATCTGCCGTACAACGTCGCGGTGCCGGTTCTTTTGCACATTCTGGAACTTTATCCCTCCATCCGCCGCGTACTCGTCATGGTTCAGCTTGAGGTGGCAGAGCGTCTCGCCGCCAAGCCTGGCAGCAAGGTCTATGGCGTTCCTTCGGTGAAGGCTTCCTTCTACGGCAACGTCCGGCAGGCCGGAACCATCGGCAAGAACGTCTTTTGGCCGGCGCCGAACATCGAGTCTGGCCTAGTGCGCATCGACTGCTTCGAGAATGCGCCGTGGCCTATCAACGATGAGACGCGCAAGGCGGTTTTCCCACTTGTCGACGCCGCCTTTGCACAGCGCCGCAAGACCCTGCGCGCGGCACTCTCTGGTCACTTCGGCGGCGGCCCTGCCGCGGAAGAGGCTCTAGTGGCAGCCGGCATCGACCCGCGCCAGCGTGGTGAGAAGCTGGCCACCGAAGACTTTGTCCGATTGGCAGGTGTGAATTGTTAATTCGTGCTCGCACCCATGCGAAGGTCAACCTGCACTTAGGAGTCGAGGCAGCGCGTCCCGACGGCTTCCATGAACTCGCCACCGTCTTTCAATCGCTGAATATTTCTGAT
Source organism: Corynebacterium sp. HMSC06G04 (assembly GCF_001807365.1). Taxonomy (NCBI): domain Bacteria; kingdom Bacillati; phylum Actinomycetota; class Actinomycetes; order Mycobacteriales; family Corynebacteriaceae; genus Corynebacterium; species Corynebacterium sp. HMSC06G04. The sequence continues at coordinate 165,389 of NZ_KV788589.1, read as the reverse complement.
GTGGTTAGCCTCGAAACGCTTGAGGATAGCACTCCTGCAGCGATGACCACGGGCCCAGTCGTGCAGGAACTGCGCGCGAGCGGTACCTATGCCGCAGGCGTGCCGGAAAATGACAAGAATTTAGCATGGCGAGCCGTCGAAGCGGTAGCGGATGCAGTACGCGGCGAGCGCGAGCTTGCCTTGCCCAAGGTCAGGTTGCAGCTAGAAAAGGGGATTCCCGCCGCTGGCGGCATGGCGGGCGGTTCTGCGGATGCGGCCGCGGCATTGCGCCTGGCCGCTCACGCATTTGCTGACTTCGGCGCTGTAAGTGAAGAAGAACTTCTAACACTGGCAGCGCGCCTAGGCTCTGATGTGCCCTTCACGCTAATCGGCGGCACGGCGTTGGGCACGGGTCGCGGCGAGAAGTTGGCGCCGATGCTTAGCTGCGGAACGTATACGTGGGCCATCATCACCAATGCGGAAGGGCTGTCCACTCCGGCCGTCTTTGCCAAGATTGATGAGCTTCGCGCAGCGGGGAAGGGCAGCAACCCCACCATGGACACTTCCGCGGTGGCGCAGGCGCTGATGAGCGGGCGTCCCGAGGCTCTCGCAAAGGTGCTGCGCAATGACCTGCAAGCGGCAACTCTTTCTTTGCGCCCAGATCTGCGCAAGATTCTGGACACCGGAATGGCCGCTGGTGCGCTGACTGGAATCGTCTCTGGCTCTGGTCCTACCTGTGCCTTCCTGTGCGAGGACGAGGAGACCGCTGGTGAAGTCGTGGCCCAAGTGATGTTCGATAACAAGGGCACCCGTGGCATTGTGACCACCTCGCCGGCACCAGGAATCGAAGTAATTTAGGGTGTTATTAAAAAGTAAAAGCTGCAGTAGGGCAAAGTCCCCTCACTGCAGCTTTTGTTTATCTAGAGCACAGCCATCTCGGTTGGCTTGATGTCCAGCTTGAAGCGGTTTACTTCCTTGCCCTCGAAGAGGTCGATGACAACGAGTTCCTTCTTGTTGGCATCGGTGACGAATGCGTAGCCGTCTTCCGCCTTGAGGATCGGTCCAGGCAGCTGCCATTCTTCGTTCTCGCGCCACTCGGAGATGGCGTCGATCTTTTTGGTAATCTCGCCGGTCTCTGGGTCGATGACGTTGAGCTTGCCGTCGTAAGTCAGCACGAGGGCCTCTCCCAGCGGGCCGCGGGCCAGGGAACGGAACCAGTAGGAGGAACCGAGGTCAACCTTTTTGGCGGAGTAGTCCTTGGTGTTGATGAGGGAGACAGAGGTTGGGCGCTCGAACTCGGCGTCCTTTTCGGTCTTGTTGTCAGCCAAGATGACGTCGGATTCCTCAGAGCCGGCGGAGTTGCCGGAGCGCTGGTAGCCGTCTTTGCCCGCGTAGGCGGAAACGTCGATCTTGTGGAACTCCTTGCCGTCGAAGACAACTGGGCCGTCCTCGCAGCCGAAGAAGAGCTTGCCGTTTCCGGCGGTAGCCTCACCGTGAACGCCTGGGCACTTGGTGGTCTCGGTCAGGACCTTGCCGTCTTTGGATAGATGCTGGATGGTGTGGCGCTCGTCCTCGGTGCCCTTGGTCATGACGATGGAGCCGTCCTTGAGCGGAACGGCAACACCGTGATGTGCTGCGCCGGATTCGAAGGTCTTGACGTCTTTCGGATCGCCAGCCTGGTCGGTTGGGAAGACCTGTGCGGTGCCTTCGCCGTCAGAGAAGAGGGCGGTGAAGCCGTCGTGGTGGACCACATGGCCGGCGTGCGGCGCCTCGATCTCGGCGTCGGAAAGCTTAGGCTCGGCGGTGTAGTAGTGGTTGTGATCGCCGTGCGGCTTGGTGATGAGGCCGGAGTCGAAGCTAAGGAACTTATCACCTTTGGTGACCATGACGTGGCGGTTATCGCCAGCATTGGACAGGCGCAGGAATGCAGGCATTTCCTCTTCCTCGATGACCTCGCCGGTTTTGGCGTCGTAGGTCTTCAAGCCGCCTTCGTGGGAGATGACCACGCGATTGGGTAACTGAGCAACTTCGGTCTCGCCCTCGTCGGCCTCCATTCCATCGTGTTCATGATGGTGGCCTTCATGATCGTGCTCATGATCGTGGCCCTCGTGATCGTGGCCCTCGTGTTCGTGCGACTCAGTCGCGGCATCGTTGGCCGGGGCCTGCTCATCAGCGGGCTTGGAGCAGGAAGTGGCAAGGAGCGTTGTTGCGGAGACAGCGGCAAGAATAGATAGCGCAGATTTCTTCATAGCCATTTAGCCTATTTAGAGTAATTTTCATTTGCAATAGTCTGAAGTGGTGAGGGGGAACCGCGCGCTAGGCACTAAGATGGTTAAACGTTATGGCGAACCTTATTAACCTGGAAAAAGTTTCCAAATCTTTCGGTCTGCAGACGCTGCTCAACGGGGTGTCGTTGGGTGTTCAAAGCGGGGACCGCATTGGAATCGTTGGCGTAAATGGCGGCGGCAAGACCACGCTGCTGGAGGTGCTCACCGGTATCGAGCCGCCGGATGAGGGGCGTGTGTCCCACAATTCTGACCTGCGCATGGCCGTGGTGACCCAGCGCTTTGAGCTTGATGACGCCCTGACCATCGCCCAGGTCATCATCGAACCGCTCAGCCTCGAGACCTTCGAATGGGCCTCGAATGCCAAGGTGCGCGACGTTTTGGGCGGCCTCGGAATCGTGGAACTGGGCCTAGATACGCCGGTAGGTTCTCTGTCTGGTGGCGAGCGCCGCCGCGTTAACCTGGCCGCTGCATTGGTCCAGGAGCTTGACTTGATCGTGCTCGACGAACCGACCAACCACCTGGACGTGGAAGGAGTGCAGTGGCTGGCACAGCATCTCCTGGCGCGCAAGCTCGCAGCGGTCGTAGTCACCCACGACCGCTGGTTCCTCGATACCGTGGCAACCACCACGTGGGAGGTGCACGACGGCGTGGTCGATCCTTATGAGGGCGGATACAACGACTGGATTTATGCCCGCGCCGAGCGTGCCCGTCAGGCCGATGCGATGGAGCAGCGCCGCCAGAACCTGGCGCGTAAGGAGCTAGCATGGCTGCGCCGCGGCGCGCCGGCGCGTACCTCGAAGCCGCGCTACCGCGTGGAAGCGGCAGAGGCACTTATCGCTGATGTCCCAGCACCGCGCAACAAGGTTGAGCTCATGGCCTTTTCCAAGCAGCGCCAAGGTCGCGTGGTCATTGAACTTGAGGATGCCACGATTGCGACGCCGGATGGCCGCGAACTCGTTGACCACCTCACGTGGCGCTTGGCCCCGGGTGAGCGCATCGGACTGGTCGGCGTGAACGGTTCAGGCAAGACCACGCTGCTGCGCGCCCTGGCTGGCGAACATCCACTCGCTGCGGGCAAGCGCATTGAGGGGCAGACGGTACGTCTGGGCTGGTTGCGCCAGGAACTCGATGACCTTGATCCGCAGCGCCGGCTAATCGACGCCGTGGAGGACGTGGCCACCTACGTCCAACTGGGCAAGAAAGAATTGTCTGCCTCGCAGCTTGCAGAACGCCTGGGCTTTTCCGCTAAGCGCCAGCGCACCCCGGTGGGGGACTTGTCCGGTGGTGAGCGTCGCCGCCTCCAGCTAACGCGCGTGTTGATGGCAGAACCAAACGTGCTGCTGCTCGACGAGCCAACTAACGACCTCGACATCGACACTCTCCAGGAACTGGAGTCCTTGCTCGATTCTTGGCCGGGCACGATGGTGGTCATCTCACACGACCGCTACCTCATTGAGCGCATTGCGGATAATACGTATGCGCTTTTTGGCGACGGAAAACTCACCAACTTGCCAGGCGGCATTGACGAATACCTGCGCCGCCGCGCCGCCCTCGACGCGGCTCAGCCCGCAGGCGTGGTCAACCTCGGCGAAAGCGCGAAACAGGATTCTGCTCCCGACGGCAGCGGCAATGGCGCAGGAAACGCCAAGAAGGAATCTACCAAGCGCCTGTCCTCCCAAGAGGAACGCGAGCTGACCAAGAAGATGAATGCCTTGGAGCGCAAAATGGGCAAGCTCGACGAGCAAGCCACCAAGCTCAACGCCGAGATGGCCGAGGTGGCAGGCGCGGGCGACATCGACACCGCGAAGCTAACCGAGTTAGACAGCAAGCTGAAGGAAGTAACCTCTCAGCGCGAGGAGCTCGAGATGGAGTGGCTAGAGCTTGGCGAGAAGCTCGAAGGCTAAGAAAGCGTAGATAACAATGCTATTGCGATCTCGCTTTCAGCACTGCCTAATGCTATTCAGCTCGCCCCAGTGTGTGGCACGGTGGAGGATATGAAACTGACGCGCCGTATTCTCCCCGTTTCCATCGCCCTTACTCTCGCAGCCGGCAGCTTGGCTCCTGCTCAAGCTCAGCTTCCGGATTTCTCCTCCCAGCTACCTGCGGGCATCCCGGCAGATGTCACCGCTGGCAGCTCCCAGTTCATTCCAGCTGGCGTACCACAGGTCGAACTGCCACCGCAGGCTTATGACCTTGCAAAGCAGTACAACATTCAGCTTCCGCCGTTTGTCAAGCAGCCAGCTCCGGAGGTAGCTCACCACCTCGTTGGCGCCACCACTGAGCACCTGCGCAAGCAGGGCCACGTTGAGGATCCGAACGCTCGCAACATCGCTCAGGAATGGGCTGACCAGGGCGCGGCTGGTGCTCTTAGCTACCGCAGTAACGTCGGTGACGGCCGTACTCACTTGAACGAAGGCAGCGGCAACGTCTACCGCCTGACCATTCAGGAAGCTCACGACCGCCTCAACTGGCTCAACCGTGACGTTCCAGTTACCCCGGCACCAGGCAAGCACTTCGGCGTAGCCACCAGCTTCGATGGCAACTTTGTTTACCTCGCCGAGTACTTTTTCAACTAGCTAATGCGGCCGGCTCTACGCCTGCTAGCGTGGCGCTCGAATCAACGAAATTGAGCGGGTTAGCGACAATGCAGTCACTACGATCGCTCCCACCACAAGAAGAGCGACGCCGAGTTTTTGACGGCGTCGCCTAGCGCTTAGTTCATTCGCCAGCGAACTCATGGAGCCTCCACTAGGGCAGCAGGGGCAATGCCAGAGACTTCGGCGCGGCTCGTGACAAAGCTATGGGTACGGAAACTCACCAAGCAATCATAGGTGCCTTCATCCTCAACGCCCTCATCGTTGATGAAGATGACATCACCGTGGGCGGTGTAAACGCGCATGGGTGCGCTGATCTTTGAATCGGTCTCAGGGATGGTCTCAGTAAGGAACGTGGCGCGCTCCGGAATCTTTGCCTGCTTTAGCACCTCGCGCTCGCACAATGGGCGGGCGGCGTGGTAATCGGCCCAGTTGCGGGCTGCTTCTTTGAGCAGAATCGTACTGATACCCAAAACGACCCCACAGACAACGATAAAAACCGCGAGTGCAATCCATCGGCGAAGCCTCCGACGCCACAGCGCGCGGCCTTCGTCCAAAGAGATTTGCGTAGTCACAGGAGGATAGGAGCCTTTCTAAAGAGGCTTCCTACACAATATATTAATCGGCTCATCTGGCTGAAAGCGTTCCGGGTGGTGCCGGCTTTCGCTGTCAAAATCTGCCCGAACCATGCTTTTGTGCTGCATCGTGGCGGACGAAAATACACATACGTACGATGGGGCTCATGATTTTGATTAACGTAAAATTCCACGTAAAGCCTGAATACGCAGAAACCTTCCTCGAGGAGATCGACTGGTACACCCAGGCTTGTAATGCGGAGCCGGGTTGCCTGAACTTTGATTGGTACCGTGATCCGGAGGACCGTCAGCGCTTCCTCCTCGTTGAGGCTTATGCCGATGGCAAGGACGTCGAGCACGTCGAGGGCGAGCACTTCAAGCGCTCCTGCGAGGAGTTCCCGAAGTACCTGCTTGAGACCCCAGAAATCATCAACGTCCACATCGACGGCAAGACTGAGTGGGACCGCATGGCCGAATACAAGGTCGAGTCCTAAGGCACTGGCTTAAAAGTAATCTGCCTCCCTGCACCGTGTATACAACCACGCAGCGCAGGGAGGCGGACTTTTTTATTTGGGCAATCTAGGCCGCGACGCTAAGAAGGATAATCAATAGGGCCGCAGGTACTAAGAGCCCAGCGAGGATAAACCAGGAGTTTTTCTGCCCAAAGTTGAATTGGGAAGAACCGCTGGGAAGGGGCACCATCGCGCGGGTATCTGTGGGGTCGTAGTAGAACAATCCGTAACGAAGCTTGCCCGCTGTAGAGGAGTCAGGAAATTGTTCATCCAGCTTTTTATTTATGCTATTCAACCTGAACACGAGCCAGACGCAAACCACAAGGATGGCAACGACTAAGCAGGGGAAAATTAGCGGTCTAGGGCCGCTGAGAAAGATTCCAGTGAGCGCGAACGCCGTGCAGATCGCCGTTAGGGCGAAGAACCAAAAGCTTAACGTGGGAAGGATAGCAGCGGAGTGAGCACGGCTACGCTCGATATCAACCGCAGAAGCCTGCGAATAGCTGCTTGTGGTTGTCTTGGTGCTTTGTTGCGTTATTCCGATAGTTACTGCTGATGTAATCGTGAGAACGAGAGGTACAAGTAACGCAAAACCAATTGCATTTCGATAGGTCTTTGGCATCCATGCATCAGGTTCGCCTCGACCATTGAAATGCTTGGGTAGCGGGTCTGGGAGGCTGTCCCAGCCGAGAATTACAACTATTGCGGCGACTAGCGCAAGCGCTGCCGTGGCGGCCAACCAAATCCATTCCTTGCGTAGAGCTGTCAACAGGAAGTTCCTCGTGTGTTCAGTTTCCTACATAAATCCAAAAACATGATAACGAAGATATCGGCTCAAGCGTTAGACAAACGAAAAGGCGGACAGTCCGTTGTAAGGGACCGTCCGCCTTTTGCGTTCTAGGAGCTTTGGCTAAAGAACTACTAGATCTGGCACTTGGAATCCAAGTTCTTGTCGTAGTTGGAGTACTGCAACAAGGCGTAGTGGAACGCCAGGGCGTATTCCGAGGCGCCTTCCGGAAGCGGGTGAATGCCGTCGGAATAGAGCAAGTTCGGGTTGTTCTGTGCGTGGGTGCACCAGTCAGCGAGGTAGACGTTGTCGTACTTTTTCGCAGCGTCGATGACGTCGCTTTGAGACTGTGCCATCCATTCGCGGTCGCCGTAAGGAACGGCCATCACGATGGTGTGGTCTGGGCCGATGAGGTCAACGACTTCCTGAATCTGGTCGGGGAATGCCGGGCCATTGGTGCCGAAGCCAAGGAAGACCGTGGAGCGCAGGTCGCCGGCTGCCTTCAGCTGCTCGATGATTGGTGGGGCAGCGCTGTAGTGGCGGGAGACCTCAGCGTCGATGTAGATGCCTGGGTAGCGCTGCTGCAGTGCCTCGGAGGCAGCCAACATCACCGAGTCACCGATGGCGGTAATTTCATTGCCGGTTGGCATCGGGCGACGCGTCTTTTCCGTCTGCGTGCTTGGTGCGGCAGCAGGCGCTGGGCCGCCGTTTTGCGTGGACTTATTCTGCTTCTGCAGTTGCTCGAGCTGCTGCTCCAGCTCAGACTTATCGCTGGAGGTCGCCAGCGCATAGCCCACGCCCACTAGGGAAGCGACGACGATCAACGGCACGAGCGGCCAAAAGGCCTTGGCAAATCCGTCCTTCATCTCGGACATGGATGGGCGGGCCGCCCAGTAGCCAGTCCACGTCTTCTTGTAACCGCCGCGGCGGAAAGGATTCTCCACGAACTGGTAGGAAAGCTCTGCCAGCAAGAAAGAGATCGGTACCGCGACAAGGCCCAGAATCCACGGCTTGTCGGAGGAGTGGTTTCCGTCGAAAATCGCGCGCAAAATCATCACGACCGGCCAGTGCCACAGGTACAGCGAGAAGGAGCGTTGGCCGAGCCAACGCATGACGGCGGTGCTGAAGATCCACTTGAGCGGACCGAACTCACGGATAACGCCCCAGATCATCAGTGCGCCGAGAACGCTGGTGAGGATGAGGCCGCCGCGGTAGGTGAACTCAGCATCGTCCGGCATGAGGAACAGCTGCGCGATGTAGCCGGCCAAGGCGAAGGTGCCGATGACGCCGGCCATTACCTGTTCAGACTTACCAGGGCTTGGCCAAGAATCTGCCTTCGGGTGGGACTTGGTGCTGGTAACAATCAGGGACAGAATAGCACCGATGAGCAGGCCGAAGGCGTGGGTATCGGTGCCGTAGTACACGCGGGTTGGGTCTTGGCCCGGGGTGTAAATCAGCCACATTGCTACGCCGGAGGCGATAGCCAGCAGCAGCGAGACTGCGATTGGCAGACGGCGCGGCTGACGGCGGGAGATGGCAAAGATACCAAAGATAAGCAGCGGCCAGATGACGTAGAACTGCTCTTCTACGGCCAAGGACCAGTAGTGGGCAAAGACCTGGATCTCATTGTCCGCGAAGTAGGACTGGGAGGTGGCAATCTGCGTCCAGTTGTTGACGAAGAAGAACGTGCCCAGGAACTGCTCACGGATACCGACTGCGATATCGCCGCCGATGAGAGCAACGATCGCCGTGCAGATAATCAAAACGGTCAGCGCTGCGGGCAGGATGCGGCGGAATCGACGTACCCAGAAGTCCTTCAGGCTGATTCGACCGCTCACACGGAACTCACGCACCAGCAGGGAGGTGATGAGGAAGCCGGAGAGGACAAAGAACATGTCCACGCCAAGGTAACCACCAGGCAGCACGTCGCCGAAGAAGTGGTAGATAACCACAGCAAGAACGGCCAAGCCGCGCAGACCATCAAGGCCCTTAACCTGGCGCAGGCGTGCGCGCTTGGTGCGTTTTACTTCCTTGCTATCGTGCGGCGTCTTCAACGCTTCCGGTTCGTGCGGGAAGTGGTCCACCATCACCGGCTTTGCCGGTTTGGAGTCTTGCTTTGGCTGCGATGCTTTCTGCGGCGGCTGCACGTAGTAGGTCTTCTTTGGAGCCTCGCTTGCCGACGCCGTGGAAGCACCAGCCGCGCCTGCTGCCGCACCAGCCACAGCACCAGCGGCGGCTGTCTTAGCAGTTGCCGAACCCTTGCCAGCATCGTCGTGCTGATCAGAGTTTCTGCGCGCCTCGCGTGATGGCTTCGGCGCCTTCATCTGCTGCGGGGTAGGAGTGCCAACCGGCTGGGAACGGCGTGCGAGCGCACGTTTGATTTCTTGATCGGCCGCTGGTGCCTTCGCCGACGGAGACTTTGCTGCGGAAGCACCTGCTGCGCCTGCGGCACCAGCTGCGCCTGCCGCTGCAGCAGCGCCAGCAGCGCGACCAGCACCGCCAGCGCGGTCAGCTTTCTTCTTCGGCTGAGACAGCTGTGGCTTCTTGCCCGACTTCTGCTCGGTCTGTGGTGCAGACTTCGCAGCAGGCTTAGGATTCTCGGCTGGCTTCTCAGCAGACTTAGACTGCGGTGCCGACGGCTTCGACTGAATTGGCTTCTGAACAGAAGCCTTCGGAGCTGGCTGAGCCTGCTGCTGTGGCTTTTGTGCAGCATTCTTTGGTAGCGGAGCTGACTTTGGCTGTTGCTTTTGAGCAGAACCAGACTGGTTCTGGTTCTGGTTTTGTGGCTGTGGCTGGGGCTGGGGCTTTTGCTGTTGAGCAGGTTGGGGCATCTGCTGTGCAGGCTGCTGAGGCTTATTGCTTGGCTGAGCCTTGGCGCCTGGCTGCACATTCTTGGCAGGCAGAGACTTTGGGCTTATCGGCTTTTGAGCAGGAGTCTTTTGGGGTTGGTTGGCCGGCTTTTGCGCCGGCTTCTGTTGCTGCGCAGTTTGTGGCTTCTGCTGTTGAGCGGGCTGAGGCTTCGCAGCGACAGTCTTCTGCTGAGGAGCTTGAGAAGTCTTTGGCTTTAGTTGCTGGGCAGGCTGAGACTTCTGAGGTGCTTGCTTTGGGGTCTGCGTCGGTTGTGCCTTTTGTGCAGACTGCTTTGGTTTTTCTGCAGCTGGCTTGTTGGCCTTCGCATCCTTGGATGAGGAGGCTGCGGAATCTGCAGAATTCTTAGGCGCAGAGTCCTTCGGCGCTACGCCCTTGGGGGCGGCAGGAGATTGCTTTGCCTCGGTCTTCTGTTGGGAAGCTGATGCTGGCTTGTTTGCAGCGCCCTTCTCCTGAGATGGGTAGACCAGACGAGCATTCTTGGTGCTCTTCGGAGCTGGCTTTGCTGGAGCCTTGGAATCAGCCTGCTTCTTCTGAGGATCTGGCTGCGGCTTAGATTCAGCAGAACCTTGCTTAGGGGCTGGTGCACTTGGCTTCGGTACCGTATTGCCTGGCTTGGCGTTGGAAGTGTCAGGCTTGCCCGATGCTGCGGAAGGCTTGTTTTGTGCGGAAGGCTTGTTTTGTGCGGCCGGCTTGTTAGGGGCAGCGGCAGGCTTAGAGTTCTCCGGCTTCTTAGGGGCAGAAGTCGACTTCTTTTGCTCAGGCTGCTTCTGTTCGGACTGCTTCTGCTGTGCTGGCTTAGAGGAGTTTGCCTTGGCAGACTTAGCCTGGGAAGGCATGTTCGCAGACTTGTCCTGCGAACCCTTGACTTGTGGCTCTGCCTTCTTTGGATCGTTGTTGTGATCCTTGTTATCCGCCACTGGTTGATATACCGGTTTCTGCGGGGCCTCCTGAGCCTGTTGCGCTGGTCGGCCGAGGAGGGACCTCAAAAACTGTTTCAAAACATTCTCCAGGGAAATAGTGGCTAGCAACTGGGCTATTCTAGCCCGCGTCGGTAAAAGAATTCTAAAAAATGGGGAGGAGTACTCACCCTTATTTGGGCAACCTAACTTGTGCCTAAATTGCTGGTAGCAGACTCCGCGAACAGCTTGCGCAGAACTGTGGACACACCGTTGTCTGCATTGGACGGGGCGATAATATCTGCGATCTCCTTCAACTGTGGATGCGCGTTTTCCATTGCTACCGCTAGGCCCGCGGCACGCAAAAGCTCGTAGTCGTTTAAGAAGTCACCGAAGGCGGCGGTCTCGGAAAGCGCGACGTCGCTAAGCTTGGCCATAGCAGTCAAAGCCTTGCCCTTGTCGACGCCGTCTGCCATGACATCGAGCCAGACCTTGCCGGAGATGGCCACGGTGTGTTCCGGCACGACCTTGCGGACCGTAGGGGCGAGGTTGGCCTCTGAGCCGTCCTTACAGTAGGCCGCAATTTTAATGACGTTATCGAGCGGCACCTCATCGAGGGACTCCACCCACTTAACCGCACTGTAATACTTGGCGATTTCCTGAATCGCATGCTCTGGGATATCGCGCTTGATAAAAGCGCACTCCGGGGTGCACAGAACCAACGTGTGCTCAGCAGGGAACTCAGACGATGCCGCTAGAACGCGACGTACAGCTTCAGGGGGTAGGGGAAAGGACGCAATGATCTCATTGTCGCGCATGACCACCGCACCGTTTTCGGCAATGAAGGCGTCAAAGTCGGGGAACATCTTCTGCAAGGTGGCAAGCTGGCGGCCCGACGCCGGGATTAGAACGGACTCATTTTCGGCAGCGAGTGCCTTAAGTTCCGCAAAGTCATGTGGAAGTTGCCCCTCCGGGGTTAAGAGAGTGCCGTCCATGTCTAGTGCAATGAGCTGCGGGGCCAAATCGTCCACCAATCTGTGATTTATCGGGGTAGCCGTATCTAATGTGATATGCCACACTGGAGGGCATGTCTGAGAATAACAATGCTGTAGAAACAAGTTCTCACGCCGAGCCAGTGAAAGTATCAGTTCGCAACCATACCGGAGTTATCGAGCTGGATCGGCCGCGCGCGCTCAATAGTTTAAATCCTGAGATGCTTGACATTATTCGCCAAGCCCTTTCCCAGTGGCGCGAAGACGAAAATGTCCAGCAAGTGCTGGTTCACTCGCGAATCCCCAAGGCCTTTTGTGCTGGAGGTGACGTGCGTGCCGCCCGCGACGGAGTCTTGGAGGAACGTTGGGGACAAGTGGATGAATTCTTTGAAAAAGAGTACAAACTGAATGGTGATATCGCCGAGTATCCCAAGCCCTATATCTCCGTTATCGACGGCGTCGTCATGGGAGGCGGACTAGGAATTTCCGCCCACGGTTCGCACCGAATCGTCACCGACAAAGCATTTGCTTCGATGCCAGAGATGGCAATTGGCTATATCACTGACGTCGGTGTCGCCTACATGGCCCAACGCATGATTGGCACGCGTGGAAAATCCGATCCCGCACTGGCAAAGTTTTGGGGGCTTAGCGGCTACCGCATGTATGCCGCAGATATGCTCTGGGCTGGCTTGGCGACGCACGTCATCGAAAGCCCCCAAGCATTCATCGATGATGTTATTGCCGAAGGCGTCGATACCGCTGCAGAAAAGCACGCGATTAAACCGGAAGGTAAACCAGAGCTAGCAGAGCTCATTGATGACATCGATGAAGTCTTTGCCCTGGATGCATGGGCCGAAATCAAGCAAGCGCTTCCGGCCCATCCGCAGCTGGCAGAGGTCTTTGCAAAACTTACCGAAAAGGCTAGCCCTTCATCTTTGGTTGCGGCTACTGAACTTTTCGTTGCGGAAGCCAACGCGAAAGACGTCCGTGAGGCCCTGCGCATGGAGCTGGCTTTGGGCAAGCACATGTTGCGCCGGCCAGATTTTGTCGAAGGCGTGCGTGCGGTCTTAGTAGATAAAACGCATGATGCCGCGTTCCCCGCAGCGGGAGAGGCCGCCGAATTCCGCGAGGTTATCGCTAACGCCTAGATGCTGGCACTGATGCTTTACCAACTGGCGACGCCGCGGTTAGCAGCGTAAGCGGCACGGGCGCGTTCGGCGTCGCAGCCTGCAGGAAGGTCGACGGCCAGCACTGCCTCGGTAACTTCCGGAGTAGGGGCAGGCAACGTCAGCGTAGGCGAGCTCGCTAGGAGGATACCGGTCTTTTCCCCCAGCTGTACGGTCAGCAAAGTCCATGCGCCGAGGATGGGCATCGCAATCTGCGGAAGAAAGGCGTCCTTCGCCCACTCCATTGGTAGGCAAGGCCGGACAAGATCTGGGACGCAGTTATCGCGCCCGAAGCGCTGCAAGTTGAAGGAAGCGCGTGCGGAATGCGTGCCCGCATAGTCCGGATCAGCCCACGCCCACGTGAACTCATCGGAGTCGACCGTTGCGATGAGATGAGCATCGACGGGCGTCGAACCGGTCGAGGTGGAAAGCATCGCGGTGGCCGTCGCGGCATCAAATTGCACGGCGGCATCAGGAAAGCGCGACTCCAGGTAGAACTGGTGCTCAACGGCGGTGAAATGGGCGTCGGCAAGCACTTGCTCTGGCAGCACACCCGAATGGGCCGTGCGGATGCCAACGATGCGCTGGCCACCCGGTGCATCCTTAGCGCTCAAATGCACGCTGGTGCCATCGCTGAGCGTGATTGTCTCCGCTGTGGCGCCGCCCTTGGCGTTACCCGGCGCGGATTCAGCTTCGAGCCGGCGCGCTTGCGCGAGGTTTAGCAAGGCCAAGCGCTCGTCGATGCCGCCGCTGAAACGCTCAAGTCCTAAGGAGATAGTGCTGGCTGTATCGTGCGGAAGCCTGTTGAACGCAATGGCCACCACGGCGTCGTGATCGCCCTGCGGTACCCGGGCGACCGGGGCGTTGCCCACGAGAAAGCGCGCGATATTAAGCAGTGAGAACTCGAAAGGTTGCGGTTCGTGGAACTCCGCGATGGGCGCTTGACGCGCACCTTCCGCGCACCAGGTGAGAATGCCATCCTTGATGGTGGCAAGGCGCATGCCTGGAAAATCGCGTATTCCCTGCGCAGTGTTGAAGCGAACCTGGACCTTTTGGTCCAATTCGGTAGTGCCATCAGCGCTCGGGGAAGGCTGGAAGTTGAACTCCGTCGCTTCAACCTCGCCTAGCTGCCTTGTAAATTCCGCATCGATACCTGCTTGCACGAAGGCGCCGGCGGAGTAAATTTCTTCCTGGTTTTCAGGCAGTGGCAACGGTGGCAATGGCATGGGGCGTGAAACTTCCTCAGCGTCGGTAGGGATTATCTATCGCTTCTTCATAAGCGGCAACGAGTGCCTTTGTGGATTCTAACCATGAATAGCGCTCTGCTTCGGTACGCGCGGCCTGACCCATGCGGGCGCGTCGCGCGGGATCTGTCAATAGGCTAATCGCAGCTGCGGCCCATTCGGCGTCGGAAGCATCGCGATCGATGAGGTGACCGGTTTCGCCTTCGTCGATGACGAAAGGGATGCCGCCGGCGTTTGTACCGATGACAGGCACTCCGGCAGCAAAGGATTCAAGGGCAACCAAGCCTAAAGTCTCCGTCGCTGAGGGGAAGAGGAAAACGTCACCGGAAGCGAATGCTTGCGCGAGCTTTTCGCCGGACAAATAGCCGGTAAAGACAGTGACTTCGGGGTCGAAGGACTTCTTGAGCTGCTCCAGATAGGGACCAGCGCCCACGATGGCCAAGCGTGCCGCGGGTACTTCCTGGCGCACGAGTTTTGTTACGTTGGCGAGCCGCTCCAGGTCCTTTTCTTTGGAAATGCGGCCGATATAGGTAAGAAGCGGTGCGTCGGGATTACCTGCGCTGAGGCGCTCACGCATGACTAGTGTGGATTTTTTCGGGTGGTAGGTCTGAGTGTCTACGGCCTTTGGCCACAACTTCACGTTGTGCATCCCAATCATGCGGGCCTTATCCACCATGGGAGCAGACGTGCACAGGTTCACCGCGGCCTGGTTGTGTAGGTAGGTGATCGCATGCTCTGTCAGCGGGCGTGTCCACCCGATGCCGAGAGCGTCAACATATTCCGGGACGTTGGTGTGAAAGCTTGCCACCAGCGGGACCGCATCGCGCCGGGCAGCGAAGACGCCTAGTGCGGCAGTCCAAATGGGGTTGACGGCATGAATTACGTCTGGGTCCCATTCGCGGATTTCCCTGAAGAATCCCCAAGTTGGAAGACCGAATTTGATCTCCGGGTAGACCGGTAAGGAAAGGCTGGGGATCGGGGAAACCTCAAAGCCTGCAAAACTTTTCGGAGGATTGCCCGGGGCGAAAATTTTTACCTCGTGGCCTAGAAGAGCAAGCTGCTCTAGGGTCTTGGTCAGGCGGGTGACTACTCCGTCGATCTTCGGGAGAAAGACCTCGGTAACGATTGCGATGCGCACGGTTTAAAAGTGGGGTTAGTGAGCGGCCTTGTCGAGGAATTCCTCCGGAATTCCAACCTGTTGCTGCTTCGTCCACAGCGACTGCGCTGGAATCTTGGAGCGATCCACGCGGTCCGCGTAGCGCCTTGCTACCTCCTCGATCTCGTGGAGGAGCCCCTCGCTCAAGGTAGTTGGCTCAAGGCCAAGTTCCAAGAAGGTGTTGTTGGAAACGTGCAGCTCGTTTTCTGCCGATTCCTTGCGCGGGTTCGGCACCATGGCGAGCTTCGCACCGGAAAGCTCGGCGACGAGTTCTGCAAGGTCGCGCACGCGATGGGTTTCTGTCATCTGGTTGATGATCTTTACGCGTTCGCCCTTGGCCGGTGGATTCTCCAGAGCCAATTCGATGCAGCGGACCATGTCGCGGATGTGGATGAAAGCGCGGGTCTGGCCACCGGTGCCGTGGACAGTCAGCGGGTAACCGATACCTGCCTGGATGAGGAAGCGGTTGAGCACCGTGCCATAGTCGCCGTCGTAGTCGAAGCGGTTGATGAGGCGCTCGTCTTTAAGTGTTTGCTCGGTGTGAGTACCCCAGATGATGCCCTGGTGTAGGTCGGTGACGCGCAGCTCATCGTTTTTGACGTAGTAGGCAAAAAGGTGCTGATCCAGCACCTTGGTCATGTGGTAGACCGAGCCTGGGTTGGAAGGGTAGAGGATGGACTGCTCGATTGGCTCCTGGCCCTCCACCTTGACCTGTACGTCGAGGTAGCCTTCCGGGATTTCCATGCCCGCGGTGCCGTAGCCGTAGACGCCCATGGTGCCGAGGTGAGCCACGTGGATGTCGAGGCCGGATTCCACGATGGCGGCCAGCAGGTTATGGGTGGCGTTGATGTTGTTATCCACCGTGTAACGCTTGGTACGCGAATTCTTCATGGAATAAGGAGCAGCGCGCTGCTCAGCAAAGTGCACTACTGCATCCGGTTGTTCAGTTACCAGGAAGTCGAGCAAAGCGTCGTAGTCCTGAGCAACGTCCAAGTTGTGGAAAGCGATGGTCTTGCCGGAGACCTCATGCCATGCCGCGATGCGTTCCTCAATCGAGACGATGGGGGTTAACGAACTCGCGCCGAGTTCCTCGTCGATAGCGCGGCGTGAGAGATTATCCACGATGATGACGTCATGGCTCTGGTCGGACAGATAGAGGGATGCTGGCCATCCACAGAAACCGTCGCCGCCCAGAATCGCAATCTTCACTGTGAACACTCCAAACTTACTCGAGGGATGCATGCGAACATGCGCTGACAGGAAGGTCTATCTTTGCCCGGAGGAGCGAGGCCTGTGGGCGGAAAATACGACTTATACGACAGTACCCCGGTACCGGCAGGTGTCGCCGCCGGTCCGGGGTGAATTTTCAGTGAACTGCAGGAAAGCGCAGTGCTTGAGAAATCGATTAGGAAATCTTTTTCAGCGCTGCAAGGCATTCGCTGACGATTTGCTTCTTTTCTTCAATGCTCAAAGCATGGCCTTCCTTTTCTGCGGCATTGATTTCCATCAGGGCAAGGCGTGCGGCCGCGCCATGGGCAGTCAAAATGACGCGCATTTCTCTTTCGGAAAAGTCGGCCATTCGCGTGCTGAAGGACTTCAGGATGTCTTCGGCACAAGACTCGTAGCGTTGACGCTCTTCGGCAGTGTGGCTAAGCCCTTCGAGACTCTCGCCGATGGCCACCAAGGTAGCAATCGAATGCAGGTTTTCGTCCTCGGATTCCAGAATATCCGAGACTAGGTGCTCAAAGAACTCGTTGATGTCAGCCTCGGGATAGAGCTCGTCGATATTTTCCGAGAAGGACTCAAGGACGCTTGCGGTGAAAAACAAAAGCGCATCGGAAGCAGAGGTGAAGTAGTTGTGGAAGGTACGTGGGGAGACCCCGGCGACCTCCGCAATGCGCGCCACGGTGAGTTTTTCCGCTCCTTCAGCGAGCACCAGGCGTGCGGCAGAATCTGCGATGGCGTGGCGCGTGGCCCGCTTTTTTGCTTCCCGCAAGCTCGCCATTTTTATGCTCCTTTTCCGGTGGACTTTGCTTCTACCTTATCGCGCTGGAATTGTTGGAGTTCTTCCCGCTGCGCGCTCAGGGCTTCTCCTTCTACATCGAGGTTGGGCAGAATCTTCGCCAGCCACTTTGGCATCCACCACGCCTTGTCATCGAGTAGGAACATGGTGGCCGGAATCAGCATCATGCGTACGACGAACGCGTCCATGAAGACGCCGACTGCGAGTGCGAAGCCCATGGTCTTGATGAAGGGGAGGTCGATGAGCATGAAGGCCGCGAACACGGAGATCATGATCAGCGCCGCCGCGGTCACGGTGCGGGCGCCATGCTTGAATCCGTTGGAGGTGGCGTTGCCTGCCGTCTTGCCGTGGACAAATCCTTCACGCATGCGGGTAACCAGGAAGACCTGGTAGTCCATCGCCAGGCCAAAGGTCAGGCCGATGAGCATGATCGGCAGGAAGGAAAGCAGTGGCTGTGGGTCATCGATGATGCCGAACATGCCTTCCTGGAAGATAGCGACGGTGATGCCGAACGTGGCGGCCATTGATAGGCCGAAGCCGGCCGCGGCAATCAGCGGTACCCAGATGGAGCGGAATACCAATAGCAGCACCAGGAAGGCGAGGCCCAGGACGATGGCGATGTAGGGGACCAGGACGTCGGAAAGCTTCTGCGAAATGTCATCGAAGATTGGGGTAATGCCGGTGATGCCGTAGCTACCGCCGGTATTTTCGCTGAACTCGCCCTGGTAATCACGCAGACGCTCCAAGGTCTGGGTGGTTTCCTCATCGGTCGCGCCGGTGGACGGGGTGATCATGATCTGCGCGGCATCTTGGGAGTCGGTGGTTGCCACGATCTGGGCATTGACGACGCCTTCGGTGTCATTGAATTCCTGCAGAATCTGCTGGAATGCAGGCAGGCGGTCTTGCTCGGCGACGTTCGCGACGTCGACGAAAGCGATCATCGGAGCATTGCGTCCCGGGCCGAATGCCTCCTCGGTCATCTCGTAGGCATCGCGCTGGGGGGTGCCTAGCTTGGAGGTGCCATCTGTCGGCATCGCAAGGCGCAAGTTGGCAGCCGGAAGTGCGAGGATGCCCAGCAACAGCACGCCGGCAACTAGGTGCAGGAATGGATGCGCACGCACGCGGCGTACCCACTTTAGGCCCATCGTTGGCTTTTCATCTTCTGGATCCGGAACCTTAGGACCGGGAACGCGACCTGCGAAGATCTTGGTGCCCAACAGGCCGAGGAGGGACGGTAGGAAGGAAAGTGCTACGCAGACCGCGATGACCACGGTGGCTGCGGCTGCGATGGCCATGGTGGAAAGGAACGGAATGCCAATGATGGTCAGCGCGGCGAGGGCGATGACCACGGTGATGCCGGCGAAAATGACGGAGGAACCGGCGGTGCCGAGCGCCATGCCCATTGCATGTGCGCGGGTAGCCTTGTCCATCTTCTTAAGCTCTGCGGCCAGCTCCTTGGGGTTCAAGTCATTGAGACCAGAGGAGGTAATCAGCTCGTTGCGGAAGCGAGCGACGATGAACAGGGCATAGTCGATGCCCACTGCGAGACCGATCATGGAGGCCAGCATCGGGGTCTGATCGGAGACAGAGTCCGTGAAGATGGTGGCGAGCTGGACGCCCAGCAGGCCGACGCCCACGCCAATGACGGCGGAGATAAGCGGCATGCCTGCGGCTACGAACGAGCCGAAGGTAATAAGCAGCACGACGGCCGCGACGATGAGGCCGATGACCTCGGAGACCATGTTCATCTCGGTGGCGCCGTTGAAGGCGTTGCCGCCGTATTTCACAGTGAGGTCGCCCTCGTCGTAGTCGCGCAGAATATCCGTGACCGCAGCCATCTCTTCTTGCGGGATGTCGGTGACGGTATCTGCATCGAATTCGATGGAGATGGTGCCTGTGCGCTTATCCTCGCTGAGCGGGGATAAGGCAGCCAGGTTTTCTTGGATCTGCTCTTCAGGCATGCCCTGCGCCGACATCTTTTCAGTCAGCTGCTTTTCCATGCCCATCGCGGCCATGACGGGATTGACAATCTTGTCGGAATCGCGCAGCGCGTCCGTGCCTTGCAACTCCTCGATCATGGAATCGACCTCGCCCATGACTTCTTTGTCACTGAGCTTTTCGCCTTCTGGAGCTTGAATGGTGATGGTGGCGCTAGGCGCGCTCATGGCATCGGTTTCATTACCGAAGCGCTCCATCATCTTTTCCTGAGTGACGGTGGAATCCATGTCAGGCATGGAAAAGGTTGGGGTAGGGGACTTGGCAAAAGCGCCCGCGAGGCCACCGAAGCCCACGAGGACTACGAGCCAGAACGCGAGAAATGGCCACACTTTTCGGTATGACCAACTACCGAGCCGGTAGAGGAATTTCGACATGTACAGACTTCCTTTGATTAAGTTTGCGTTACTTCTGCAATATTGCACATCTTACGCAAACTTGCAGTTGCTATGCAAGTTTTCGATTTGGGATCGGTTTGGGGAGGCGCTGCATAAGCGCTGTAGACTTGCGCGCATGCTCCATGCCGTCCTTTATGCTCTCCTTGACTCCGTGAATGCGCTGCTCATCGGCATCCTCGTCGCGATTGGCATCATGCTGCCGCGCGGGATGTATCGCAAGATCGCTACGCTCGTGGTTGTGGGAGACTGGCTGGGCGTGCTTGCCGCGACGGCGCTCGTGTTCTCTATCTTCCTTGGCATCAAGGACCAGATCATCTCGGTGCTCGACTCGCCCATCGCGGGCATCGTGCTCATCGTGGTCGGCGTCCTCCTCGCGCTCGGCGCGTGGCGCTCCAAAGGCGAGTCGAACCCGCTCGTGGAGAAACTCCTAGGCCCGCTGCGCACCCCGTCGTTGCTTACGGCGCTTGTCGGCTTCGCGATGGGCATTATCCAATCGCTCACCTCGGTGCCGTTCTACTACGGCCTCATGCACTTGGCCGCAGGCGATCTTTCGGTGAGCTCGCGGGTGAGCGCAGGCCTGCTCTACGCCTGCCTGGCGTTGAGCCTGCCCACGCTCTGTGGCCTGGG
The DNA here is from genome assembly GCF_001807365.1 of Corynebacterium sp. HMSC06G04. Classification (NCBI taxonomy): domain Bacteria; kingdom Bacillati; phylum Actinomycetota; class Actinomycetes; order Mycobacteriales; family Corynebacteriaceae; genus Corynebacterium; species Corynebacterium sp. HMSC06G04. Next base: position 145,286 of record NZ_KV788589.1, on the reverse strand, counting down.
ACTCGCGATGGTGCGCCACTACCCGGACAGCCCAGCCGGGCGCGTCTTCGCGGCTGCGCGCCGCAACTCGACCCAGGTCGCGCTGTACTCGGGCTACGCGGTTGCGGTTTTCCTCATCATCATGGGTGTGGTCTCGCTCTAGAACGAGACGTCCTCGAGACGCAGGGACTCGGACTCGGGCGCCTGGCCGCGGGCGGTCTCGACGTATCGCGCGGCGTGCGGGATAAACGCGGCGGATTCCTCGGGGCTCAGCTCGCGGCGGACCTTGGCGGGCACGCCAGCAGCGAGCGAGCGCGCCGGGATCTGCTGGCCTTCGAGGACCACGGCGCCGCCGGCGATGAGCGAGCCGGTACCGACATGCGAGCGCGAGAGCACAGTGGCCTGCATACCCACGAGCGTTCCGGATTCGACGTGTGCGCCGTGGACCATCGCCATGTGACCTACAGTCACGTCGTCTTCGAGGATGCAGTCTGCGTCGCAGTCGACGTGGAGTACGCAATTGTCCTGGATATTCGTGCGTGCGCCAATGCGGATGGCGCCGACGTCGGCACGCAGGACCGTGCCGTAAAAGACGGAAGCGTCGGGGCCGATTTCTACGTCGCCGATAATCGTGGCGTTCGGCGCGATAAACGCGCTGCGGTGGATGCGGGGACGGAGGCCGTTGAAGGGAAGAATGAGCATGATTACTCCACGGAGATGGCAAGGGTTTTGGACAGCTCGTAGTCGCCCGGCTCGGCGCGCAGGGTCTCTAGGAGTGTGGCGCGCGTGTCCGGGTCGAGCGGGATGGCCCAGCCTTTCTTGGGATCGCGGACCGGAACCTCGGGGCGCGGGGAGGGGGAGAAGAAGACGCGGGTGGGGGCATCGGCAAGCCAGGCGGGCTCGGCGGCGCGGGCGACCTCGCGGAGGGCTGCGGCGCCGGAAGAGTCGGTGACGACGATGAGCAAGGTTCCGGCGGTGTGGACCGCGAGATGGTCGACCTCGACGACGGGCGCGCCAGCCTCGGGCGTGGCGAGGCGCGGGGCCTTGGGGCCGGTGAGCGAGCGGAGCGCGTCAAGTAATCCCATGTGAACATCGTAAGCAGCCGCGTACGGTAAAACAACGTGATTGATGCAAAAGATACCGCCCTGATTTTTGAAGGCGGCGGCCTGCGTGGTCAAGCTCATCGAGGAAGACGTGCAGTTTGGCTGGGTGGGCGGCGTGTCCGCGGGGTCCTCGCACACCGTGAATTACCTTTCGCGCGACGCGTGGCGGGCGAAGGATTCCTTCGTGGACTTCGCCCATAACCCGAGCTTCGGCGGGGTGGCCTCGGTGCTGCGCGGCACGGGGTATTTCAACGCGGAGTATATCTACGAGCGCTCCTCGGACAAGGAACTGCCTTCGACTTCGAAGCATTTCAGGCGAACCCGGCGGAGATGAACCTGGCGACGACGCGCGCAGATACGGGCAAGTCCGTCTACATCACGCGCGACGATATCCACGAGCAGGCCGACATGAACATGTACGTGCGCGCCCTCGACGTTGCCGTCGTGACGATCATCATCCCGCTCGCGACTTTGGCCATCATGCGGGGGCGAAGCCATTAAGGCGATAGCCCAAGCCCGGCTCAGTGAGGAAATAGCGCGGACGTGACGGATCCGGCTCGAGCTTGTGGCGCAGTTGCGACATGTACACGCGCAGATAATTGGTCTCTCGCTCATAGTTTTTGCCCCACACTGCCTGTAGCAAATCGGTGCTTTTGACGAGAGACTCGTAGTTGCGGGCCATGTATTCGACGATTTTCCATTGAATGGGTGTGAGGTGGATGCGTGAGTCATCCACGTAGACACTTGATTGGGCAAGGTCGAGGCGCAACCGGTTATCCGAGGAGACGAGTACGGGGTTCACTCGTTCGGTGGCGAAGGCGGTGGCGGCGCGGCGTAGGGCGGATCGGAGCCGGGCGAGCAGCTCACCAGTGGAAAACGGTTTGGTGACGTAGTCGTCGGCGCCCTCGTCGAGGGCGTTGATCTTGCCCTCTTGTTCATGGCGGGCGGAGACCACGATGACGGGCACAGTCGACCATGTGCGCAGCGAGCGCAGGACTTCTAGACCAGACGTGTCCGGAAGGCCGAGGTCCAACAGAACTGCCTGGGGTTGCCACTGCCCAGAGATTTTCAGGGCGGAGGCTGCTGTCTTTGCAACGCGAACTTGATAACCCCGCGCCTTGAGGTTGATTGAAACCGCAAGGGCTAGCGTATGGTCGTCTTCAACGATGAGGATGCGGGGCCCTTGGTCGGCTTCGGGTGCCGCAGAGGATGAATGGAGTTGGGACACTACTGCTTTCCACCTTCGGGTGTAGAGGTACAAGGCATTTCGATGACGATGGTCGCGCCGCCACCGGGGGTCTCGGCGGGGTAGATGTGTCCGCCCATGGCTTCAGTGAAACCACGGGCCACGGCCAGACCCAGGCCGAGCCCCAAGGCGTCATCTGATAGCCGTTGGAAAGGCAGAAACAAGCTATCCCACTGGTCTCGAGGAATGCCAGGGCCGTGATCAGCAATCCTAATCTGTACGATGTTATGGTCGTCGCGAAGGCCAGAAGGCCCGATTGAAGCGGCATCGTCGGCCACGCTGGCCAGGTGTGCCTCGCGCGCCGTGATATCGATGTGGGTGCCCGCGCCGTGGTTGACCGCGTTGGCGATGACGTTTGCTAGTACGCGCTGGACGAGGCCGTAATCCGCGAGGATCGGGGGCAGCGTGACAGGGATGTCCACACGCACGCCTCCTGCAGAGACGCTGTGCTCATCGAGCGCAGCGTCGACGATGTCCGCGACATCAATAGCCTGCGAGTTTGGTCGAAGCATCCCCGTATTGAGGCGAGACATGTCAAGCAGATGATTGATAACTATCTCGAGACGGTGCGCCGAGGACTCGATGGTGTTGATGAGGGCCTGACGGTCTGCCTCAGAGATTTCGACGTCGCCGAGCGTGAGTCCGGAGACTGCCGTGGTGATGCCGGCTAGCGGCGTTCGTAGGTCGTGCGAGACCGCGGTGAGCAGCGTGGAACCGACTCGGTTGGAGGATTCCAGGGCTGAGGTCGCCCGTCGCATCGCTTCCATTTCCTGCCGGTCGAGAATGGCGGTAATGCGAGCACCGTGGGCTTCGATCATATCGATCTCAGACGGGCTGAGTTCCCGGTTGCCGATGACTAGGCGCAGTGAGTCACCGATCCCCACGTGGTTGGCGGATTCACCGGCACGACTTTTTTGCTGTGCCACAACTACATCCGAGGACTCCGCGTTGGACTCGATGGTCCACCACTTCTTGTCTTCACTGGAATAGCGCTGAAGGAGGACCTTGTCCAACGAAAAAGTCTCGCCAAGTCGCCGCAATAGTGATTTGAGATCCGCCCCCTCGTAAATGACGCCGCGCGCAAGGTCTGCCATGATGACGGCCTGTGTTTGACGTCGTTTCGCTTCGTCTGCGCGCCGTTCAGCGTAGTCCACGATATACGCCACGGTCAGAGCGATGATGATGAAGAAGCCCACCGAGGTTATCGACTCCGGCTCGGTAATACTCAACGTGTGGGTGGGAGCGGTAAAGAACCAGTTGGCCAACAGCGAACCACTGATGACCGCGAGCAGCGCCGGCCACACGCCGGCCGCGATGGCGCTAAAGACCACGATGGTGAGAAATCCCAGCAGGATGGGGCTCAAGAACTTTTCCTCCGGATTAAAGAGCAACATGAGCACCGTAAACCCCGGGGGGAAGAGCAACGCCGCAAACCAACCGGTCAGTAGGCGGACTCGGCCGAAAATCGTGCCTCGCCGCGGCCGTTTTGGCTGGGGGTCATCTGACGAGGACAGGGAGACGATGTGGACATCAATCGTGCCCGAGCCATCGATCACACGCTCGGCAACTCCATTGGCAAGAGTGTGCCCCCAGCGTGGCCGGCGGCCGATAACCAATTGCGACGCGTTGATAGAGCGTGCGTATTCCAACAGCGTGCCGGCGACGTCGTCGCCGATGAGCACGCGCCACTGGCCATTGAGATCTTCCACCAGCTCTTGCAGACGGCGCAGCGCGGAAGGGGTTTGGTTGGAGGTCAAACCCTCGTTGCTGGCGACGTAGACCGCCACCATTTCTCTGCCCGAAACTCTTCCTGCGATACGGGCGGCGCGCCGAATGAGTGCTTCGGACCCGTCGCTGCCCGACACCGCTACGATGAGGCGCTCGCGGGTCGGCCATGTCGAGTCGATCTCGTGGTTCTCGCGGTAGGCCGCGAGACCTTCTTCGACCTTGTCAGCCAACCACAGCAGCGCCAATTCGCGCAGGGCAGTCAGGTTTCCCAAGCGGAAGTAGTTCTCCAGGGCCTTGGCCGCCATGGCTCCGTGGTAGATCTCGCCCCGCGCGAGCCTGATACGCAGCGAGTCGGGGGATAAGTCGACCAGCTCGATGTGGTCGGTATCGCGGAGCACCTGATCGGGGATGGTTTCACGCTGCCGGGTGTTTGTGACCGCCGCTACGACGTCGTTGAGCGATTCGAGGTGCTGGATGTTGAGCGTTGAGATGACGTCGATCCCGGCGTCAAGCAGCGTGTAGACGTCCTGCCAACGCTTTTGCGAGACTTCTGTGGCTGCGAACTCGGCATCACCGGTGACGACGGTGTGCGCGAGCTCGTCGACGAGAAGCACGTCTGGAGCAAGTGCCAAGCAGGCGTCGACATCTAGCTCTTCGAAGACCCGCCCGCGATAGGTGGTTTTCTTTCGCGGGATGACGGTTAAACCCTCGACCAGTTCCGCGGTGCGTTTCCGGCCGTGCGTTTCTACGACGCCGACCATGACGTTAAGCCCCTGCCGCTGCAATTCATGTGCTTCGTTGAGCATGGCGCAGGTCTTGCCCACGCCGGGGGCAAAGCCAAGGTAGACTTTGAGTTTTCCACGGTGGCTGTGGGATGGCTCGAAGGGCGCAGAGTCGGTAGTCGCTCGAGGAGACTCAGAGGCAGACATAGTTACCAATTATATCCTTGGGAGTGTTTATTCTGGGCGGCGTGTGTCGAGGGGAGAAAGACGGAGACAGACCCCGCGCGGGCGGGCACGGGGCGAAAAGAGGATTACTCGGCGACAAGCTTAGCGAGGTCGTAGTTGAGTGTGACTACGTTGACGGCCACACCATTCGGGCTTCCAGTAAAGGAGTTCATGAACCCTACCTGGTTGTCCTTGATAAGCTGACGGAGATCGTCCTCGCCTAGGCCGGTGGCCTTGGCTATGCGTGGCACCTGGATCTCGGCGTACGCGGTGGAGATGTGCGGGTCAAGACCGGAGCCGGAAGCCGTGACGGCATCGACAGGCACGCGGTCTTCACTCACGCCCTCGCGGGCAGCGACCTCTGCGCGGCGCTTTGCAATCTCGTCCTGATATTCCTGCGAGACCACGGCGGCGTTGGATGCGGACGAAGACATAGCGTCCCAGCCATTGTCGCCTGCGGCGGACGGCCGCGGCTGGAACCACTGGTCTCCCTCGACGGGGTTGGCGATGAGGCGGGAGCCGACGATCTCGTTGTTGGCGTCGCGTAGGAGGCCACCGTTGGACTTATCCGGGGATAGCTTGCCCACGCCGATGAGGACCATGGGATAGATGAAGCCCAGTATGAGCATCATCACCAACAGTGTTCGCAACGCAGTCCATTGCGCGCGGACGTTGAATCCCGTGCTAAAAGGACTTGCGCCGGCAGCGTGGTACAGATCCGGGTTGTTCCCGAATTCATCCGAGCGCGTCAGGTCGTGGCTGATGGGCTCATCCGTTGCTGTTGAGTGTGCCCTCGCGGATTGTGGAGTCTGAGGAGTGTGCATGGTTTAAATTCCTAACCCATTACCAATGATGAGGTCGATGATCTTGATGCCAATGAACGGGGCTACGAAGCCACCGAGGCCGAAAATGAGTAGGTTGCGGCGCAGCAGTGCGGAAGCACTGGCCGGGCGGTAGGACACGCCCTTGAGCGCCAACGGAATGAGCGCCACGATAATGAGCGCGTTGAAGATGACAGCGGACAAGATGGCCGAGGTCGGAGAATGCAGGTGCATGATGTTGAGGGCTTGCAGCCCCGGGAATGCGGTGATAAACATCGCCGGTAAGATGGCGAAGTATTTTGCTACGTCGTTCGCGATGGAAAAGGTCGTCAGGGAGCCACGCGTGATGAGCAGCTGCTTGCCGATTCCCACGATGTCGATGAGCTTCGTCGGGTCTGAGTCCAAGTCGACCATGTTGCCGGCTTCCTTGGCGGCGGTCGTACCGGTGTTCATCGCCACTCCCACGTCAGCCTGCGCCAACGCCGGAGCATCGTTGGTGCCGTCACCGGTCATGGCCACCATGTGACCACCGGCCTGCTCTTTTTTTATGAGCGCGAGTTTTTGGTCCGGAGTAGCCTCGGCGAGAACGTCGTCGACGCCGGCTTCCTTGGCGATGGCTTGAGCGGTCAGCTCGTTGTCACCGGTGATCATGACGGTACGAATGCCCATCTCGCGCAGCGTCTTGAAGCGCTCGACCATGCCGTCTTTCACAATGTCCTTGAGATGGATAACACCGAGGACGCGTGACAAGGAGGAATTGGCGGTCGCTTCACGAGGATCGGATCCGGGCTCCGGGGCGTTAATGAGCTCGGCGACCACGAGTGCGGTGCCGCCGTCTTGACTAATTGAGTTGACCACGTCCTCGGTCTCTGCCGGAACAGTGCCGCCGAGCTCGCGGACAGTTGTCATGATCTGCTTGGCCGCGCCCTTGACGATCATTTCGGAATCGCTGAGTTTCACCCCCGACATGCGGGTCTGCGCAGTAAATGCGATGAATTCGAGGTTGCGAAAGTGTTCCTCTGGCATTTCACCTCGGGCGGCTTCCGCCAGCTTGACAATGGAACGTCCCTCCGGGGTCTCGTCGGCCATGGAGGAAAGCTGCACCTTGTATATAAGCTCGTCTTGGTCGTACCCGCCCACAGGAATTACGTTCACGGCCTGGCGGTCGCCGACCGTAATCGTGCCCGTCTTGTCAAGCAACAGAGTGGAGACGTCACCGGCAGCCTCGACGGCACGCCCGGACATGGCCAGCACATTGTGCTGCACCAGACGGTCCATGCCGGCGATGCCGATGGCGGATAACAGCGCGCCGATGGTGGTTGGGATCAGGCAGACCAACAAGGCGACAAGAACCAGGGGATCCTGCGCCGCACCATTAAATGCCGCGGTCGGGGCTAGCGCCATGACAACGAGCAGGAATATCAGGGTCAATACGTTGAGGAGCGTGGACAAGGCAAGCTCGTTCGGGGTCTTCTGGCGATTGGCGCCTTCGACTAAACCGATCATACGGTCCATGAAGGACTGACCGGGCTCGTTGGTGACCTTGATTACGACCCAGTCAGACAACACGCGGGTACCACCGGTGACGGCGCACCGGTCGCCTCCAGATTCTCGGATGACCGGGGCGGATTCGCCGGTGACGGCTGACTCGTCCACGGAGGCCGCCCCAACGATGACGTCGCCGTCGGCTGGAATGGTCTGACCGGCTTCTACGAGGACGACATCCTCTTTGGCCAGCTCGGTTGAGGGGACTTCTTCGGTCTCGTAGTTGGCCGGGCTGAGCTCAACGTTGGTGCGGCCGGAGCCGGACCCGGCGGTGACGAGGACCGTGGAGGTGATGCGACGGGCAGTGGTGGTCGTCCGTGATCGACGTAGGGCGTCCGCCTGAGCCTTGCCACGACCTTCTGCGAAGGCTTCAGCAAAGGTTGCGAAGAACACCGTGGCCCAGAGCCAGAGAGAAATGGAGAAACTAAACAAAGTCGGTTGGGTACAGGCGATGATGAAGGTGAACACAGCGCCCACCTCTACTAAGAACATCACCGGCGTTTTAACGAGCTCTTTCGGGCTCATCTTGCGCAGAGCCAAAGGCACCGTGGCCTTGAGCTGCTCTGCGGAAAAAGTAGATGTGGTCGAGCTCATAGAGTCGCCTCCAAAATCGGTCCTAGGACGAGAGTGGGAAGGAATGTTAGTGCACCGACGATGAGAACGACGCCTATCAGCAGGCCGACGAATAGCCCGCTGTGCGTCGGCAGAGTGCCCGAAGTCGTCGGGATGATGCGTTGCTTGGCCATGGCGCCGGCAATTGCCAGGACCATAACGATGGGCAGAAAACGCCCCAACAGCATGCACATACCGAGGGAGATGTTGAACCACCAGGTGTCTGCTCCGAATCCGGCGAATGCCGAACCGTTGTTGTTGGATGCGGAGGTGAATGCGTAGACCAGGTCGCTAAAACCGTGCGGTCCCGCCGCGGATAGAGAGTCTGGGGTGCTTGGCAGAAGGACGGATAGTGCCACTCCGCCCAGCACGAGGGTTGGCATCACGAGGACGTACAGGCAGACCTTGATCATTTCGCCGACGCCAATGCGCTTTCCCAGGTATTCCGGTGTGCGCCCGACAATAAGGCCGGCGATGAACACCGACAGAATGGCCATGACCAGCATGCCGTACAACCCAGTGCCGACACCGCCTGGAGAGACTTCGCCGAGCAGCATATTTAAGATGAGAAGGCCGCCGCCGAGAGGAGTGTAACTCGAGTGGAATGAATCAACTGCGCCGGTCGACGTCATTGTCGTTGTCACCGCGAACAGCGCAGACGGGATGGTACCAAGCCGCATTTCGCGACCTTCCATGCCGCCGCCGATAGCGCCGGAAGCAGTGGCCTCGAGGGCGGTGACGGAAGCGAGTGACAGGAAGTACAACACCGCCATGGCGGAAAGAATGGCGTAGCCCTGGCGGGTATCGCGGACCATGAGACCGAATGTGCGAGTGAGAGACACCGGAATGACAAGGATGAGGAAGATTTCCAGGGCGTTGGACCACACGGTCGGGTTCTCGAACGGGTGGGCCGAGTTCGCATTGAAGTATCCGCCACCGTTGGTACCCAGTTCCTTGATGACTTCTTGGGAGGCCACAGCGCCGCCGGGGATGGTCTGGGTAGCGCCGGTAACTGTGGTAAAAGTCTCCGGGGGTTGCAGGTTTTGGATGACTCCCTGGGTCATGAGAAACAGCGCGCCCAAGGTTGCCATGGGCAGGAGGATGCGCAGACAGACGCGGGTAAGATCCACCCAAAAGTTACCGATGCGCCCGTCGCCGTTACGGGCCGCGAACCCTCGGATAAGCGCAGCAGCGACGGAAATGCCTACGGCACCGGAGACGAAGTTTTGGACCGTCATGCCGAGCATCTGCGTCAGCTGCGACATCGCAGTTTCACCGGAGTAGGACTGCCAGTTGGTATTGGTTGTAAACGAGACCGCAGTATTCCACGCTTGGTCCGGATCTACTGGGCCCATGCCGTGCGCCCACGGCAAGTACTGCTGGAGGCGTTGCAGTAGGTACAAGACAATGATCGAAAACATGGAGAAGGCCAAGAGGCTACCGGCGTAGCGGCGCCAAGTTTGCCGGGCGGAAGAATCTACCCCCAACACCTTGTAGATGGCCTTCTCTATCTTGAGATCGTTGGCTCCTGTGAAAACCTTTGCCATGTACCCGCCCAGTGGGACGTACAGCACGGCGAGGAGCGTGAATACCGCGACGAACGGGATATACCCGCCGATAACCCCGGTCATGAGAAGTCCTCAGGGTGCAACAGAGCGATGAGCAAATAGATGACGGCCGCGATCCCTAGAATCGCGCCTACAGTAAGTTCCCAGGTCATAGCTTATCCACCACCTGAGCTATCCATTGAATGATAACGAACAGCACAATGGTGGCAAGCGTCAAAATAATGTCGAATGCCATGGATGTATAAAAGCACCCATCGGCACCGCTACATCTGGGTCTTAACGAGATTTTGACATCTACGCTGAGGGAAGAGCTAGTCTGCGACGAGTGGCTCCATGGTCAGCTCCGGGTGCTCCTTCTCAATGAAAGCTAGCTTCCACTTATCGCCGAAGAGGGCGATTAGTTCGCCGTCAGTGCGGGTAAAGATTTCCACGCCACGCTGGCGGCCGAGCTCAGAGGCGGACTCGGCGTCGGTGCGACGGGCAACGGAATACGGGATGGGCTCCGTGACGGTTTCCACGTTGTATTCCACTTCCATGCGCGCCTGCATGACCTCGAACTGCATGGGACCCACCGCAGCCATCACCGGAGCTGCGTCGCCACGGGCCTCATTGCGCAGGATCTGGACGACGCCCTCAGCAGCCAACTGATCCAAGCCCTTACGGAAGGCCTTGTAATCGCCCAAAGACTTCGCACGTAGAATGCGGAATGCCTCCGGTGCGAACTGCGGCATCGGCTTGAACTGCACCTTCTTGCCAGAGTAGATGGTATCGCCAGGTGCCAGGGAACCGGCGTTGACGAGGCCCACGATGTCGCCCGGGTAGGCGGTGTCGATGGTGTCGCGCGTGCGGCCGAAGACAGTCAGCGCGTACTTCGTGGAGAAGCTGCGGCCGGATTGGGCGTGGGTGACCTGCATGCCGCGGTCGAACTCGCCGGAGACCACGCGCATGAATGCCAAGTTATCGCGGTGCTTGCGGTCCATGCCCGCCTGCACTTTGAAGATGACGCCGGAGAAGTCATCGGTGACCTCGCGGACCTCGTCGATGGCTGCGTTGGCGCCGCCGGACGCCTCGATTGCCTTCGGATCGGAATCGCGCGAGCGCGGGGCCGGGGCGATGGCGCAGAGGGTATCGAGAATCTGGTGCACGCCGAAGTTCAACATTGCGGAGGCAAAGATCAGCGGGGAAGTAACGCACTGCTCGAATAGCTCCTGGTCATGCAGCGCGCCGTCGGCAGCCAGTAGCTCTGCTTCCTCGACGGCGGTCTCCCAGGCATCACCTTCCTTGGCCTCAGCGCCGCTCGGATCGTAATGCTCCTCCGGTGCGATGGTCGAGCCACCCGCAGTACGGATGAAGTGGATGTAGTTATCCGCTTCGCCGTCTTCATTGATGTGCGCCAAGCCACGGAAGTCACCAGCGATGCCGACCGGCCAGTACAGCGGGGTGGGCTGTAGCTGAATCTCGTTGACGATCTCGTCCACGAGCTCCAGCGGTTCGCGGCCGACACGGTCCCACTTATTGATAACCGTAACAATCGGCAAACCGCGGGCCTTGCACACACGGAAGAGCTTGAGGGTCTGTGGCTCCAGGCCCTTCGCGGCGTCGATAAGCATGACTGCGGCATCAACCGCAGTAAGAACGCGATAGGTATCCTCCGAGAAGTCCGCGTGGCCCGGGGTATCGACCAGGTTGATCATGTAAGGCTCACCCGTATGGCCCTCCGGGGCGTACTCGAACTGGAGGGCAGAAGAAGCTACGGAGATACCGCGGTCCTTTTCCATCTCCATCCAGTCAGAGACCGTGGCTTTACGGTTTCCCTTGCCGTGCACGGCACCTGCTTCATTAATGATGTGCGCATGCAACGCCAGCGCCTCCGTAAGGGTGGATTTACCGGCGTCCGGGTGGGCGATGACGGCAAATGTACGACGGCGGGTGGCTTCGGAGGCAATACTCATGCGCGTAAGTTTAGCGGTCTTGACCTAAAGTGCTGGAATCGCGCCGCAGCAATTAATTCCAGTCCACGCCAAGTTGCTCGCCCAAGTCATCGAAGATGCGGCGAGCAACGCTTGCCTTCTTGGCCATCGGTCGACGCATGCCCGGCTTGCGCTTGCTGTTGAAATACTGGCCAGACTCAAAGTGCACGCCCGGCGTGCCAGTGAGGTAATATGCAAGGCTCTCGCCGCCGGCCTGGGCTTTTCCAAAGTACTTGGAGATGGCGCCGGTGTAGAACTTGCTCGTGCGGGTCTGCGATGACCGTGCAAAGTTGGTTGCCAAGACGCCGGGGTGGAAGGCCACGGAAGTCATCCCATGAGCGTGGAGATACTGCGTAAGCAAAATATCGCCCAGCTTGGCGTTGCCGTAGGCACGCTCTGCGGTGAACTTCTGGAAGGTATTTGGATCGCCCGGATCGAATGCAGACATCAAGAAGTTAGCCACCGAAGCGGTTTGCACGATGGTGGCATCCGTTTTGCGCAGCTTCTCCCGCAGCAAGGAAGTCAGCAGGAAAGGCGCCACCACGTTAACCTGCCACGTGCGTTCAAATCCATCTGCCGTGGTGAAGGGGCCATCGAAGATCCCGCCTGCATTGTTTCCCAACGCGTGAATCTCCTCGAGCTCACCTAATTCTTCTGCCAAGCGGCGCACCTGGCCCAAAGACTCAAAGTCCGCCAGGTGGAAGGAAGCCCCCACGCTTTCTGCCACAGCCTTGGTCTTTTCGGGATTACGGCCAACCAGCACCAGGTGATCCTGCGGGCGTTGAGCGCGGAGCACGCGGGCTGCTGCAGCGCCGATGCCGTCAGAGGCACCAGTGATGACGATGGTTTGTGGGTCGTGGCTCATGAATTAAAGCTTAGGGGTTATGAGCTTTCTCTGGTGGGTTACTTGCGGGAATGAATCTCATTCTGCGCGAATTGAATGCCGCGGGAAACGATGAGCCCCACGGCGTCGGCAGCCGTGGCGATTGCGGCGTCGAAACCAGTACCGGAATCCACCGGCCCCAGGACATAATCCGGAATGGATGTGCCCTTCGGCGGGCGGGCGATGCCGATGCGTATGCGAGGGTACTCGCGGGTTCCCAAGCGTTCGCTCAAGGACTTCAACCCGTTGTGACCGTTTTCATTGCCGCCTACCTTGATGCGAATCTTATGCGCTGGCAAATCGAGCTCATCATGAATCACGATGATGCGCTCCGCTGGAATCTGTAATTCCTCTGCGAAGGGAGCGATCGGGTCACCAGACAAGTTCATAAAAGTTGCGCAACGGGCAACGACTACGGCAATATCGCCCACCATTACCTGCGCCGCGGACAATTTATGGCCCTTAACCGGCTGCAGGATATCTCCGGAATCGGCTAAAAGGTCATCGACTGCCATGTAGCCCACGTTGTGGCGCGTCGCGGCGTACTGCGCGCCGGGGTTGCCAAGGCCCACCACGAGCCATTGGCCAGAAAGGTCGGAAACTTCCAGCAGGGGAGCCTGCTTCTGGCGTGCTGTGTTCCGGTGAAGCCCCTCTTTCACCGTACTTGCTTTAGAACCCGCCGAAGAGCGAAGCTGCTGCAAACATTCCTTGATGGTTGCGCCGAGGGAAGACATAAAACACACCTTAATGTGGGGAGTAAAAAATAGCTTACGCGCATCCTTTGCCTAGTGTGGGCGAGATGAGCACACTACTTGAAAGCTTAGAAGCCAGAATACTTCCCGCCCCCATGGCCGGGGGACCCACGACCCCGCGCAGCGTTCTGGCGGCATCGGCAGCCGGCTCCTTTGGTGCTTTGGCACTGGGCACTGCTTCCCTCGAAGCGGCGCGGGAACAGATTGCGGCCTGCGAGGGTGAGCATTTTGGGGTAAATCTTTTCTGCCCGCAGAAGCCGCTGGGTGAAGACTCGATGGCGGCGGTGCGCGCTATGGCGGAATCAGAAGGCGTGGAGGTTCCTAGCGTCGACTATTCCAACGGATGGGAGGACAAGCTCCAGCTAGCGCTAGATGGCGGCGCGGCGGTGCTGTGGTCCATGTTCGGTACCTTTAGTCTTGGCGAGATTGACCGTATCCACGCTGCGGGAGCGGAGGCTTGGACCACGGTTACCTCGCCGGAAGAAGCTATCGCTGCTGCCAAAGTTGGGGTAGACGCGTTGTGTGTGCAGGGGCCTGAGGCCGGCGGGCACCGCGGGGTCTGGGATGCTGAAGCGGAGCCGGATTGGCGCCCGCTGCCGGAGCTGGTGGCGGCAGTTTACGCCGCGCTTGGCGACGCCCCTTTACCTCTGATTGCCGCAGGTGGACTGCGTACATCCGAAGACGTCGCCCGAGCCCTTTCATGGCCAGGCGTTGAAGCGGTCAGCTGTGGTTCGGCCTTCTTGCTGGCTGAGGAGGCTGGAACCAGCGCCTTTAATCGCGAGCTTCTTGCAAGCGGCGGCAAGAGTGTATCCACTCGTGCGTTTTCCGGCCGCTTTGCCCGCGGGCTGGAAACTGAGTTCACTCGGGCCCACCCAAAAATGCCCCCGATGTACCCCTTCTTGAATCCGATTTTGAAACCACGCCGCCAAGAACAGGATGCTGCAGTGGCCTATTGCCTGGTGGGGGAGCAGGTGGAGAAAATAAACGGGGGTAGTGTGGCGGAAATCCTGTGGCGTCTATGCCAAAACGGGCAACACTAGGCGTTAATATTTACGGTTGAATGTTGGTTTACCCCCCATGACGAGTAAAGGAAAAGAACACGTGACTGCGAACGCACAGGTTGGACATGCTGACTGGAACGAGCGCCTTGAGCTTGCTCAGGAAATGATCCCGCTGATCCACCAACTGCACCGCACCAACAACGTTGTTGCCACCATCTACGGCCGCAACTTGAATGGCGTGACGGACATCGACATCATGAAGGCGCACCGCTACGCACGCCGTATTGCAAAGCGCGAACTTTCCACCGCAGAGACCCTTCCTATCCTGAAGGAACTGTGCGACATGAACCTGGGCTCTGCTTCCATCGACCTGGGCCGCCTGGCTGCTGGCTACTCTGAGTCTGACGCCAACAACCTGCGCGACTACCTGGAGCAGGAACTCTGCGACCTGGTTGGCGCTGCTGTTGATAAGGAATGCACCGACGTTGTGCTCTACGGCTTTGGCCGCATCGGCCGTCTGCTGGCCCGCATCCTGATCGCTCGTGAGGCTGCATACGGCGGCGTCCGTCTGCGTGCCATCGTTGCCCGCAAGAAGGGCGACGGCGATATCTTCAAGCGTGCCTCCTTGCTGCGCCGCGACTCCGTTCATGGTGCTTTCAACGGCACCATCGCTGTGGATGAAGAAAACGATGTTATCTGGGCAAACGGCACCAAGATTCAGATGATCTACGCCAACGACCCGGCTGATATCGACTACACCGCTTACGGCATCAACAATGCCATCCTGGTTGATAACACCGGCGTATGGCGTGACCGCGCTGGCCTGGAGCAGCACCTGCAGTCCAAGGGCATCGACCGCGTGCTGCTGACCGCACCGGGCAAGGGCGATCTGAAGAACATCGTCTACGGCATCAACGATGACACCATCGAGGATTCTGACAAGATCCTGTCTGCCGCATCCTGCACCACCAACGGCATCACCCCTGTTCTTAAGGTCATCAATGATCGTTACGGCGTTGTCCACGGCCACGTGGAGACCGCTCACTCCTTTACCAATGACCAGAACCTGATTGATAACTTCCACAAGGGTGACCGTCGTGGCCGCGCAGCTGGTCTCAACATGGTTCTCACCGAGACCGGTGCTGCGAAGGCAGTCTCCAAGGCTGTTCCGGAGTTTGAGGGCAAGCTGACCGGTAACGCTATCCGCGTTCCTACCCCGGACGTTTCCATGGCAGTGCTGAACCTGGAGCTGGAGAAGGAAGTCGAGCGCGACGAGGTCAACAACTTCCTGCGCAACGTTTCCCTGCACTCTGACCTGCGCCAGCAGATTTCCTACATTGCTTCTCCGGAGGTTGTCTCCTCTGACTTCGTCGGCTCCACCCACGCCGGCATTGTCGACGGCCTGGCAACCATCGCTTCCGGCAAGCACCTGGTTCTCTATGTCTGGTACGACAACGAGTTCGGCTACTCCAACCAGGTAATTCGCATCGTCGAGGACATCGCAGGCGCACGTCCTCGCGTATTCCCGGCTCGCGTTGAGGCACACGAGCTCTAAGCCTTTTCGCGCAGCTTAAGCGCTACCCACCCCTGGGGCCACATTTTCGGTGTGGCTCCAGGGGTCTTTGTTTAGGCAGGCATGGGATCGGGTTGTAGTGCTAGGGCGCACGTACCCCTGAGTGGGTTGTTCGACTACGTGTATCCACGGCTGAGTTTTAGGATGTTTCGATGTGAAATCTAAACCCAGGCATTCGCAACCACACCGTGCCCAAAGCGCTGAAATAGCTGAAAATGCTGGTAGCAATCAATCTCCTGCGTCTCGGTGGATAAACGCCGGGCAATGGCTGATCGGTACGCCTTGGGGAAGGCTTGTCATTATTACTGCGTTGTGCGCGGCGCTGGCACCATCAGTATTACGAGGTTTTCACCTCCGGTATTACATCGATCTTGATGTCTACGCTGCAGGCGGTCGCGCGGTGCTGACAGGCCAGTCGCTCTACGACGACGGCTTCGATGTGCGTGGGGCGCATTTGCCTTTTACATATCCGCCGTTGGCCGCAATGCTTTTTGCCCCGTTGTCGCTTCTGCCGCACTCGGTCGCAGCGGTTATCATGCTCGCAGTATCAACCGCGGCGCTCTGGTGGTGCATTCACCGTATCGTGGACATGCTGGGGCTTGCTGAGTATCTCGGTGGCAGCAAAGGGTGGCTGAGCACCGGGCTGCTTGCGTTGGCCTTGGTGACAGAACCCGTGCGGCAGACCCTCATGTTTGGCCAGATCAACATCGTGCTGATGTTTCTCGTGCTCGCCGATGTCTTTGGTCGCCGCAGTCTCCGTGGGTGGGGCGTGGGACTTGCGGCGGCCATCAAGCTTACTCCTGCGGTCTTTGGCCTGTATTTCCTTATCACCCGGCAATTTAAGGCTGCGGCGATGTCCGTAGCGACCGGAATTGCAGCGACGCTGTTGGCAGCACTCGTCTTGCCGGCCGACTCCCGCGAATACTGGACGCATACCTTGGGCGATCCGACCCGGATCGGTGGAATCGATTACGTGGGCAATCAATCTCTCCGCGGCGTCGTTGAGCGTGCCCTCGGGCCAGGGGAGGGCCACGGCCTGTGGGTTGGCGCGTCGCTGGTGGCCTTCTGCGTCATCGCGGTGACCATGTGGCGACACCGCGGTGACATGGTGGTGCTGCTAGGACTCAACTCGCTTGTAGCACTTCTTATCTCCCCGGTGAGCTGGTCGCATCACTGGGTTTGGTTGCCGGTGCTGCTTCTCCCGCAGCTCGTGCGTTGGACCCGTGGTGGGGTGCCGGGCGCTACGCCCGTGGCGATCGCGACGATGCTGCTTACCTTCATTGGACCACACTGGTTCGTTGACGGTTTGGATACCACGCAGTGGTGGGCGGCGATATGCGCAGCAGACTTCGTCCTCATCGCAGTGGCATACCTTGTGCTTGCCGTGCGCGCCCCGCGGCCGCGGGTTAATTCTTAGCGGGCGGGATAGCGGTTGCCGGGGATGACTACTTGTCTGACTTGTGCTTCTTAGCCTTCTTTTTCTTCTTGCCCTTGTGAGCGGCAACTTTGTCGCGCTCAAGTTCGGCGGCCACATCGGGGACGTAGGCGAACTCATCGCGCGGCGGGCGCTGGTATTCCTCGCCGCTTTCAGCTGGGCGCTCCGGAATCTCCGGAACCACCTGCTCGACGTGCTGATACGGAACCGTCTTTAGGATGTGGTTGATGACGTTGATACGCGAGCGTTTCTTGTCTTCAGATTCAACGGTGTACCACGGAGCGTTCGGGGTATCGGTGTGGACGAACATCTCGTCCTTTGCACGGGAGTAGTCCTCCCAGCGGGTGATGGACTGCAGATCCATAGGGGAGAGCTTCCACCGGCGCAGCGGATCGTTGCGGCGGGACTTAAAGCGCGCGATCTGCTCCTCGTCAGAGACGGAGAACCAGTACTTCAGCAGAATAATGCCGTCTTCAACAAGCATGTTTTCGAGCTGGGGCGCCTGGTGCAAGAAACGGACGTATTCCTGTTGGGAGCAAAAGCCCATGACTCGCTCGACGCCGGCGCGGTTGTACCAGGAGCGGTCAAAAATGACTATTTCGCCCGCGGTCGGAAGCTTTTCGATGTAGCGCTGGAAGTACCACTGGCCGGCCTCACGGTCGGTGGGTTTAGGCAGAGCTTCGATGCGGCAGGTGCGGGGGTTGAGGTACTGGGTGATGCGCTTGATAGCAGAGCCCTTACCCGCAGCGTCGCGACCTTCCATGATAATGACGATGCGGGCACCGGTTTCTACAACCCACTGCTGCATCTCGACGAGTTCGGCCTGCAGGCGCTTGAGTTCTTCCTCGTAAGCTTCCTTATCGAGCTTGGCAGGGGCGGTTTTGGATTTCTTGCTCATGCATTTAACTTTAGCCCGCTATCTGCGAAGATAGGTAATAAATCCAGGGCAATTATGCACAAGCATAGTAATTAACCACACGTGCACTCGGGCCCGCAGCCAGAAGGCGCTTCGCCGTAGTGCGTGGTGTTTTCGATAGCTCCTAAGCCTTCGACCTCAATGCGGACGGTTTGGCCGTCCTGAATAAAAGCCTGTGGCTCACGCGCAAATCCCACGCCCTCGGGCGTGCCGGTTACGATGACGTCGCCGGGATTAAGCGGGTACAGCTTTGAGCAGAACGCGATGAGCTCTGCGACGGAGAAAATCAGGTCATCGGTGTTATCTGCCTGGCGCACCTCGCCATCGACGGTGGTGGTAATGCGCGCGTTGCCGCCGGGTGCCCACTCATCAGAAGTGGTCAGCCATGGACCGAATCCAGCAGTGCGGTAGAAAGATTTGCCGGCATGGAATTGAGTGGTACGCCGCTGGAAATCCCGCAGCGTGTAATCATTCATCACGGCGTAGCCTGCGGCGTGTTCGAGCGCGTCTGCCATCGCAACATTGTGCGCACGAGAGCCGATAACCACGGCGAGTTCGCCCTCATAGTCGAGCTTGCTCGTGGCCCAGTCGGGGACATAGATATCGTCGTAGGGGCCGGTGAGCGCCTCCGGAAACTTAATGAACAAGGTAGGCTGCTCAGGCAGCTCACGCCCCATCTCACGCGCATGTTTGGCGTAATTGACGCCCACGCAGATAATCTTCGACGGCGTCGGGATGACGGGCGCTAAGTCCTGCTCGCGGAAAGCAATCGGCTCGCCAGAAAGCTGCGCGGACTTGCACCAATCCTCGGCCTGCAGGAGCTGGCCGACGTCGTCAAAGTCGAGCTCCACGCCCACGCCGGGGCCGTCGATGCGGATCGCAGTGGTGCCAAACTGGGTTCGCAAGGTGGCAAGTTTCATGTCGGAAAGTCTACGCGGAGTTGCAGGAAGCTTGGCGCAAAAGCCGGGGAGAAGCTTTAAGGCATGCGAATCTGGCCCGTGGGCGGGCTAGACAGCTTGCTTCGCGAGCTAAGTAGCGTGTTCTGAGAAATTGCTCAGCTCTTCGTCGAGGTAGGTGCGTTCTTCTTCCAACCAATCCGGCAGCGGCGAGTTAAGCGGCGGCGGAGATTTATCTGTCCAAGGTGGGATGTACCAGCCGCTGGGCGGAACCCAATAGACTGTGCCATGCCGCTCGAGCCATCCGCGCCCGCCGGCGGTGTCGTCCTCATTGACGGCATTGTGATACTGGCAGGCCATGGTGAGGTTTTCCGCGGATGTTTCGCCGCCATGGCGCCAGGCCTTTAGATGGTGGACTTGGCAATCGTTCGCGCCCTTTTTGCAGCCGAGCCAGGCACAGCGCGGGTTTTCCGCAGTAGCCATAAGCCGCTGCTTGGTGGAGGCAAAACGCGAGACTCGGTGTAGGTTCACAGGACCATGCACAGGATGCATGAGTACGTGGAAGCCGTGATCAAGGATGTTCCGGGTTGCCAGTTCAGTTGAGGAGATGAGCGCGCCATTGCTTAATTGGAACCAGACTTCGTGGCCTTCCAAAGCCCGCGCGTAGTTTTCCATGTTTGTTACCAACATGACAGAAATAGCTGGCTGACTAGGGTTTCCTTCGCCGAACCAGCGTTGCTTTAGCCCTGCGAGTGCAGATTCAGCGCTGCTGCAGTCAAGGCTGTCGCGCATATCGGTGAGGTCGGCGGAGGGGCCGCAAATAGTCAGGGTAGCTTGGCCATCGGGATGCTGGGCAAGGCGTATCCCAGGCTTGCGTTCGCGGCGAGGTGAGCGTGCAGCAACCAACTCGCGGGCTTTCTTCTCGACGACCCTCGTATCACCGGCCGTGGCCAAAGCCGTATGGCGCACGCGCCACCGTTCGGTCTCCGTGCGCAGCTTGCGGGCCTGCTTTTCCACCGCAAGGAGCGTAGTAAGGGAGTGCGCACGCCCGCGTTCCATGGTTTCACGGCGCAAGCGCTGAAAAGAGTTACTGGGCGCGAAGGACTCAGCGAGGGCTGCAAGGTCTATTGCCAGAGCATCGGGCACCCCGAGACTAGCGATTTCACTCGCTGTCTTGCCCACGGCTTCTTCGACAATATCCATGCCCCGACTTAACGTGCTGGCCAGTTCCCCCAAAACTGTCATAGCCCAGACCCTAAAGCAGCTTATGCCACGCCGCAACTGGAGCGGCGTCGGCAAGCGCAGCTAACTCGCGGACGCGATGCGGGTGATTTCTTGCGCTGCGTCTGCGCAGATGATGGGGATGTCCGCTTGCTCTTTCTTTGCCCACGGTTTAAGCACGAAGCTTGCGGGATCCATTCGACCAGGTGGGCGTCCGATGCCTATGGAAAGCCGCTGATAATCCTTGGTACCCAGAGACTTGGTGGTGGAGCGCAGGCCATTGTGCCCGTGGTCGCCACCATCGACGCGGTGCTTGACGACGCCGAATTCCAGCTCCAGCTCATCATGGACCACGATGAGGTTTGTAGGGGATAGCGAAAAGTACTGGAGGAGTGCCTTGATAGGGCCACCAGAGAGGTTCATGAAAGAACGCGGCTTGGCAAGGAATAACTTGGTCGAGCCAAAGCGAACTTCGGCAACTTCGGTGTTGGTCTTCTTATGCACTGAAAAGCTGGTGAAGTTGTCGTTAGCTAATTCATCGACAACATCGAAACCGATGTTGTGGCGGGTTCCGGCATATTTGGGGCCCGGGTTGCCCAGGCCGACGACGAGATAATCAGTCACTAAGCCATTGTCTCATGCCGGTGCGAAAGAGCGGCTCTTGGCGTGAAAACGGGCAAACGCCCGCGCCAGCCACGATGGCCAGTGCGGGCGAATGCGCGTAAAAGAGCGAGAAACTCTGAATTACTCTGCGGATTCTTCCTCCGCGGATTCAGCGCCAGCCTCAGCGCCGCCTTCCTCAGCAGCCTCAGCGGCTGCCTCGAGCTCTTCGTCAACCTCAGGCAGGGAGATGGAAGCGATGACGGTCTCTGCATCTGCAACCAGGGTGGTGCCTTCTGGCAGGGTGACGTCGCCAGCGGTGATGACAGTGCCGTCCTCGAGGCCCTCGATGGAAACGGAGATCTCCTCTGGGATGTTCAGAACGTCTGCCTCAACGAGGAGGACGTCAGCATCCTGAACGGACATGGTGCCCGGTGCGCTCTCGCCCTCGAGAACAACCGGAACCTCAACCTCAACCTTCTCGCCGCGCTTGATGGAAAGCAGGTCGACGTGGTCGATGTCTAGGGTCAGAACGTTCTGGTCAACGTGCTTGACCATGACGAGGTGCTGCTCGCCCTCGAGCTCGAGCTCGAAAACAGCGTTGATGCCGTGTGCGCGAACCAGTGCGGTCAGCTCGAGACGGTCAACAGCGAAGTGCAGAACGTCAACGCCGTGGCCGTAGACAACGCCTGGGACCTTGCCAGCAACGCGCAGGCGGCGAGCGAAGCCCTTGCCGAACTCGTTACGTACTTCTGCCTTCAATACTGGGCGGGTGTTTGCCATAGTAAAACTCCTAGTGTCAAAGATTGGTGCGGCGAGACTTTAGCGAGTTCGAAAACGGCGAAAGCCTGCCGATGGTCGTCTTGGTCGAGTCATCGCAGGCTTAAAACGTGTGAAATAACTTCTAATCGCGTCGATAACGGCTTTCCAATTCTGGGCAGCCCTCGCCGAGACAGCGAGAATCCTAACACGCAGCGCCGAGAGCAGGCAAGTTACTTCTGCTCTTCTTCGCCGACAACGCCCCAGTCTTCGTCAACTTCGTAGTCCTCGGCCGAAAAGTCATTGGAATCATCGGCCTCGCTACGCGCGCTGCCTGTCACCTTAGCGAGGCTATCGACGCTATTCCACCAGATCTTCATGGAGATAAGCTCATGCAGGCTGTCCAATTGCGCAGGCGGAAATACCTTAAGATGTAACAAGCAGAACAACAACACAAGGAACCTCCACCTGGATCAATTTAGGTGGAGGTTCCTTGTGTTCTGTTTAGGAGAGTAGCTTGTATCCGCTCTTGTCTTTGAATTCCCCTGAGGCGATCATAATGAGATCCACGATGGTTCCCACTAAGAAGAGTCCCCCTGTGAAGAGCCAGAGCAGACCAGTTCCGATCTTTCCCACATATATGCGGTGTAGACCAGCCACAAGGAAGAGACCAAGGACGCACAGCACAGCTGCGACACCTTTGCTGTATTTGCTTTCCCCGGAGAAATAGTTCGCATTGTAGGTCATATCATTATGTCCTTTCATTGTGGTGCGGTATCCGTTGCCGACATGCAAGTCGTAGCACAGGTTCATTCATTTCTGTTTGTGGAAATGGAAAAGACCGCCCAGCCGTGTGCTGGACGGTCTTTTATGTGCTGCTTATTAAGTGCTTAGTTCGACTCGAAGAGCGTGGTTACGGAGCCGTTTTCGAAGATCTCGTGGATGGTACGAGCCAGCAGTGGAGCAATCGAAAGAACGGTCAGGTTGGACCAGCCCTCGGTGGACTGCGGAAGGGTATCAGTGGTGATGACTTCCTCAGCGCCGCACTCGGACAGACGCTCACGTGCCGGATCGGAGAAGACGCCGTGGGTACAAGCGATGACGACGGACTTCGCGCCTGCTTCCTTCAGGACACGAACTGCGCCAGCGATGGTTCCGCCGGTATCGATCATGTCATCCAGAAGGATGCAGTCCTTGCCCTCGACCTCACCGACAACGCGGTTAGATACGGTCTCGTTAGCAACCTCGGTGGAACGGGTCTTGTGAACGAAGGACAGTGGGGCGTCGCCAAGCTCATGCGCCCACTTCTCAGCCACCTTGACGCGGCCAGCATCCGGGGAAACCACAGCGAGGTTATCCAGGGAGTACTTGGACTTGATGTAGTCCACGAGGATCGGCATTGCGTGCATGTGATCGACCGGGCCGTCGAAGAATCCCTGGATCTGGTCAGTGTGCAGGTCAACAGAAACGATGCGGTCTGCGCCCGCTGCCTGCAGCAGGTCAGCAACGAGGCGAGCGGAGATCGGCTCGCGGCCGCGGTGCTTCTTATCCTGACGTGCGTATGGGTAGAACGGCAGGATAGCGGTGATGCGCTTTGCGGAACCACGCTTGAGCGCATCGATCATGATGAGCTGCTCCACCAGCCACTTGTTCAGCGGCTGGGTGTGGGACTGCATTACGAAGCAGTCTGCACCACGGACAGACTCTTCGAAGCGGATGAAGATCTCACCGTTTGCAAAGTCACGAGCGGTGGTTGGAACGAGGTCCGTCTTCAGTTCCTTGGCCACAGCCTCAGCCAATTCTGGGTGTGCACGCCCAGAAAAGAGCTTCATATTCTTGCTGCTGCCGGTTACCTTGCCAGTCATGGGCGGTAATTCCCCTTACTTGTTGTTGTCCTGTGCGCGGGCGGCAGCTTCTGCTGCCGGAGTGCCCGGACGCTTCTTTTGAACCCAGCCTTCGATGTTGCGCTGCTTGCCACCGGAGACCACGAGTGCTCCCGCAGGAACATCTTCCTTGATAACTGTACCCGCCCCGGAATAAGCGCCGTCACCGACATTGACTGGTGCGATAAACATCGTGTCAGATCCGGTGCGCACGTGGCTGCCGATTACGGTGTGATGCTTGTTAACACCGTCGTAGTTGACGAATACGGAGGAAGCGCCGATATTGGATTCCTCGCCCACGGTGGCATCGCCGATGTAGGTCAGGTGCGGAACCTTGGAACCGCGTCCAATCTGGGCATTCTTTGCCTCGACGAAGCCGCCGAGCTTACCGCCTTCGCCGAGCTCGGTCTTCGGGCGGATGAAGGTAAACGGGCCGACGTTGGCGTTAGCGCCAATCACAGACTCGGAACCGTGGGTGCGGATGACCTTGGCGCCCTCGCCGACCTGCATATCGGTCAAGGTGGTGTCTGGTCCGATTTCTGCGCCATCAGCGATGTGGGTCTTGCCCCACAGCTGGGTGCCCGGGTGGATGAGAACGTCGCAGCCAATGGTGACGTCAACGCCAATCCAGGTGGTGGCAGGGTCGACGATGGTGGCACCGCCGCGCATGGCGGCTTCCACGGTGCGGCGGTTGAGCTCGCGGCCAGCTGCGGCGAGCTGGACGCGGTCATTGACGCCTGCCAGCTCGCCGGCGTCGGCAGCAATGTGCGCGCCGACGTTGTGGCCTGCGGTGCGGGCGATTTCCAAAACGTCAGTGATGTAGAGCTCGCCCTGGGCGTTGTTGGAATCGAGCTTGGTTAGGGCGTCGCGCAGAATTGCGCCGTCGAAAGCGAATACGCCGGAGTTGACCTCGTCGATGGAAAGCTGCTCGCTTGCTGCATCCTTCTGCTCAACGATGGCTTCGACATTGCCATCTGCGCCGCGGACGATGCGGCCATAACCGGTTGGGTCAGCAAGCTGCATCGACAGAACCGTCACGGCGTTGCCGGCGGTAACGTGGGCGTCGAAAAGCTCGCGGATGGTCTCAGTGCGAAGAAGGGGGACGTCACCGTTGGTGACGATGACGGTGCCATCGAAGTCGGGGAGTGGCTCGAGACCGCACTGCACTGCGTGGCCGGTGCCGTTTTGTTCTTCCTGCACTGCCTGGGAGACTTCGGTTCCCAGTTCTGCGGCGATGGCCTCAATGGCGGGAGAGACCTGCTCGCGCTGGTGGCCGACGACGGCGACGAGGTGCTCCGGGTGCATACCAGCCGCAGCATGCAGCGCGTGCCCGATGAGCGGGCGCCCGCCGATTTCGTGCAAAGTCTTTTGCTTTGCGGATTTCATTCGGGTGCCAGCGCCCGCTGCTAGAACAACAATCGCGCACTTAGTTGTATCTGCCACGAGTTTCTTCGTTCTCCTGTCGTCGAGTCTTATTTAGGGAGTAATGTCCCACATCTTAACGCCCCACGTAGTTATTGGGGGATAAAGCACACCCCAGTTCGGCGCTGGCTTTGCTATGAACTAGGCAGAGACCTCACGCAGCATCCTGGCGCGCCAAGCTCCGATGAAGCCGAGTGCAGCCAAGAAAAGCAGGGCAGCGGTAGGCCCGGCAAGGGAAATGACTGCGGAGATTGCGCCTACAACAAGCAAGATTGCGCCCATCATCGTGTTGGCCGCACCGACATAAAAGGTGCGCTTATCGCCACCTGCCATGTCCACGATGTAAGTCTTACGCGCGACGCGGATGCCTGTGTGCGCGAGGTTGACCAAAAAGAACCCCAGCGGCAAAGCCCAAGCACAAACCCAGGTTGGTGCCCAATGAGCACAAGCGACCACGAGGATTAGGGTCAGCGACGCCGCAACCGACGCCCACGACATCACCAATCGGGAAGAGCGATCCGACCAGATGCCGGAAATTTTTCCTCCCACTAAGTTGGCAAGGCCAGAAGCAAGCACGAAGCCTGCGAGTCCGCTGAGCACCGTGGTGCCGCTTTGATGGGAAAGCGTGACGATGAAAGTGGTTGATAGCGCAGTCACCAGCAAAAGAGTGCGCACGTTAACAAAGCGGCGGAAATCTTCGTCGGAGGTATATAGCTTCCAAGTATCGCTCCACCAACGGGGACCCTCGGATGCATCCTTTTTGGCGGCCGCGGTTTCTGCTTCATCCGGAACGGGCTCATCGATGGAGGAGAATATCGCTGCCGCAACGAACCAACTCAGCGCACCGCCACCGAGAACTGCGGCAAGCCCCAGTGGCGGAAGCTGGCCCAAGAACGCGAGCACAAGGCCAACGAGTAGGGTTACCGCGCCCGATGCTTGAGCAGCAAGCCCCGTCACCTCACCGCGGCTGCCTTTAGAAATGGTCCGGCCTTGGACGTCTTTTCCCGTCAGCGAGCACAAAGCGCGGAAAACAGAAAGCACGGCAAGCGCGGCGATGGTTATCGTGCCGAGAACCCAACCTTCAAATACCGCTGCGGCACCTGCAATCACGAGGGCACTGATGCCTTGAACGACCGAGCCCCACACCCATAGCTTCTTGCGGGTCGGACGGGAAGTTACCCACGGGGTCAGTGCGGCCTGTGGGAGCATGGAGCCAGACTCTCGGATAGGCACCAGGAGTGCGGTAAAAGAGTGCGGGACGCCCAGCTGCGCAAAGAGCCAGGGCAGGACGGTCTTTCCGGAGACTAATTGGTCACCGATGCCTTGTAGGGCGTTTGAGGATGCGAAAAGGCGGGCGGGACGAGCTTCTTGGTCTGGGATCGGCATAAATCAAGCGTATGTGATAAATACCTGAATTGGCCGAAATAGGTTTGGCTTAGTAGCCAACTAAAATACTCTGGAATTTATGGGTTTTACGCGTCGTGTCTTTTTTAAAGGTGTCTTGTTTACTGCTTCTGCCGCTGCGGCGGGTGCGGCCATCACGGCTTGTGCCAATACGAAAAATAAGGATCAGCCGGCCCCGGTGGGCTATGACGCGGCGCCGCGGCCGCTTCCTATCCCGCCACTTTTAGAAGGTGAGATGGATGGCGGTACAAGGGTCTTTAAGCTCACGGCCCAAGACGGCCATTCGGAGGTTATCTCTGGCAATAACAACACCCGCACTTGGGGCTTTAACGGCCCGTTCCTTGGCCCGACGCTGCGCGCACACAAGGGCGACAAGGTTCGCGCGGAAATTACCAACAACCTGGTGGAAATGACCACAGTGCACTGGCACGGAATGAAGCTTCCGGCCTATTCCGATGGTGGACCACACTCGCCGATTGAGGTGGGCAAGACATGGAAGCCACAGTGGGAAGTTTCCCAGCCCGCCGCCACCGTCTGGTATCACCCGCACCCGCATATGGCCACGGCAACCCATGCCTACCGCGGACTTGCTGGCATGTTTATCTTGGACGACGACGTATCGGATAAGCTCGACATTCCTTCTGAGTACGGCGTGGATGACATTCCGGTGGTCATTATGGATGCGAAGTTCACTGAGGACGGCCAGTTCGATCACCAGGTTGACGGCACTCTCGGTCTCATGGGCACTACTCCTGTGGTTAACGGCATCACGAATGCTTCTTTCGCCGCGACCACGCGCCGGGTTCGCCTGCGCTTGCTCAACGGCGCTTCGATGCGTTTCTACACACTGGCCTTGGATAATGGGACGCCGTTTAACGTCATCGCTACTGACTCCGGGCTTCTCGACGCCCCCGTTGAGGTTGACGAGCTTCTCATCGGACCAGGCGAGCGCATCGAGGTCCTCGTGGACTTGGAGCCCGGCAAGGACGTGGTGTTGCAGTCGGTGCCGCGCAAGGACAACTTCAGCATCCCCGAAGATGAGTACTCTGCGGACTTTGGCTTCAAGGACAGCTTTGACATCCTGCATATCACCGCGCCGGGGGAGGATGCGCCTGCAGTGCCAGCTCTGCCGCAAACCTTGGATCCCGCGGCTGCCGACGTCCCGTCTGCCGAGGGGCTGACCGAGCGCGAGTTCGTGCTCAATACCTTCATGATTAACGGTGAGTCCATGGACATGGCCCGCGTGGACACCGTAATCGAGGAAGACAAGCCTGAGGTATGGACTGTGACCAACGAAAATAGCGATTGGCCGCACAACTTCCACATCCACAATTCGCGTTTCAAGGTCTTGTCTTATGACTATGGCGATGGCAAGGACATCGCGGTTCCGACGATGGGCTGGAAGGACATCGTCAATCTTCCGCCCAAGGCAACCGCCAAGCTGCTCGTGGAGTTGGGCTACTTCCCAGATAAGACCATTCCGTACATGTACCACTGCCACATGCTCCTACACGAGGACAAGGGCATGATGGGCCAGATGGTTGTGGTGAACAAGGGCGAAAAACCTGACGTTCGCGTCAAGCCGGCGGCGCTTGTATTCGAGAAGTCTGCTGGGGCGTCGCATAGCGCACATGCTGGGCAAGTAGTGGACTCATCCCGTAGCCCGTACGCGACCCCGTCTGCGACTTCCTAGGCTTTTCGAGGTCTCAAAATAAAAGAACTCCTGCTCCTTCGAAATGTGAAGTGAGCAGGAGTTTTCTTGGCTTCCCCACCAGGACTCGAACCTAGAATGACGGTACCAAAAACCGTAGTGTTGCCGATTACACCATGGGGAATAACCGCGCGCTCAAGGCGTGCGTTGCTAATAGTACCTGACGCATATGCCTTAATTACAAATGCCACCCACTAAGCTTGATCGCATGGTTCGACAGAGGATGACTGGACGCGAACGTCGCGAGCAATTGATCGTGATTGGCCGAGCGGCATTTGCCGAGCTGGGCTTCGACAGGGCCAGCGTGGAGGAGATTGCGGCGCGGGCTGGCGTGTCCAAGCCCGTGGTCTATGAGCACTTCGGGGGAAAAGAAGGCCTCTACGCGGTCATCGTGGACCGCGAGATGCTCGCCCTGGAGAAGGTGATCACGCATTCGCTTAGCGAAGGAACCTGGCGCGAGCGCATCGAGAAAGCCACTGTCGCACTTTTAAACTACGTGGAGCAAGAAACCGATGGATTCCTAATCCTCGTACGTGACTCCAAGCCCGGCGACGAACGCTCTTATTCCACTTTGCTTAATTCCTCCGTGGGGCAGGTTTCCTATATCCTGGGCGCCGCCTTCGAGCGCCGCGGCCTCGACGCGAAACTGGCAGGACTTTATGCCCAAGCGCTAGTCGGCATGGTCTCAATGACTGCCCAATGGTGGCTGGATACCCGCCAGCCGGCAAAGGAAGTGGTGGCTGCGCACATCGTAAACTTGTGCTGGAATGGGCTGTCTGGAATGGAAGCTAAGCCAAAATTGAGAGGAACTAACTAAGTGGCAACGCCGATGCTGGCCGGACTACTCAAGGTCGCGGCTTCCGACCCGAAACTCAAAGGGCTTGCCACCCAGGTAGGCGAGTCACACCTGCACATCACCGGCATCGACCAAGCGCGCCCGTGGGCTATCGGCACGCTGGCGAATCAGGCGCCCGTTCTTGTCGTCACCGCCACCGGCCGTGAGGCCGAGGACCTCACCGCGGAGCTAACCGCGATGATGGGGGACAAGGTTGCCCAGTTCCCGGCGTGGGAAACCCTTCCGCACGAACGCCTTTCGCCCGGCGCGGATATCGTGGGCCGCCGCGCGCAGGTGCTGCACCGCATTGCAGAAGGCAAGCTGCGCGTCGTCGTCACAGCAGCGCGTGGATATAGCCAACCGATCTTGAAAAACGTGGAAGGCCGCAGTCCGATCAGCCTGGCCGAGGACATGGAAATCGAGCTCGAGGCCATCGTCTCACAGCTGGAGTTTCGTGCCTACAAGCACGTGGACATGGTGGCCAAGCGCGGCGAGTATGCCGTCCGCGGCGGCATCTTGGATGTCTTTCCCACGACGCTCGATTACCCGGTGCGTGTGGAGTTCTGGGGCGATGAAATTACCGATATCAGGCAATTTTCCGTCGCTGATCAGCGCGCGATTCCAGAGATTGAGGTCGGCGCGGTGGACATCTTCCCGGCGCGTGAGCTTCCGATTACTGACGACGTCGCCAAGCGTGCCCAAGACCTTGCCCTGCAGCACCCGGGCAATGCTGCCCTCGTGGAGCTTTTGACCAAGGTAGGTGAGCATATTCCGGCCGACGGCATGGAGGCGCTGCTGGCGGTGCTTAGCGACGCCCCGCTGGTCACCCTTCCCGAATTCATGCCGGAGGGTACCCACGTGCTGCTGGTCGCGCCGGAAAAGATTCGCACCCGTATTGCGGATCTAGAGTCCACGGACGCGGAATTCTTGGCTGCCGGTTGGGAAGCCGCTGCCATGGGGGCGGATGGTCCTTTGACCGCTGAAGGCCTGGACACCGAGGCCGCTAGCTACCGTTCCTACGAGTCTTTGGAAGCAACGTGCGCTAACGCGAGTTTGCCGCTGTGGACCTTTGCGCCCCCTGGAATGTTCATGGCCGACGAGGCGCAGACCTTGCCGCTCGAGTATGAACCGGGCCCGACGCCGCGTGGTGACATTAAGGAAATCGACGCCATGATGGCGCAGCTGCTCGCGCATACCCGCGACGGCGGCCGTGCGGCGTTTATCGCGCCGGCTCAGGGTGCCATCAAGCGCATGGTTGAGCGTTTTGCGGAAAAGGGCATCCGCACCAAGGTCGCGACTCCTGGCTGGGAGCCGACGCCTGGCGAGGTCACTTTGTATCAGGCGCTTTCACATGCGGGCTTGGTATTCCCGAAGGCCCGCAGCGCCGGCGGCTCGCAGAAGGAACAGCTCCCGTTGGTTGTCATTACGGAGACCGACCTGACGGGTAATCGCGTGGGCGACATCGCCGGCGCTAAGCGACGCCCAGCAAAGCGCCGCAACCGCGTCGATCCGCTCGCGCTCAAACAGGGCGACCACGTGGTGCACGAAACCCACGGCATCGGCCGCTTCCTCAAGATGGCCGAGCGCACGATTCAGTCGGGTGATGAAACCTCCCGACGTGAGTACATCGTGCTGGAGTACGCTTCCTCGAAGCGCGGTCAGCCGGCCGATCAGCTCTGGGTCCCGATGGACTCGCTGGATCTGCTCTCCAAGTACACCGGCGGCGAGAAGCCGACTCTGTCCAAGATGGGCGGCTCGGACTGGAAGAACACCAAGAAGAAAGCCCGCGCCGCAGTCCGCGAAATCGCGGGCGAGCTGGTGGAGCTTTATGCCAAGCGCCAAGCCGCGCCGGGACACCAGTTTGCGCCGGATAACCCGTGGCAGGCGGAGATGGAAGATAACTTCCCATATGTCGAGACTGAAGATCAGATGATGGCCATCGACTCTGTGAAGCAGGATATGGAATCCAGCGTGCCGATGGACCGCGTCGTCGTCGGCGATGTGGGCTATGGCAAGACCGAGGTAGCGGTGCGCGCAGCCTTCAAGGCGGTGCAGGACGGAATGCAGGTGGCGGTTTTGGTGCCGACCACCTTGCTGGCGCAACAGCATGCTGATACCTTCCGCGAGCGCATGACCGGTTTCCCGGTCAACATTCAGGTGCTGTCCCGCTTTACGTCGACGAAGGATGCCAAGGAGATTGTCTCCGGTCTGGCAGACGGTTCCGTCGATATCGTCATCGGAACGCATCGCCTGCTGCAAACAGGTGTGCATTGGAAGAACCTAGGGCTAATCGTTGTAGACGAGGAGCAGCGCTTCGGCGTGGAGCATAAGGAACATATCAAGGCGCTTAAAGCCTCCGTTGACGTGCTGACGATGTCTGCGACCCCAATTCCGCGCACCCTCGAGATGTCCATGGCGGGCATCCGCGAGATGTCTACCATCCTGACCCCGCCGGAAGACCGCCATCCGGTCCTGACTTACGTGGGTGCTTACGAGGACAAACAGATTGCTGCGGCGATCCGCCGCGAGCTGCTGCGAGACGGCCAGACCTTCTTCATCCACAACAAGGTCTCTGACATTGAAAAGAAGGCCCGCGAGCTCCGCGATCTCGTGCCGGAGGCGCGCATCGTCGTGGCGCACGGCCAGATGAACGAGGAAGCCCTCGAACGGACGGTGCAGGGCTTCTGGAACCGCGAGTACGACGTCCTGGTTTGTACCACGATCGTGGAAACCGGCCTGGACATCGCTAATGCGAATACGCTCATCGTGGAAAACGCGCACCACATGGGCCTGTCTCAGCTCCATCAGCTGCGCGGGCGCGTGGGTCGTTCCCGTGAGCGCGGCTATGCCTACTTCCTGTACCCGAAGGGCGCCACGCTGACCGAGACCTCCTATGACCGCCTGGCAACCATCGCCCAGAACAATGATCTGGGCGCCGGCATGGCCGTGGCGATGAAGGACTTGGAGATGCGCGGTGCCGGCAACGTCTTGGGCGCGCAGCAGTCCGGCCACATCGCGGGTGTCGGCTTCGACCTTTATGTCCGCTTGGTCGGGGAGGCAGTGGAGACCTTCAAGGCCCTTGCCCGTGGCGAGGTTCCGAAGGCCACCGACGAGGGACCGAAGGAGATCCGCATCGACCTGCCAGTCGACGCCCATATCCCAGAGGATTACATCAACTCCGAGCGCCTGCGCCTGGAGGTCTACCGCAAGCTCGCGGCCTCGAAGGACAATAACGATCTGCAGTTGGCTGTAGAAGAAATGGAAGACCGCTACGGCCCACTGCCGGAGCCAGTTACCCGTTTGCTGGCTGTCGCTCGACTGCGTCACCAGGCGCGCCGGGCAGGCGTGGGCGATATTGCGGTGCAGGGAACCCGTATTAAGGTCCACCCGGTGGATTTGACGGATTCGAAGCAGGTGCGCTTGAAGCGCCTTTACCCGGGCTCCAATTACCGCGCCGCGGCCAAGGCCATTCAGCTGGGGTTCCCGAAGGCCGGCCGCAACGTCACCTCCCCGAAGTTGCGGGATATCGAGCTGCTGCAGTGGATGGCGGATTTCCTTTCCGCCATGTTCGAACTGGACAAGATCGATGTCACCGGCGCGAAGGTCGGCGGGAAGAATGTGATCTCTGTAAGCCAGTAAGGCCCTTTTCACCTGCAGAGCACTGTCCTAGCAGAAAAGTACTCCCTACAGGCCCAGCGTGAAGCCGAGCCGGTAGGGAGTACTTATCTATGCAGTTGTCTTGCTTAAAGCGAGAGCTTGCCGCTTGCCAATCCCCACAGAGCGGCGATTGCGCCGATGAAGACGATGGCCACGACGCACCACTCGAAGGAGTTGAAGACGCGCTCCTTCTTATACAGGCGCGTTCCCACGTAAGGGATAAGACCTGGAATAACAGCGAGCGCACCGAGCAAGACATAAACCAGGTCGGCGGCGTAGATAAGCCACAGCGAGTAAGCGAACGCGATGGCGCCGATGACGATATGACGGCGGTTTTCCCGCTTCGAGATTTCCGGGCCCGAAAGATCGAACTTCACACCTGCGTGCGGGTGCGAAAGGCCCTTGCCGCGGATACCCAGTAAAAGCAGGTAGAGCGAGGTGAAGATATAAGGCAGCAGGTACATGATGGTGGCCAGCTGCACCATGGCGTTATATGAAGTCTCATTCAAGAAGAAGACGATGATGAAGACCTGGATAACAAAGGTGGAGATAAGCTGCGCTACCCATGGGGCGCCGGCCACGTTGATGGTGCCGATCTTGCGTGGCAGCAGGCCGTCGATAGCCATCATTACGATGGGTTCAGCACACAGCATCTGCCAAGACACGTAAGCGCCCAACACCGAAAGGCAGAGGCCGATGGAGATAAAAGCCGCGCCCCATGGGCCGACGACAGCTTCTAATACGGAAGCCATGGAGTTATCCGGCAATGCTGCCAGTTCAGCTTGGGAGAGCACACCGAATGACAAGGTGGAGACCGAAACCAAAAGCGCCAGCACGGAGAAGAAACCGATGACGGTGGCACGGCCGACGTCCTTGCGGGAGCGGGCCTGCTTGGAGTAGACGGAGGCACCTTCGACACCGATGAATACCCACACGGTGTAGAGCATGATGCCCTGAATCTGCTCAAAGACGGTTGAGCCGGAATCCTTGCCCCAGAAATCAAAAGTGAACTTGTCCCAGCTAAAGCCGAGGAACGCGATGAAGACTACGAAAGCCAAAATAGGGACGATCTTGGCAATCGAGGTCACCATGTTCATCACAGCGGCCTGCTTAATGCCGCCTGCCAAAACTGCAAAAATGGCCCAAGACATTACCGACACTGCGATGGCGGAGGCCCAGCGATGATCGGCGTCGAAAAGCGGCACATAGTGGCCCAAGGTGTTAAAAAAGAGCGTGGCATACCCCACCTGCGCGATTACGGAGCCAATCCAGTAGCCCCAGCCTGCGGTAAAACCGATGAAATCACCTAGGCCCGCGCGGGCGTAGGAGTACACGCCGGAGTCGAGGTGCGGCTTGCGGTGCGCCAAGTACTGGAACACGAACGCGACAGAGAGCATGCCCACGCCGGCGATGAGCCAACCGATGAGCATTGCGCCGGGACCTGCAACCGAGGCGATGTTTTGAGGAAGCGAGAATATTCCACTGCCCACGGTGGAGCCGATAATCAAGGCGACGAGAGTCCACAGAGTCACCGTGTGATTACCCGATGACTCGGCGTTCGCCGGGGAGGAAGTAGTGGAGGTCATGCGACTAAAATACCCCGCAAAAGCCACGGAGCGAAGTCAGCATTTAAAACCTGATTACTAAACTGCCCTATACTTTGTGGCCATGACTGTTCTGTTGCTCGATGAACGCTGGCCCACGCTGATTCCGATGGAGGCACATGGGGCGCTTTTGGGCCCTGTTAGCTTCACCGGTGAGGTTCCAGTGCGCGTGCGATGGAACTTTAGCGATCTCCTAAAAGGAGAGGACCCAATGGGCGTTGGCCTGCTGGTTTCCACTGATGCGCACGAACCGGAAGTCGTTGCAAGGCTGGATGCTGGCGAGCGTCTTATCGAAGCAGAGTCGCGCAAAGATCCGATGTTTCAGGCGCGTACTGCAATGGCCCAGGCAGTGCGGATTGGCGAGTGGGAACGTGCCCAAACTCACGAGAGTCTGTTGCCTTATCTCGCCGAAGAATCCGCGGAATTTGCCGAATCCGTACGTTCCCAGGCAGGCGATGAGCACATGCGCGGCGAGCTTGGCGACGTCCTGCTACAAGTTCTCTTTCATGCCGAGCTAGCCTCGCGGCGCGGAGCATTCACGCTTGACGACGTCGCGGATTCCTTCGTGGCGAAGCTGCGCTCCCGTGCGCCCTATCTCTTTGATGGAACGAATGAGCTTGTTGCGATTGAGCGGCAGGAGCAGTTGTGGGCAGAAGGAAAGGCCCGCGAAAAGTCGCAGGCCTTGGACTAGCCGGAAATTCTTCTGAAGTTCCTTAGAGCTTCGGCAGGTTCAGCATGGACGAGAGCATCGGAGCATAGTCCGAGATCTTGGAGGACAATCCAGTACCGCCAGTGAGGATGTTGTCCTGCTTGACGATGCCGCAGGCCAGGGCGCGGTCTGCGGTTAGCCCGGAGTACTTCACAGCTGCGATGGTCAGCGGGGAGACCTGTGCGTTCGCGTTGCCGCCAAGGTTCTGCAGGTTGTGAGCGAGCTGGTTGCGGGTGGTGTTCTCGTTAAAGAGCACGCCTTCGGTGTTTTGATCGATGACAGTCAGCGTGGTGCGAACGGTGCCGCAGTCGGCGCCGCTAATGAGCTGCGTGGCGACATTGTTAAGGTCGCCCAAGAAGCTGAGGTCTTGAGCCTGTGCTGCAGCTGGGGCGGCGAGGGAAAGGCTAAGCGCTGCGGCGGTGGCAGCGGCGTAACGGCGAAGGGACATGGAAAGGCTCCTTTTTAAGGTGTGCGGTGCAGGGGCAGGCGTGAAACCTGACCTTGTTACTGTAGCGCAAAATGTTAAAGATGGTGCAGTAGTGAAAGGCCTGACATAACTTCTTGTTGCTTACTGTTAAATTTCTGGAAGGGGAGTGGGGGCCGTAGTGTCAGTTCGGGAAGTGGCTAGGGGAGTCATTATGATTGGCATTCATGACTAAGCGGCTGCGGAAACTCGGGGGCTGCGGCCTGGCCGCAGTCCTCGCTGTCGTCGTTGTGGTTTCTCTCGTGGGCTGGGTGCTTTCTGCCCTAGGCAAGCCTGCAACCTTGAAACCGCTGCGGCCCGTTCCGCAGGCGATGCCGCCGATTGCTGGCATGGAAGTTCCTAACATTGACGTTCATTCGGAAGGGCGCACCGCGGACAAGCTTTCTTATTGGTCCTCCCAGTTGGAATCGCAGACAGGAATCTCCGGCCAGGCGCTACGTGCTTATGGCAACGCCGAGCTCATCGCCCGCGATGCGTGGCCTGAATGCAACCTGCGATGGAATACTCTGGCCGGTCTGGGTTGGGTAGAAACCCGCCATGGCACCTACAACGGCAATTGGCTGCGCCCCTCCAAGCTGGATGAAAATGGGTACCCAGATCCGCCGATTATCGGCATTGCTCTCGACGGCTCGAACGGTACCGCTCATACCCCGGACACGGATGATGGCCAAATCGATGGCGACGCTGAGTTTGATCGCGCCGTCGGGCCGTTGCAGTTCATTCCTTCCTCGTGGTCCCACGTGGGCCGCGATGCCAACGGTGATGGAGTAGCAGATCCCAATCAGATCGATGATGCCGCCCTCGGCGCGGCGGCCTTGCTTTGCTTCGGCGGGCGCAACATGGACAAGTCTGAAGACTGGGAGGCTGGCATCCTCAATTACAACCAGTCCAGGGACTATCTGGAACGCGTTGCCGCTGCTGCCAACTCATATTCGATTCCGCAGCCTGCTTCTTCTTAGAAAAGCCAACTTTTTAGGCAAGTATGTGACATAGTGCCCGACACCGTCCGAAGTTTTCTGGAACAATTGTCTTCAGGTGATTTGGGGCAAGGAACCCGAATCTCATATCAAATCAATTTGGCTCAATAGGAGTGAAAGCAGCATGGCTGACATCATCCACGTATTTGCTCGAGAGATTCTTGATTCTCGCGGTAACCCGACCGTCGAGGCCGAGGTTTTCCTTGATGACGGAGCACGCGGCGTAGCCGGCGTCCCTTCCGGTGCTTCCACCGGTGTGCACGAGGCTCATGAGCTTCGCGATGGTGGTGACCGCTACCTGGGCAAGGGCGTTCTCAAGGCCGTTGAAAACATCAATGAGGAAATCGTCGATGAGATCGCCGGCTTCGAGGCAGACGATCAGCGCCTGCTCGACCAGGCGCTTATTGCGCTCGATGGAACCGAAAACAAGTCCCGCCTTGGTGCAAACGCAATCCTCGGTGTTTCCATCGCTACCGCGAAGGCGGCTGCAGAGTCCGCTGGCCTGCCGCTCTACCGCTACATCGGCGGCCCGAACGCACACGTCCTGCCGGTTCCGATGATGAACATTGTCAACGGCGGCGCACATGCTGACTCCGGTGTTGACGTACAGGAGTTCATGATTGCTCCTATTGGCGCCGAGTCCTTCGCTGAGGCACTGCGCATGGGTGCTGAGGTTTACCACTCCCTGAAGTCCGTTATTAAGTCCAAGGGCCTATCCACCGGCCTGGGCGACGAGGGCGGCTTCGCTCCAGAGGCTGAGTCCACCAAGGCTGCACTCGATCTTATCGTCGAGGCAATCAAGAAGGCTGGCTTCGAGCCAGGCAAGGATATCGCCCTGGCTCTTGACGTTGCTTCCTCTGAGTTCTTCAAGGATGGCAAGTACCACTTCGAAGGCGGCGAGCACACCGCCGAGGAGATGGCCAAGGTCTACGAGGAACTCATCTCGGAATACCCAATCGTCTCCATCGAGGATCCGCTGCAGGAAGATGACTGGGAGGGCTACACCAAGCTCACCGAGACCATCGGTGACAAGGTTCAGATTGTTGGCGACGACTTCTTCGTCACCAACCCGGTACGCCTGGCCGAGGGCATCGAGAAGAAGGCTGCTAACGCACTGCTCGTTAAGGTCAACCAGATCGGCACCTTGACCGAGACCTTCGACGCAGTCGAGCTCGCGCACCGCAACGGCTACCGCACCATGATGTCCCACCGCTCCGGCGAGACCGAGGACACCACCATCGCTGACCTCGCAGTTGCTCTGAACTGTGGCCAGATCAAGACCGGCGCCCCGGCTCGTTCCGAGCGCGTTGCTAAGTACAACCAGCTGCTGCGCATCGAGCAGGAGTTGGGCTCCGGTGCAGTCTACGCAGGCCGCTCCGCGTTCCCGCGTTTCCAGGGCTAAACCCCTCGCGCTGGTTTTAGTTAGGTCGCCTCTTCAAGGTCCCTCGCTACCTACCCTTGGTTTTCAAACGTAGGTGGCGGGGGCTTTGAGAAGGCGGCCTTTTAATTTGTGAGAATTTACTTCATTCACACGCGCGTCACCCGTTTCAATAAGCTCGCGCCGCTAGGATAGAAACCCTATGGCACGCGAGAACCACACTTCGAAGAAATCCCGGACCACCGTCCCCGTGGTCTCGCGCGCTGCTACCCAGCGAGAGGCTGCAGCCAAAGCCAAGAAAACACAGAAGGCACGCGGCGAACGCATGGGCCGTATGGACATTGTTGGTCTCAGCGTCATCCTCGTGGTGGTCCTCATCGTGTTGCTGACCATCGCCGTGCCGCTGCGTAATTACTACCACGTACGCTCTGAAACTGCGCGCCTGCAACATTCCATCGCTGCTAAGCAGGCCCAAAAAGAAGAGCTTCTCAACGAGATCGATAAATACAAGTCGGAGGATTACCTCGAGCAGGAAGCGCGCCGCCGCTTCGGCGTCATCGCGGAGGGCGAGACCGCTTATCGCATCATGGATCGCCGAATGAATCCGGACAGCACGGTCACCACGAACAAGCTTGACGACGTCGATGAGCGTCCGTGGTACGAAATCCTGTGGGGCTCCATCGCAGAAGATGAAGACGTCAGCGCCACGGGCTCGACCAACGCAAACCCGGGCAGCCTGCCGGTAACCCCGGCGTCGCCAAGCGCGGGCCCTGAAAACCCGCCAGCTGCCCAGTAACGCGTACCGTAATTAGCCCGGCTAAAAGCCTTTATGAAGGCGCGGTGAATCCTATGCACCGCAAATGCGCTGCGGCATGAGACAATAGCTGCCATGACCGTCAATGATGCAGACCTAGAAATCGTTAAAGAGCAACTCGGCCGCGCGCCCCGCGGAGTGCTCGACATCGCTTACCGCACTCCAGATGGCCAGCCGGCTGTGGTGAAGACGGCGCCGAAGCTACCGGATGGAACTCCATTTCCTACGTTGTACTATCTGACCGACCCACGTCTTACCGCTGAGGCTTCCCGCCTTGAGGTTGCGCACGTGATGAAGTGGATGGAGGCCCGCCTAGCTGAAGATAAAGAGCTGGCAGAAGATTACGAGCGTGCCCATGAGTACTTCTTGGAAAAGCGCAACGCTATTGAAGACCTAGGTACCACTTTCTCAGGTGGGGGTATGCCAGATCGCGTGAAGTGCCTGCACGTGCTGATTGCTTATGCGCTGGCTGAAGGACCACAGCATTTCCGTCTAGGCACCGAAGCGGTGGCGATGGCTGCGGACCATGGTCGCTTGCGCGGTACCGCAATTCCGGAGGACTGGCCGAGCGTCAACGACCTGGGCATTGATCTGAGCCAGTTCGATTTCTCTAACGCTGAATAGTATTTCCAGGTAAGGCTGAGACCAAGAAGGCAGGTATTACATGACTCGCGTCGCTGCGGTGGATTGCGGCACCAACTCGATTCGTCTGCTCATTAGTGAAGTACAAGCTGACGGCAAGATTCGCGATATCGTCCGCACCATGGAAATCGTGCGTCTGGGGCAGGGCGTAGATGCCACGGGCGAGTTTGCACCAGAGGCCCTTGAGCGCACCCGCGTGGCGCTGGAGGGCTACGTAAAGCAGATGAAGTTTGAGAAGGTTCAGCGCGTACGCATGGTGGCAACGTCTGCTACCCGCGATGCGAAGAACCAGGACGAGTTCTTCGAAATGACGGCGCAGCTGCTGGGCCAGATCGAATCCGGTGCCAAGGCTGAGGTCATCACCGGTGAAGAAGAAGCTCTGCTGTCCTTCAAGGGGGCAGTGGCGGACCTGCGTTCTGAGCGCGGGCCATACTGCGTTATCGACTTAGGCGGCGGCTCGACGGAATTCGTCGTCGGAACTATCGACGGTGACATTCTCGGCGCGCATTCCGCGCAGATGGGCTGCGTGCGCCTGACAGAGCGCATCATGCGCACAGATCCTCCAACGGATTCTGAGATCGAAATCGCGGAAGATTACGTGGAAGAGCGCATGCAGGAAGTTGAAAAGATTGTGCCGATTTCCTCGGCCAAGACTTTCGTTGGCTGCGCGGGTACCTTCACCACGCTGTCTGCTTTGGCACAAGGCCTGGAAAGCTATGACCCCGATGCAATCCATGGCTCGGAGCTGCGTTTTGATGCGCTGCGAGTGCTCACGCGCCAGCTGATGGGGAAGCCTTCGGCTACCCGTGCGCTCAACCCAGTCATCCACCCAGGCCGCGCTGACGTAATCGGCGGTGGCTCGGTGGCTGTCGAGGGCATCATCAAGATGATTGAGCGCAACAGCGACGCCTCTTCATTCTTTATCAGCGAGAAGGATATCCTCGACGGAATCGTCGCCGGCATCGCCGCTGACCTCTAGCGATTCGCACTGAAGCCACCCTATTGCGCAGCAGTGCTGACGGGGTGGCTTAAAATAGAACCGCACCAAGCCCCCATAGCCCAATCGGCAGAGGCAGTTGACTTAAAATCAATTCAGTCTGGGTTCGAGTCCCAGTGGGGGCACCGTGTGAGGTCTCGAGGCATCATTCCTTTTGGATGGTGTCTTGAGGCTTTTGTTTATGCCTTGGTCGTGGGCTTGCGGCAGCTGCAGGCACACGCTCAAGGGCCGCTGACGGCACATACCCAGACGGTAAAACTAGATGACAAACTCCATTCCTCAGCTGTCAGCGACTTTTACAGTTGTCGCGGCTCATAACAAGCGGATTTGCCATCTAGAAGCCCAGAAAGAACGCGAAAGGCCCGGCCTTGAAAGGCCGAGCCTAAAGCTAGGGTTCACTCAAACCCGTGACGGTATGGCCATCTGCGGACTCGCCATCCGCATTGTTGGAGACAGTGGTGTCGCCGCCGGTTGCCTCATTGATGCTGGAGCCAATCACTGCGATGAACATGATTACCGCGATGATGCCGAGTGTTGCGGCCTTTTGGAGTCTCGGCAGGCGTCGCCGCGCTTTGCGCTGGCCACGCCATCTGAGGGCTGTTCTGGAATCCAGTGTCTTCTGGA
This sequence comes from Corynebacterium sp. HMSC06G04, assembly GCF_001807365.1. NCBI lineage: Bacteria > Bacillati > Actinomycetota > Actinomycetes > Mycobacteriales > Corynebacteriaceae > Corynebacterium > Corynebacterium sp. HMSC06G04. The sequence goes on along the minus strand of NZ_KV788589.1, from coordinate 104,590 downwards.
CCAGTGGTTGGAGTAGTCATTGCAAGACTCCTTTGGAGAGCGGTGAGAAAGAAAGCCAAGGTCTCAAGTCCTTGAGTGAACCCGAATGAGACCGCGAGAAGCGGTCACGATTAGTAGCCAAGAACGATTGAAAACTTTGGCGGCACTGAAAGAGGAGTAGTGGCCAAAAATATATGGCGCATCATCTTCTTTTGAGAAGATTTCGCATATCGCCTGGTTCGAAATTTCGATGGTCAGTCGCGGCATTGCTGGACTCGTTTATAGGTTTTTGCTGTCTGATTGTCGTCGTCGGGACAAGTGTGCCGCTATGGAAACGAAATTGCGGTGGGTGAACTAGTTTTCTCGGAAAATGTCATGTAACCGCTATTAGAGTTAGACGAGGCGGTTACGTGACCTCTTATGGGGATAGCTCCGCCGATTCACAAATTATTGGTCCTTTCAAAAGCAAGGAAGAAAATGGAGACCGCTCCTATTACTGAGTGGACTTTCTTTGAAGAAGTCCCAATCCCAAACGATGTTACGGAATTGCTGATTGCGGGTGAACAGCCGCATGCTGCGTATAAGACTTTCCGTGACTCTGCGATCTTTACCTCAAAGCGCCTTATTATCCGCGATGCGCAGGGGTTGACCGGCAAGAAGGTAGAAATCTACTCAATTCCTTACTCCGCTATCAACATGTGGTCCACTGAAAATGCGGGAAGAATTGATTTCAATGCGGAAGTCGAGCTGTGGACGCGAGCGGGGTATCTCAAGATTAAGTTGGGCAAAAAGATTGATGTCCGCCGTATCGATAATCTAATTGCGCATTGCGTTCTAAATAGCTCGTATTAAGCGGAGGAGCCTAAATTCCACCGCATCTGGAGAGATAGCCGCTGGGGGCTTCGAAGGTAGCTGATTTTTAAATAGTTCAGCGAAAGGCTTTGCTTCGGGAACTTAATTCGAATCAAAAGCGTTTCACTTAGTGAAATCTTCAAATAATCCTCCAGCCCCTCAGTTAGTTGATGCTGTTAGGCTGGGCCCGTTGACCCCAGCGACTAATCCAGTGAAAGGAATCGGGAATTTAATGCGTTCTAGCAATCCGGTAATGAACACTCTGACCAAGAGTCAGGGTTCGACTTCGCAGTACGGTGGAAACAATCCGTATGCTGCCAACCAAAACGTAAACCCGTTTGATCAGCAGGGCAGTGGCCAGTCTGCCGAGCGTCCGATGACTGTTGACGACGTCGTTACGAAGACGGGCATCACGCTTGCTGTGCTGATCGTCATGGCCGTCGTCAACTTCTTCATCGGTGTTCAGGTGAGCTACGGTCTTTCGCTGATTCTGACCATCGTGGGCGGCATCGGTAGCTTTGTCGTTACCCTAATCGCAGCTTTCAGTAAGAAGTTTGGCTCTGCGCCTCTGACCATCTCCTATGCGCTTCTCGACGGACTGTTCGTCGGCGGTTTCTCGCTGCTTTTTGCTGGTGTCAATGTTGCTGGCTCCGATGGCATGGCTCTGATCGGCCAGGCAATTATGGGCACTGTTGGTGTGTTTATCGGCATGCTCGTTGTCTACAAGACTGGCGCCGTTAAGGTCACTCCGAAGTTCAACAAGATTATGTTTGGTCTGATTGCAGGTGTGGCTGTTCTGGCACTGGGCAACTTCCTGACCGCAATTTTCTTCGACTTCAACCCGCTGCGCGATGGTGGCATTATCTCCATCATCTTCTCCCTGGTCTGCATTGTCTTGGCTGCAATGTCTTTCTTGACGGACTTCGACCATGCTGATCGTCTGATCCGCATGGGTGCACCGAGCAAGACCGCTTGGGGTGTAGCCCTTGGCCTGACCGTGACCCTGGTCTGGCTCTACACCGAGATTCTGCGCCTGCTGTCCTACTTCCAGAACCGCTAACGACGTTCTGGATTAAACAGCTTTACTTAGCCCTCAGCCTCCAGGGTGAGTCCTTGGCGGCTGGGGGTTCTTTTCTGCGCAACTGGAGGCTTAAGTTTGATAACTCACACTTTTGTAATTCGGGTGTAGAAATGGGGGAATCGATAAATGGTTGAGAGTTTATGGTTCTTCCAACTCTTTTACAGCCTTTTCATATGATTTGAGCAGGAAATATTTTCCCATTTTGAGGTTTAGGCAAGGCATCTTTATACCGTAGAAGACGCCCCGAATTTGACCCAATTCATATCTTGGCGCGACAGGCTGCGCAGATTCGTGCATCCTATTTTCGGGAGGCAGCCAGCGGCTAGCAGCCACAACAGCGGCCTCCGGCTCGTCATTGAAGTCTGATGAAGGGTAGTCATGAAGCAGCAGGGGATTGTTGTAGCGCTGATTGTCAGCATGGGGGTGCTGACGGGCTGCGCTATAGACCTTGCTCCATGGAGCGCGAAGGAAAACCAACCAGATACCGTAAAAGAGGCTGGGGACACCTACGGCACAAGTATGGACAAGGCGGCAGAAAACGCCGACAATCCGGGGGATGCTGTGGAGGCTACCGGGGATGGGGGCTTCAAGGATTCCAATGACACGAGCGACAGCGGTGATGCTGGTGCGGATTCCAGCATCACCGCAGAGGGGGAAGGGAACGGCGTTCTGCCGCCATTCGGCAGTTTCGATCGCACCGACCCAGATTTCGATCTATTTGATCCTTGCACAGAAATTCCAGAGGAGAAGTTAAAGGAGGCTGGTCTTGGTGAACGTCTGGAAGGCGACTTTAGCTTTCCCGACTCCAAACATTGTTCCTTTTTGTTCAACGGAGGCGACGAACCCGCGGTTGTGTCTTTAGCCTCGAGCGAACTTTCTTTCAAAGAAGTAGAAGCGTCGGAAGGTAGAAAAGAAATCTATCGTGGCGCCAAACTACCTGTAGTTGGTTTTGAAAATGAGTTTGGTACCGAGCTCTATTGCGCAATCCACGTTGAAACAGTGCGTGGTGATTTGAGCGTTAGCTTTGGGGATCAAGCCTTAAAAGCTCCGATGCCTGAAAAGTGCAGTTCAGCAGAATCGATATTAATTAGTCTGTCTTAGATTGAAATTGGGGGGAAAATGAAAATTTCATTGAATAACTTCGTCAGAGTGAGTGAGCAGGTTGGCAATCTATCTCGACGATTACGATCAGCGGCTGGGACAGCGATTTCTCCGATTGACGGTAGTTTCTCGAGCGTGAACGGAGTTGGTGACGTTGGAACAATTCATCAACGGGTGATTGCCACGGACCCAGGCTCAGCGAGCAATTCACTGCGTAGCTTCGACGAACAGATCGAATGGTTGTCTAACACGTTGGTAGCTGAAGCTCGAGGGTTTGAATCTCAAGACTTGGCTAATAGTCGTGGTTTGGACATCGCCGATGCAGGTGGCTCGGTAACGGGTGAGGCGATGCCGGTGATGAATCAGCCTGACCCGGGCTATAGCCCTTTTGGCTTCGTGATGCCGGTGGTCAATGTTGGTTCTGACTTGTTCGGGCTGGCGATGGATTTGTTGAATACCAAGATCTGGAGTGTTTCGGAGACCAATTCGCGGTGGCGGTTTCTTTCTTCTGAAGTCGCGGCGATTGTCGATGGGTTGAACGAGGTGGCCTCTTCACTGGAATCTGAAAATGACAGTGAGGCAACTGCACGCGCGGCCCAGAAAATTCGGATGGTGGCGGAATCAGGTAATCACTTCATTGCTAATGCTGAGGTGATGAGCCAGAAACTTTTCGGCTTCCAAGCCAATCTGATGGCTTCCCAGCCGAAGGCGATGGGCTTGGCCATGTCCGCGATGGCGATTCCTGATCCAGCAGCACGCAAGGCCGCCGAGCAGGCAGGTTTGGCCTTCATGCAAAGCGCACTCCAAACCCAAGTGGTCGCCGCGATGCCGTTCCAGCATCCACTGATGACCACGATGCCGCCTTCAGGCGGCGGCGACGTGAGCACCAACTTTGGCGGAGTAAGCGGGAGCGGGCAGCGTTATAGCACTGCCAACGTAGCGTGGCCGAAGCATATCGCTGAAGCGATCTCACGGGGCGAATTGGGGCCGGGTTCTTTCGGGATCGTAAATGGCAAGGTCGAAGGCCTTGAGGGCTTAGGCATGAGCGATGCTGACATTCAGAAGTTCAATAATGACTTGGTCACCAATGGTCGGAATACACTTGCGGAACTAGGCGCGGGAGGCTTCAACCCGATCGCTGCCGGTGATGTCGGCACTAGGGGAGCAAGTGTCAATCTTGCTCCTGTTGCGCCAGGAGGTGCGGGCGCCGGTATGGGCATGGGCCCTGGTGTAGGAGCGGGTGCTCTTGGCGGGGCGCCATCGCTGGCTTCCGGTAGCGGTGCGACCTTAAGTCCAGCGACTATGACCGCAGGTGTGGGAGCTACCGGTGGTCTGGGTTCTGGTGCAGGCACTGGTCCGATGATGGGAGCCCTTGGCGGCGCACCGGCTCTTGCAGGTAATGCTTCAGCGAAGGGGCAAAGCCTTGGTCGTGGACAAGGGCTGGGCCTTGGAGTATCTAACGCAGGTGGCCATGGAGCGGGACGTCTTGGCGCTGTAGGACCGGGCGGAGCTTTTAGCGCCGGTGGAGTTGGCGGCACGGGAGGCATTGGCGGCGCTGGGCTGGCAGGCTCGGCAGGGTCAACCGCGGCGCCGAGTGCACGCACAGGCGCATTGGGTGCTGGTGGAGTAGGCGGTCCGGGTAATACTGCAGGTACCGCTGCAGCGGGCGTTAATTCGGCCCGGGGTGCGGGTAATACACGCGGTGCGATGGGTGGCCGAATGATGCCGTTGATGGCAGGAACCGGCCAGGGCGGCGGGCAAGATCGGCGTATCAAATCGGTGACCAGCAAGGTCGAACGCGATCCCAACCGTCGTGATCTCCTAGGCGAGCCGCCGGCAGCATTGCCGGGTGTCATTGGGGCGTGGGCCCGTGAAGAGAGTTAAGTCGATTGTCGAAGAATGAGTAAAGCGCCCAGGTGGAATGCCTAGGCGCTTTACTGCTAGTGATTGCTAGCTGCTGCTTGGTGCGCAGCATCAGCCGCGACGTTTACTGAGCCGGAACTACCTGGGTCTCAACAACTACGTTCGGATCGCCAGCGGCAGGAGCCTCGGAGCCGGCGGCCTCAGCACCAGTGGCCTCAGCCTCAGGAGCCTGGGTAGCGGAAGCCTCGGACTGGGAGCTGGACTCAGCTGGCTTTGGAGCCTTGCCAGTGTAGGTGGAGGCGTTATCGATCTTCTCGCTGGTGGAATCCTGCTGGTTCGGTGGGTGGCAAGCTGCCAGGGACAGGCCTGCAGCGAAAACCAAACCAGCAGTTGCGAAGCGGGAGAACTTCTTCATGGGTGCTCTTTCTCCAGAATGAATTGAAATAAAAGAAAAGAAAATTAGGACTCGCGCGGAGTTGCGGCCTTAGCTGAATCATACGGCGCTGCGGATTCCACCGTGACCGAAATGGTCTTGCCATTTGGTGCGGTGTACTCGCGGGTCTCACCCTCCTGGGCGCCAATCAGTGCAGCGCCCAGCGGGGACTGCTCAGAGTAGGTCTCCAGGTCCTTGTTATCGGAAGCGGCAGCGCGGGTACCGATAAGGAAGGTTTCCTTATCTTCCTTGTCGCCGTTGTAGTAAACGTGGACAACGGAGCCGACGGTTGCAACGCCCTCCTGAACGGCAGTGCGCTCAGTGGTGGAGTTAGCCAGGACCTCAGAGATTTGCTTGATGCGGGCCTCTTCCTGGTCCTGCATCTCGCGGGCTGCGTCGTAGCCTGCGTTCTCCTTCAGGTCGCCCTCTTCGCGGCGCTCGTTAATCTCGGCAGCAACGACCGGGCGGTGGTCGATGAGAGCCTGCAGCTCAGCTTCAAGCTTGGCCTTGGTCTCCGGGGTGATGTATTGCTTCTGCTGCTCAGCCATAGTGCAACCTTCCGTAAAGCGGGGGTGAAGAAATGAAAATTATATGGATAAGGTCAGCTCCAAAACTGCGATTTGCAGCCGCGACCTGTCCTAAGCGCTACAAATCCTAGCACATGCGCTGCGCCTGCCACGGCGTCGACTAGTGCGTAAGGCTCCGCACTTAAGGGGTGAATCCGCAGGCGAATTGCGGGGCGGGCGGCTATCGCCAAGATATCGAGCAAGAAGACGGTGCCCACCTTGATCAATATAGATTGATAAATCTATTTAGTTGCTGGATTGCTCAACGTAGTCAGGGTGTTCCATATCCAAGTAGGAAGGAATATTTCCCGAGCAACCATAAACGCCACCGGCTACTGCGCGGTGATTAGTGGGGACGTCGACAGCAATGCGCTGGGTTTTCGGGCCGCCGGCAGGGACCGCGAACTCACGGCGTCCGACCTCTGCCTTGGAGTAATCGAAGGCCTGCACGATGCAGTATGCGTCTTCATCGATGTGGTTGCGGGTGACATCCGCCCACACACGGGTGGAATCGTCGGAAAGAACTTCGTGGGTGACGTAGGAGATGTCCGCGTTGACCTTCTCCTGTTTCTGGAAGTACTGCACGCCATAGATAATCGCGGCAATAAACATGGCGGCGAAGACCAAAACGATGGCTTTGTTTGTAATGCTCGAGGTATTATTCGCAGAGCTGTCTGCCGTGGGGCGGGCACCGTAGCGAGCACCTGAACGAGGGGTACCGGCGGAAGTCATGAATCTTAGTCTAACCAACAGTCAAGATTTTCAAACTATCCACTAGGATGGACCTCTGTTCCGAAATTCAGCGCTAGAGGAGATGAACCCTACTATGAGCGACAAGCGCCTACTAGCCATTCACGCGCACCCAGATGACGAATCTTCCAAGGGCGCTGCAACCACTGCGAAATATGCGGCTGAAGGTGCCGAGGTTCTGGTGCTGACCTGTACCGGCGGCGAGCGCGGTGACGTCATCAACCCAGCGATGGATAAGCCGGGTGTGAAAGAAAACATGGGCGAGATTCGCCGCGAAGAGATGGCGAAGGCCGCCGCAGCCTTGGGCGTAGAGCACCGCTGGCTGGGGCATGTCGATTCCGGCCTGCCAGGCGGTGATCCATTCGATCCGGATCTAAAGAATCTGCTGCCGGAAGGTTGCTTCGCACTTATTCCAGATGATGAAGTAGCGCAAGAGTTCGTGAAAACCATTCGTGAGTTCCGCCCCCAGGTCATCGTCACTTATGACGAGATCGGCGGCTATCCGCATCCAGACCACCTGATGGTCCATCGAGCTTCCATCATCGCCTGGGAAAAGGCCGGAGATCCTTCCTACCACCCAGAACTGGGCGAACCTTATACGCCGCAAAAGCTCTATTACTCGCATGGCTTTGTCTACCAGCGCATGAAGCTCTTCCATGATCTTTTGGAAGAAGAGGGAAAGACCAGCCCCTATGGCCCGATGCTGGCGCGCTGGGATACGGCCTTTGGGGACATCATGGCGCGCGTTACCACGCAGGTAGAGTGCGCAGACTACTTCCAAAATCGCGAGGATGCCCTGCGCGCGCATGCCACCCAGATTGATCCGGCAGGAGCATTCTTGGCGACGAACGTCGATGTACAGCAGCGCCTATGGCCCACCGAGGAGTTCGAGCTCGCGCAGACCCGCGTTGCTACTGAGCTGCCGGAGTCGGATTTATTTGCAGGAATTGCCGAAGTAGGGGAGTCTTAGAAGCATGAGCGCATTTGATTCGCTGATTCTTGCAGCAGGTGACGTCCACGCACAAGTTAACTACCTAGCCCAGGGTGCCCAGGAAGGCCCGATGGGGCCTGAGTTTGGCAAGGCCTCGCCAATTGGCCTTCTCATCTTGGCGTTGATGGGTGCAGCCGTCTTGTTTGCGGGGTGGAATTTCCACCGTCGTTACTCGCGCTTTCGTCGTCGCACCATGTTCGCCCAAGACCACGGCATCGACCCTTTCGATGACCAGGCTGTCGACGCCGCGATGAAGGAAGCAGGCATCTTCGACCAGAGCAAGCGCTCCTTCTTGTAGGTCAATTGCGGCCTGTCCCTCGTCTTGGATTGTGTTTTAAGGACTAACCGTGAACTTCCTCAGCCAGTTGCTTTATCCCCTGTATGAGGCTCGCCTCACGCGCGCTATCAAGGGAACCCCGCAGCCCCGGCACGTCGCCATCATGGCGGACGGAAACCGCCGCTGGGCGCGGGAGGCTGGATTCACTGATATCAGCCACGGTCACCGCCAAGGTGCGAAGAAGATCAGCGAGATGATCTCATGGTGCAAAGACACCGATATTGAGGTCGTCACCATTTATCTTTTGTCCACGGAGAACTTGAAGCGCAGCACCCAAGAGGTGCAGCTTCTCTTCGACATCATCTCGGACGTTGTCACCCATCTTTCCAAGGGCGACTTGGACTGCCAGATTCGCTTGGTCGGCCATCTGGATCTCCTACCGGCTAAGGTCACCGAGCGCATGCGCCTTGCAGCGCAGGCAACTGAGGGTAATAAGGGCGTCATCGTTAACATCGCCGTCGGCTATGGCGGGCGTCAGGAAATCGTCGACGCCGTGCAAAACCTTATCCGTGATGAGGCCGGGAAAGGCCATAGCGCGGAGGAAATCGCGGGCAATGTTACCGCCGAGGCCATCACGAGCCACCTGTATACCAAGGGCCTTCCGGACCCAGATCTTGTCATCCGTACCTCCGGTGAGCAGCGCCTTTCCGGCTTCTTGCTGTGGCAGGCGGCGTATTCCGAAATCTGGTTCACCGATACCTATTGGCCGGCTTTCCGCCGCGTGGACTTCTTGCGCGCGCTGCGGGATTACTCACAGCGTTCGCGTCGCTTCGGCAAGTAGGGCCTCATCTACGCGCCTAGAAACCCCGTTTACTAGAGCTTGCGCATGCGTACCTTTTCCACCAAGTGGTGGGAACCCTTGCGCAAAACCAGGGAAGCGCGCGGCTTGGTGGGCAAAATGTTTTCCACCAAGTTGGGCAGGTTGATGGACTGCCAAATCTCGCGAGCCTGCGCGCGGGCTTCCGTATCGTTCATCTCTGCATAGGCAGCAAAGTGCGCGCCCGGCTCACGGAAGGCGGTATGCCGCAGGTGCAGGAAGCGCTCGATGTACCAATGCTCAATGTCATCAACGCGCGCATCGACGTAGACCGAGAAGTCGAAAAGGTCAGAGACCATTAGGGTAGGCCCAGTCTGGAGGACGTTTAGGCCCTCTAGGATAAGGATGTCGGGCCTTTGCACCACCTGATGTTCGTCAGGCAGGATGTCGTAGGAAATATGCGAATAGACCGGCGCTTTGACTTCCGCTTTGCCTGACTTCACGTCGGTGACAAAACGCATGAGCTTGCGCCGGTCGTAGGATTCCGGAAAACCTTTGCGCTGCATCAATCCGCGCTCATGGAGCACCTTTGCCGGATACAAGAATCCGTCAGTGGTCACTAGATCTACTTTTGGGTGGGTCTCCCAGCGCTGCAGAAGCAGCTGCAGAACGCGGGCAGTGGTGGACTTACCCACCGCAACGGAGCCTGCGACACCGATGACGAAGGGCACGTGGTTTGCGCTGTTTCCCAGGAATTCCTCCGTAGCAGCCGTGAGCTCCTGGCGGGCTGCTACCTGCAGATGGATAAGACGCGATAACGGCAAGTAAACGTCAGCGACCTCGTCTAGGTCGATGCGATCACCGATACCACGAAGCGCCTCGACTTCTGCAGCGGTGAGAACCTGGGGCATCGACAAGCGCCTTTGGCGCCAGGTTTCACGGTCGAAGTCAAGGTATGGACTGGAATCGGTTGCACGCGCCATGGCCACATTGTCGCACCTTATTTCTTTCTGGGGAAAACCTTGGGGGATGAAATGGTACTTTCGTCCCCCGCGTGGGGGCGTGGCAGTTAATATGTAGGGCAGGTTTGAAACGACCAGTTAAGCAACCGAGAAGGGAATCAACGCTTCCATGACTGCCAATAATTCCGCAGACGTGCGCTATCAGGAGATGCGCGAGCTGGATCCGGACGTTTTTAACGCCATCAACGGCGAAATCGCCCGCCAGCGCGAGACTCTCGAGATGATCGCCTCTGAGAACTTTGTTCCGCGTGCCGTTCTGCAGGCACAGGGCTCCGTTCTGACCAACAAGTACGCAGAGGGCTACCCGGGTCGCCGTTACTACGGTGGTTGCGAGCACGTTGATGTCATCGAAGATCTGGCACGTGAGCGTGCCAAGAGCCTCTTCGGTGCTGACTTCGCCAACGTGCAGCCACACTCCGGCGCTCAGGCTAACGCTGCGGTACTGTCCAGCCTCGCCGAGCCGGGCGATAAAATTCTGGGCCTGTCCCTGGCGCACGGCGGCCACCTCACCCACGGCATGAAGCTGAACTTCTCCGGCAAGCTTTACGACGTCGCAGCTTACGAGGTCGACCCAGAGACCATGCGTATCGACATGGATAAGCTGCGTGAGCAGGCTATCAAGGAGCAGCCGAAGGTCATCATCGCCGGTTGGTCCGCGTACCCACGTACTCTCGACTTCGCTGCTTTCCGCTCCATCGCGGATGAGGTCGGCGCAAAGCTGTGGGTCGATATGGCTCACTTTGCAGGTCTGGTTGCTGCTGGTCTGCATCCCTCTCCGGTACCGCACGCTGACGTCGTTTCCACCACGGTTCACAAGACCCTGGGCGGCCCACGCTCCGGCCTCATCCTGGCGAAGCAGGACTACGCTAAGAAGCTCAACTCCAGCGTCTTCCCAGGTCAGCAGGGCGGCCCTCTGATGCACGTCATCGCTGCAAAGGCAATCGCTTTGAAGATTGCAGCTTCGGAGGAGTTCAAGAACCGTCAGGAGCGCACCCTCGAGGGCGCACGCATCCTTGCTGAGCGCCTGACCGCATCCGATGCCAAGGCAGCCGGCGTTGACGTGCTGACCGGCGGCACCGATGTCCACCTGGTTCTGGCAGACCTGCGCAACTCTGAGCTCGATGGCCAGCAGGCTGAGGATCTGCTGCACGAGGTTGGCATCACCGTCAACCGCAACGCTGTGCCAAACGATCCACGCCCACCGATGGTCACCTCCGGCCTGCGTATCGGAACCCCTGCGCTGGCCACCCGTGGCCTCGATGCAGCAGCCTTCGAAGAGGTCGCTGACATCATCGGTACCGCACTCGCACAGGGCAAGAACGCTGATGTTGAGTCCCTGCGCGGTCGCGTTTCCAAGATCGCTGAGCAGTACCCGCTCTACGACGGTCTTGAGGATTGGAAGATGGTTTAAGACAGCCAAGCGCTACCCCGCGCATCTGCTGCCTATAAAATTCCGGTTATGAACCTGCTGATCGTAGATAACCACGATTCTTTTACCTTCAACCTCGTGGACTACGTTCGGCGGGTAACCGGGTGTGAGCCCACGGTTGTCCCGAATGACATCCCGTGGGCTCGCATTGATCTGGCGCTTTACGACGCCGCTATCATCTCGCCCGGGCCTGGTAGCCCGGCCAATCCGGCCGACTTGGGAATTAGTGCCAATGTGCTGCGTGAATTCACCGGCCCAATCCTCGGCGTGTGCCTTGGCATGCAAGCTATGGTGCACCTTGAAGGTGGGGAAGTGGGCCTGGCTTCCGCCCCGGCACACGGTATTGTTACTGAAGTAGACCACGATGGCTCTGGGCTCTTCGAAGGCCTTGCCAGCCCACATCGTGTGGTGCGTTACCACTCGCTGGTGGCCCACCGTGTTCCCGAATGCTTCGATGTGACCGCCACCTGCGCCGACACTTTTGGCACGACGCTCACAATGGCCATCGCGCACCGCACAAAACCCCAGTGGGGCGTGCAATTCCACCCGGAGTCACTGCTTACTGACTCTGGCCCGCAGCTCATCGAGAATTTCCTCGGCCTCGCCAGACGCTATTACGCACAGCAGTATTTCTGCGTACGCACTGTGGATATAGAAGTCTCACTCGAAGATGCAGCTCGTGCGCTGACCGGAAATGCCTTTTGGCTCGACTTTGGCCGCTTTAGCATTCTTGGCGATGACTCTGGTCACAGGTCCCGGCATCTCAGCTATAGCTGCCAGCCGGGCCAGGAATTCTTCGAAGTGGCTAAACGCGAGTATGAACGCCACGTTCTCCCCGCGCGCGTTGGCGCTCCGATTCCTGGTTGCGACTTCGCCTTAGGGTGGGTGGGCTACCTTGGCTATGAAGTCGGCGTCGAAAAGCAGCGCTTTGCTCAGTTCCAAAGGCATAGGTCACCGGGGCCAGACGCAGAGTTTATTTTCTGCGACCGGGCGATAGTGGTGGACCATGAACAGCGCAGAACTTATCTCTTAAGCTTCGCCGACGACAGTAAGTGGCAGCTTAAGCTTGCCATGGATTCGGCACCGCAAGCTCCGTGGCAAAGTCCTGGCCGGCTGGTTCACGGCGAGCAAGAATATCTAGAACGTATCGCTGCCGCTCAGGACTATATGGTGCGCGGCGAGTCTTATGAGGTGTGTCTGACCAATCGCATTGAGTTGGAGCCTGTGCCAAATCCCTTGGAGACCTTCCTCCAACTGCGCGCGGCTAATCCGAGCAAGCGCACCGGCTTCCTGGGGTTTGCCGGCAACGCGCTGCTATCGACGTCGCCGGAGCAATTCTTAAGCATTGACGCATGGCGAAACGTTTCCTCGACGCCAATTAAAGGAACGAGCCCGCGCGATACGGACCCAGAAATAGATGCGGCGAATGCGCGTAGTCTCCGGGGCGAAAAGACCACGTCGGAACTGCTCATGGTGGTGGACATGGTCCGCCACGACATAGCCCGCGCCTGCGACGATGTGCGGGTGCCCCATGGTTTTCAGGTGCACTCTTATTCCACGGTGCATCAACTCATGTGTGAGGTAACCGGGCGACTGAAGCAGCAGTCTAGCCCCATAGATGCGATTGAGGCCGCGTTTCCCGGCGGTTCCATGACCGGCGCGCCTAAAGAACGCACGATGCAGATAATTGATGAGATCGAGGACACCTGGCGCGGCGTCTACTCTGGCGCCTTTGGCTACCTTTCGCCGACCGGTACGGCGGATTTTTCCATGGTGATTCGCTCAGTGGTCAGCAACGAACGCGGCGCTTATTACGGTGTGGGCGGGGCAGTGCTGGCTGTAAGCGAGCCTTCCGCGGAGTGGGAAGAAACCATGGTCAAAGCGCGTCCGCTGTTTAATCAATTGGGCATGGCTCCAAGCGATCTTCACGCGCGGAAGGAACCACATGCTGAAAGCTCGGAGACCTTAGATGAATCACGTTGATTTCCGCCTGGTGGATTCTTTTCTGGTCCGTGAAGGGCGCGCTATCCGCCCGGACCTCCACCGCAAACGCTTCGGCGATGGCTATCCAGTACTCGGCGAAATCCCGCGGGAGGGGCAATGGTTTCCGCGAATTACAGAAAATGCTGTGGAATGGCGTCTAGCCCCGACGCTGCGCACCCACTCGACGTTGTGGGTTCCAGAGACTGTGGATCCGCGGGAGCATCCATTGCTTAAAGGCCCGGATTTGCCTAAGCTCGCGAAGCTAAGACAACAGGCCCGCGACCATGGTGCGGATGATGCGGTTTTGTTTTCGGCCAGTGGGGTTGTCCATGAGGCCGCAAATGCGGCAATCGTGTTCAAAGATGAGAAGGGTCTCGTGATAGGCCCACATGGTTCTGTTTTGCTCTCGACCACGGTGCGCGCCACCGTCGAGGCGGGGCTTATTGTTAAACCGCGCCGAGCGGAACTTACCGTGGAGGAAGCTCCTCAGCTGCCAGCCTGGTGTGCCAGCGCACTGCATGGTTGGACGCCGGTAACGAAGTGGCTCATCGGTGGTAAAACGCTTGCCGGAGCAGAGCACCCAGCATTGGGCAAACAATGTCAAAGCGCTGCGGAGCTCAACGAACAGTTGTGGCAGTCCGCCGTGCCACTGGCAGAAGACTATTCCTAGATTTTCTCAGCCCTTGGTTCTGCGTTGACGCTAGGGCCTTTAAGATTTAAGACTCGTTAGCAGGAGAGTCTTCAGAGGCAGGCTGCCCATTGCCGTCACGGTTTTCGGCATGTGCCTTGCGCGCAGCAGCCAGCCACTCCGGCATTTCTACCAAGAGTTCCTTGATCTCTGGAGTGGTCATCGGGCGGTCAAATTCGTTCTTCTTTAGAGAAGTAACGGAGATACCGAGCTTCTGTGCCACGACGGGGCGTGGGTGTGGGCCGTTCAGGCGCAGGTCGACCAACCACTGTGGTGGGTTGTCTTGCAGCTCGCGTAGCTCTGTATGGCTGACAGCGGAGTTCTGGAATTCCTCCGGGGTAGCGGGCAAGTAGATGCCGAGCTTCTTCGCTGCGGTTTGCGCACGCATCGCGGTGCCAGAAGGCTGTTTATTCATCTCATTCACTCTCCCTACGGTAGCAGCACGGCAGGGTAGGTGTCACTGCCTATAAAGTGCAGGAACTAGTACTGAGCAAGCAAGACAGTACTATTGGCTGCATGCTGCGACTAGTTTTTGCCACGGGCACCGAACCAGGAAAATGGTTTGAACGATACCGCTCCAACCCGGATTATGGGGAGCTAGTCACTTTAGACGCTGATGATGCTCTTGCAACTTTGCTAGAAGGCGAAGCCGACCTTGCCTTGGCCCGAATCCCCGCAGAGGGCGCGGATCCGCGCATCGACGATTCCTTCCATCTAGTGCGTCTATATGAAGAAGCCCCGGGAATTGCCGTTCCCAAGGATTCTGTTTATGCAGAAGTAGGCGAAGAGATTGAGCCCTCCGATGTTTCTGAGGAGCATCTGAACTACCGCATTGGCGACGACGCCCAGGTCGACGTCGAAGCAGTGCGTACAGGTCTTCAGGTGGTGGGCGCCAACGTGGGTATTGTCATTGCCCCGCGCCCATTGCTGAAGGTGCTCAGTAAAAAGCAAGTAGTGCCTTTGGCGTTCAACGATCCGACAGTGGCGCGCACTGCCATTGCTTTGGTCTGGCGTAAGGACCGCGATGGCGAGGACATCCAAGCATTTGTCGGGGTAGCTAAAGGACGAACCAAAAACTCCTCCCGCGGTACTGCCGTGAAGCTTAGCGCCCGCGAGAAATCTAAAGCGAAGCAAGCGCGCCGGGAAGCCGCGGCCAAGGGCCAAGGTGGCCAAGGAAAAGGTCAGCAAAGTGGCCAGAAAACGACAAGTTCTAGGTCACGGTCCGGTAACAAGCGGGCTGTTCAAGGCCGAAAAACCAATCCGTTACCAAAAAGTAAGAAATCCTCTCAGCGGCGAAAACGACGCAAATAAGGATATTTTCCGCCTAAATTGTTGAAAACTGGGTGGCTGCTGTGAGTGATCCGTGTATAGCGTTGATTGAGTTGCCGCAAGGCAGAAGCAGCAGAAGCAATTGACATTTTTAGAAAAGGATTACTAATCATGAACAAGATTTCCCGTCGTTTCGCCGCTGGCCTGACCGCAGCTTCCCTGTCCCTGGCAGTTGTTGCTTGCTCCGACGCTGAGGATGCAGCAAACAACGCTGGCGATGCCGCAAAGGACGCAGCAAGCCAGGCAACCGACAAGGCCGGTGACGCTGCTAAGGACGCCAAGGATAAGGCCGGCGAGGCTACCGACAAAGCTGGCGACGCTGCCAACGATGCCAAGGACAAGGCCGGCGATACTTCCGCTGATGCTTCCGACAAGATGAGCTCCGATGATTCCAAGGAAGGCGCAGCTTCCGGTGAGATGAAGAAGATCAACACCCCGGCTGGCGAGGTTGAGGTTCCGGCCGCTCTGGCTTCCGCAATCGATGAGAAGTCCGCTGAGTGGGGCGACGTTCAGGATGTAGAAAACTCCGAGAATGGTTCCCTGGCTACCTTCGCTGAGGACAAGCTGATTGCCTTCAACGAGGAGTCCGGCGCACAACCAATCATCGGCAAGATCGCTGAGACCTGGAAGGGCGAGGGCGGCCTGGCAAACAAGGTTGGCCTGCCTACCGCTCCAGAGCAGGCTGAAGGTAACGGCTGGGTTCAGGAGTTCACCAACGGCACCATCAAGTGGATGAAGGGTGAGTCCGGTAAGTACGAGGCTACCGTTGAGTAAATCTCGCTAATTTAATAAAGCCGGCTAGGTTTCTACCTAGCCGGCTTTTGTGATCACTGGTGGTCCTCATGGTTGCAGTACCAATTCACGAGCTTTTGGCTGGCATGAACCTTGCGTTTTCGCAATGTTCATCTTTCACCCATGTAATTTCAACCTTTGGCGCTTAGCTTGGGAAGAGATCAAGCAACACGATCTAAAGGGAGAACCCCGCAATCATGTCCAATCCTTCTGTTCTGACCGAGCCTATGAGCCCCAGTGCAGTGGCCACTAAGACCTACGTTATTGATACCTCAGTCCTCCTTTCTGACCCATGGGCCCTGCGCAAGTTCGCAGAGCACGAGGTCATCCTTCCCATCGTCGTCATCTCCGAATTGGAAGGAAAACGTCATCACCCTGAGCTTGGCTGGTTCGCCCGCCAAGCTCTTCGCTTTTTGGAGGACCTGCGTGGTGCATACGACGGTCTAGACCAAGCGGTTCCGGTCAACGTTGAGGGCGGAACCTTACGCGTTGAGCTAAATCATCAGGATCAGTCTTTGCTGCCATCCTCCTTCCGGGGTCCCGAAGGTGACCACCGCATTCTCGCTTGCGCACTCAACCTGGCGCACGAGGGCAAAGACACCGTGCTTGTGACTAAGGATGTCCCACTGCGTGTCAAGGCTGGTGCAGTTGGCTTGCAAGCCGACGAGTACCACGCGCAGGACGTAGTTCTTACCGGCTATACCGGCATGGCTGTGGTTCATACTTCTGCTGAAGTCATCGATGCTCTCTACCGTGATGGGGAAGTCATGGTAGACGGCGTACTGACTGAAGATGGCACTGCTATCGAAGAGCTTCCAGTTCACTGCGGCATCAAGCTGGACGCGGCAGGGCAGTCCGCGCTTGGCCGCATGACGGCAGAGGGCACCATCCAGCTCGTACGCGGTGATGTCAATGCGTTTGGACTGCAGGGCCGCTCCGCGGAGCAGCGCGTGGCACTTGACCTTTTGTCAGATCCCTCCGTGGGCATCATGTCCCTGGGCGGCCGTGCCGGCACTGGTAAGTCTGCGCTGGCGCTGTGCGCCGGCCTTGAAGCAGTCCTAGAGCGCGGTGAGCACCGCCGCATCGTGGTTTTCCGCCCCATGTATGCAGTGGGCGGGCAGACGCTGGGCTACCTTCCAGGTAGCGAGTCCGAGAAGATGAATCCGTGGGCCCAGGCCGTCTTCGATACCCTCGAAGGGCTTGTCTCTGACAACGTCATGGAGGAAGTCCATGACCGCGGCCTCCTTGAGGTTCTGCCGCTGACCCACATCCGTGGTCGGAGCTTGCATGATTCTTTCGTCATCGTCGATGAAGCGCAGTCACTTGAGCGCAACGTCTTGCTCACCGTCCTGTCTCGCTTGGGCAAGGGCTCGCGCGTGGTGTTGACGCACGACGTCGCCCAGCGTGACAATCTGCGCGTGGGCCGCCATGACGGTGTGCAGGCTGTCATTGAAAAACTCAAAGGGCATGAGCTATTTGCACACGTGACCCTCCAGCGCTCAGAGCGTTCTGCAATCGCCGAGCTTGTCACGGACTTACTCGAAAGCGAGGCTTAAGGTTAAACCGTCTTCCTTGATCGCGGCTAGCTAACTTTTTCCGGTTTATATAGCCGTACAGGTAGTTGTCTTGTAATAATGAATCACATGGCAGAAAACAAACCCGCGAAGAACTTTAAGATTCGACCTTTTGTTACGGCCGACTATCCCCAGATGCGGGCAATTTATGAAGAGGGCCTAAACACCGGTCACGCTACGTATGAAACGCGTTCTTTGACACTGGAGCAGTTTACCCGTGCAAAGATCATGTCCTCGGTCTTCGTTGCGGTTGAGGAAGACGATGATTCCAAGGTATTGGGCTGGGTTTCTGCAGCGCAGATTTCCTCCCGCTCAGTCTTCCATGGTGTGGTGGAAGATTCCATCTACATCAGCGCGGAGGCTCAAGGCCGTGGCATCGCCGGTGCCCTGCTCGATAAGCTCATCGAAACCTGCAAGGACCTCCACAAGTGGGCAATCCACGCGTGGATCTTCCCAGAAAACCAGGGTTCCGCAGGCCTACATAAGTCTCGCGGCTTCGTCAAGGTCGGTACCTACTCCCACATGGCGAAGATGACCTACGGCGAGATGGCCGGTCAGTGGCGCGACACCGACGTCTACGAGCTGCTGCTTCCGAAGCCAGATGAGCGGGAGCGAGGCAACAATAATTAGGACTTTTAGCTAGGCAATAGAGCTAGAAAAACTCGGCGGCGGGGAATGTACCGCGCATTATTGTCCTCATGACCTCGTCAATGTCGCGGCGTTGAGGTTGGCGCAATTGCTGAAGATATAAGAGAACTCCCGGTCTGAAATCGCTTCCTATTTCAGACCGGGAATTTTCTATGCAGGGTGTTGCCACCGGTATCATTGATGATGGAACCCCTGAGGGATAGAGTAAAAAGGGCAGATAAAAGCTGGAATTTCAATTCCTTCTTTCTCAGCGAGTGCGACCAGATAGTCGCGAGTGTGCCATACGTCGACCAGGCTAGCATTTAGAGCCAAGACTTCCTTGAGCAAGCCCGGGGGGATAGCCAAGGTTGTTTTCTAGGGTGGCGTCGTTTAGCGCAATGCGGGACTGGAGCTCACAGCGCTCCTCGCTAGTAGCCTTCGATTCTTTGTCTGGTGAGTGATATTTAAGAGATCTCTTCCTTAAGGTGCTCTTCCGTGATGGGAAGAACCAAAAGAAGGGCAACGATGGCCATAGGAACCATGAGCAAGATGACCGGAGTCAGGCCATCGTTGTAGGCGTTGAGGATGACGGACTGAATTGCATCCGGAAGGTGCGCAACCATGTTCGGGGTCAGGCGGGAAGAACCGCCCGTTGCGGAAGCGAACTGCTCAGCGTACTGCGCGCCCTCAGGGCCCATGGCCTTGATTGCAGCTGGCATGTTGGCTGCCATCTCATCCTTCATGTTGTGGATGAACAGGGATCCAACGAGGGAAGCACCAACTGCGGAACCAATCTGGCGGAAGAAGTTGTTGGCAGCCGTTGCGGTACCGACCAGCGCGATAGGGAAGGAGTTTTGCACGATGAGAACCAGAACCTGCTGCACAAAACCCAGGCCCACGCCGAAGACGAAGAACTCAGCACCGAGCTGAACCAGGGGCGTATCCACGGTCAGCTTGGACATCCAGAACAAAGCACCGGCGGTGATGATAAGGCCGATGATTGGGTAAATCTTGTAGTGGCCCGTGCGGGCGATGATGAAGCCAACGGCAGTCGAGGTGCCGATGAGGCCTACCATCATCGGAATCATCATGAGGCCCGCCTTGGTTGGGGTCAACGTATGAACCATCTGCAGGTAGGTTGGCATGTATCCAAGCACACCGAACATTGCCAGACCGAGGACAGTACCGGCTGCGGTGGTCAGAACCATGTTGCGGTTCTTAAAAAGGTGGACCGGAATCAGCGGCTCCTTGGCCTTTGCCTCGACGATCACGGTGATAATCGCGCCGACGACAACGGCGATGCCCAAGCCAATGATGATTGGGTCAGACCACTCGTATTGCGTGCCGCCCCAAGTAGTCATGAGGATGAGGGAAGCGGTGGTGATAGCGATGAAAGTAGCGCCAAGAGCGTCGAACTTACGCAGGTCAGTATCGCCAACGCGCAGGTGCAGCACGATGGTGCACACGGTAATGGCGAGCAGACCAAGTGGAATATTAATCCACAGACCCCAGCGCCAGCCCGGGCCGTCGGTGAACCAGCCGCCGAGGACTGGGCCCAGAACGGAAGAAAGGCCAAAGACGCCGCCCATGATGCCCATGAACTTGCCGCGCTCACGAGCAGTGGTGACCTCCGCGATGATGGACTGGGAGGAAATCATCATGAAGCCAGCGCCGAAGCCCTGGACAGCGCGGCCCAAAATGAGCCAGTTCATGTCATTTGCGAAGCCACCGATGGCAGAGCCGACGACGAAGACTGCGATGCCGCCGATATAGAGCCACTTGCGGCCCATCATGTCGCCCAGCTTGCCAGAGATTGGCATAGCGATGGTCATGGTGACCAAGAAAGCGGAGATAACCCAGCTCATGTGGTCGACGCCGCCGAGCTCGCCCACAATAGTAGGCAGGGCCGAAGAGAAAATCATTTGGCCCAAGGAGCTCATCAACATGGTGAGAACGAGGGCGGAGAAAACGAGAGCTACGTTGTTTTCTTTCTTTTCGTTTCCGCCAGCTTGTGCTGGCTGCGCCTCGCCGACGTTGTTAGTCGGCAACTTGGCGGTATCTACCATTTCAGTCCTTTCGTGAAAGTGATAAGGAGTGCGAGTGCATCATTGAACTTTTGCTCAAATGGTTGTTCGCAGCTGATTTCGGGGGAAGCGGTGGCAATCCAAAGCGCTTCTCTAACGGTGGCTCCGATGAGTAATGCTTCTGTCTCTGGCGCAACTTCTGGCATGAGCTGTAGCTGCGGTTCTTGCTTGAGGCGAAGCGTGATGAGTTCTGCAATCTCGGTTGACTTGGCGCGTTTGCGGCTAAACGACGCCGCGGCAGCATCTGGGTCGCTTGCTATGCGGCGCCGCCTTGCTGCAATTGCCTTGTCAGCGTGGTGCCCGTCCAAATGAGAAATGACAAGTTCCACGGTCAAACGCAGCAGGTTTTCCGTTGGAGTATCAAGGAAATATGCTCGTTGGTCTTGGGAAAATAGTGCGCTAGGGGCGCCCAAGACTGCGGAGTCTTTGGAATCGAAGTAGTTAAAGAATGTGCGCCTTGAAATCCCCGCTTTTTCGCAGATCTCCTCAATGGTGACTGCGGCGAAGCCTCGCTTGTCCACCAGGGAAGTGGCGGCGTCTTCGATACGCAGTCGCGTCTTGAGTCGCTTCTGCTCGCGTAGTGACATTTCTTCTTGCACGCTGTGTAACATTACACCCGGTGCAAGTTTGCACCAAGTGCAAACTTCGTGATTTTTGAGTCCCTGGCGCGCTTTCAGTGCGCTTGGTCACAAATGCTTTTGGGGTAGCAAAAAGCCTCCCGCTGTCATGCACTTGGGTGGGTACCCGAGCGGCAAGGCAGTGGGAGGCTAAAAAGTACTGCTTGAAAGTACCGTTAGGTGGAAAACTTAGAAGCTATCACGCTCGCGGTTGGTCATGGACAAGACGTCGAGGCGCTCGTCCAGCTCTTCCTCGGTGAGGTTCTCGCCGTCGACGAAGCCCAGGTCAATGACGGCCTCGCGGACGGTGATCTTCTCGTGCAGTGCGTGCTTAGCAGCCTTCGCTGCATTCTCGTAGCCGATCTTGGAGTTCAGCGGGGTAACGATGGAGGTAGAGGACTCAGCGAACTTCTTCATACGCTCCTCGTTAGCCTCGATGCCGTCGACGCACTTCTCAGCGAAGACGCGGGAGACGTTAGCCAGCAGGCGAGCGGACTCAAGGACATTGCGTGCCATGACCGGGATGAACACGTTCAGCTCGAAGTGGCCGTTGGCGCCGCCGAATGCAACGGCAGCGTCGTTGCCGATGACCTGGGCGGAAACCATGGTGGCTGCCTCGCACAGAACCGGGTTAACCTTGCCCGGCATGATGGAGGAACCTGGCTGCAGATCCTTCAGGTGGATTTCTGCCAGGCCGGTCAGTGGGCCGGAGCCCATCATGCGGATATCGTTGGCAATCTTGTTCAGAGATACCGCAACGGTGCGCATTGCGCCGGAGAACTCAACGAGTCCGTCGCGCGCCGCCTGAGCTTCGAAGTGGTTCTCTGCTTCCTTGAGCTGCTCAACGCCGGTGAGCTGCTTGAGCTCTTCGGTGACCTTTGCGCCGAAGTCAGCGGAGGTGTTCAGGCCGGTGCCGGTTGCGGTGCCGCCGATAGCCAGCTCGCCCAGGCGTGGCAGGGTGGCTTCGATGCGCTCGATACCGAGCTCGATCTGGCGTGCGTAGCCACCGAACTCCTGGCCCAGGGTGATCGGGGTTGCGTCCATCAGGTGGGTGCGGCCGGGCTTAACGACGTCCGCGAATTCCTTGGCCTTGGCGCTCAGGGACTCGTGTAGCACCTTCAGCCCTGGGATGAGGTCGTTGACAGCTGCCTCGGTAGCCGCAACGTGGGTTGCGGTAGGGAAGGTGTCGTTGGAGGACTGGCCCATGTTTACGTGGTCATTGGGGTGAATCTCTACGCCGTTGTTGTGGGCGATGGAGGCAATGACCTCGTTGGTGTTCATGTTGGAGGAGGTGCCGGAGCCGGTCTGGAAGACATCGATTGGGAAAGCAGCGTCGTGCTTGCCCTCAGCGATTTCCTTCGCTGCAGCGATGATTGCGTCAGCCTTGTCCGCATCGAGTGTGCCGGAATCCTTGTTGACCTGTGCGCAAGCTGCCTTCAGCAGGCCCAAAGCGCGAATCTGAGCGGCCTCAAGCCCGCGGCCGGAAATCGGGAAGTTTTCTACAGCACGCTGGGTCTGTGCGCGCCACAGAGCATCAACAGGAACCTTCACTTCACCCATGGTGTCGTGTTCAATGCGGTACTCAGTCATGAAATCCACCTCAAAATTATGTGTTGAATAAAGATGTTCATTTAGCGATTGTGTCGGGAGGGAGTCGGACTAACGTGTCCCTTCCGGCAGTAAACGCAATAATAAGATTTGTATCAACCGGCACCATAATGGTGCTGGAAGTCACGCCTCACTAAAACCAGTATGGACTAAATGGCGTGCGAATGTGCAAGGTGCACGTCCATGCTGAAAAGGGCGTGCACCAAATGCAAAAGCGGGGCTTTAAAAACCTTTAGGCATCCGCTGCGTTGGAGTAATCAATAACGGAGTACTCCTGCAGCTTGGCCAGCTTGTGTACGGAATCGATGTAGCGGATGGTGCCGGACTTGGAGCGCATAACCAGGGAACGGGTAGTGGCGCCGTTTGCACGGTAGGAAACACCGCGCAGCATGTCACCGTTGGTAACGCCGGTAGCAGCGAAGTAGCAGTTATCGGAGGAAACCAGATCGTCAGTGCTCAGAACGCGGTCCAAGTCGTGGCCAGCCTGACGAGCCTTTTCGGCTTCTTCCTCATCCTTCGGCCATAGCTTGCCTTGGATTTCGCCGCCCATGCACTTCATAGCGCAAGCGGTGATGATGCCCTCAGGGGTGCCGCCGATGCCCATCATCATGTCGATGGAGTTGGAATCTTGGCAGGTAGCGATTGCGCCTGCGACGTCGCCGTCCATGATGAGGCGAACCTTTGCGCCGGCAGCGCGGATCTGATCGATAAGGTCCTGGTGGCGCGGGCGGTCCAGTACAACGACGGTGAGGTCGGCAGCCTTGATGCCGAGCTTCTTAGCGACGGAGTTGATGTTCCACTCAACGGACTGGTTGATGTCGATTGCGCCGACGCCAGCTGGGCCGACAGCAATCTTGTTCATGTAGAAGACGGCGGACGGGTCATACATGGTGCCACGCTCTGCGGCAGCGATGACGGAAATAGCGTTCGGACGGCCCTCTGCCATCAGGCGGGTTCCGTCGACCGGGTCAACTGCGATGTCCATTGCAGCGCCCTCGCCGGTGCCCACTTCTTCGCCATTGAACAGCATCGGGGCTTCGTCCTTTTCGCCCTCGCCGATGACCACAACGCCGTTCATTGCGACGGAGTTGATGAGCTTGCGCATTGCATCCACAGCTGCGCCATCGCCCTCATTCTTCTTGCCACGGCCTACCCAGCGGCCGGAGGCCAAAGCTGCGGCCTCAGTGACGCGAACCAGCTCCATAGCGAGGTTGCGATCTGGCATGTAAGAAGTGTTTTCGGACATGTGTTTAGGCTGCCTTCCATTCTCTTTCTGTCTCGCCGCTGGAACCTTCCAGGGCACTGTTTCCTATTCTTGCACTTTTGAATGGATTTTTAGGCAGGTTGGTGCCCCCGATTGAGGGCTTTGCCCGATCCCGGGGGCAGTGAAGTAGAAAATTCGCAGCACAAGAATTTGAGTTCGCCCCGGCTTTTCGTTGTGCGCTTGGGTACGTGGAATACTGGTCGCGTGGCAGCAGAAGAGAAACCCAAGATTTTTGAGGGCGCCCGGGACATTATTTTGTCTCTCGGCGTGACCGTCATCGCCATGCTCCTTGTTGTAGGAGCTACCGGCTTGTGTAGCGTGAACCCGGAGACAAAGAAGGGGCCTGTCCAGGATGTCGATGCCACGACGTTCCTAGAGATGGAAGCACGCGCTACGGAGGCAGTAATCCGTAACCCACAGATGCCCGAAGGCTGGGCGCCTACTGCCGCGCGTCGCTCCGCTGTGGCGGGGGAGAACGCCTCCGTGGTGAGCTGGCTGACTGCTGATGAAGGCTATGTGGAGTCTACGCAGACCCAAGTCTCTATTGAAGAGGCGGAGAAAGGCTATGACTCCAACTACCGTGCCAACGAATCCGAGCGTGAGGTTGCTGGCAAGAAGGTCAAGATCCTAGAAAGCGACGACGCTAATGTTCGTCCACTATGGATCACGGATTTAGGCGACTCCCGCCTGGTATTGTCCGGCTCCGCCTCTGAAGCGGATTACGAGACCACCATCGAGGCATTCGCCAAGGCACCGGTTCTGCACGTGAATGAGGACGGGGCAGCCGAAGCTGGTGCGCAGGAGGACGGTGCTTCAGCACCGACCTCGCAGCAGCCTTAGCTGAAGGTGGCTGAGTAAAGGCCGTCTGCAAACTCGACCTGGACACCCTCGCCCGCGGTTTCTACCGTTTGGGCGAGGGTTTCTTCGTCTAGGCCGCTCAGGCGCTGCTTAGCAACGTAGACGTCGACTCGTTCGCGCTTGGAGTTCTGCGGGTAGATTTTTACCTCGCGGAGACGGCCTTCTTTAAAGCACAGCACGATGGAGCCAGAGTAATAGGAGATTTCATCCGTGCTTGCCGTATGCGGCGTGCCGAAAAACTCCTCTGCAAGATGGCGTGGATCTCCAAAGAGCAGGGAACCGGCAGAACCGGACTTTGATACGAAGTCCACGCGCTCACCTGGGTAGCCGTAAATCTGCATTAGTACTCTCCTTCGTTGGATGATGCGCTTTCTGCGTCTGTGGCATCTTCAGAGTTATCGGCACTATCTAGTGCCTTTTCGACACGACGCGCAGCGCCGTCAAGGTGGGCCTCACAGGCCTTTGCCAGCGCTTCACCGCGCTCCCAGTACTTCAGAGACTCGTCGAGGCCCATCTGGCCGAGCTCAAGAATTTTGACGGTTTCAATGAGCTCATCGCGAGCCTGCTCGTAGGTAAGTTCCTCTACTGGCGGGAATGCGTCCTGGCCGGGAGTACCGGTACCGATTGTCTCGTTCATGTCTGCTCCTTTAGTTAAGTCTTTGGCTTCGGGTCTATATCTTCTTAAGCGCTTTAGCGCTGAATGATTACTGAAGTTTGTTAGTCAGCCGGTTTGGCAGCCATTGCCGCTGCGGTAATCGAGCCATCACCGACGCGGATACGCAACTGCGAGCCGGGTGGTGATTGCTTGTAGGAAGTCACAACCTCTGGGCCCGAACCATCACGCGGCACGACTTGGACGATGGCATAGCCGCGTTCCAAGGTGGCCGACGGGCCGAGAGCCGAGACCTGTGCGCGCAGGGCAGTGACCTTGTTCTTTTCTCGCTCGAGCAAGTAAGTGACCTCGCGCTTCATCAACGCGCGGGAGCGCTCAAGCTCATCACGGCGTGCGTTGATCGGCGTCATTGGATCCGCAAGCACGGGGCGTGAACGAATATTTTCCAGCCCGCGCCTTTCCCTTTCGACCCAACCACGCAGTGCTGCTGCCATGCGGGAACGCGCTTCATCCACCAATGCGTATTCCTCAGCAACCGATGGCACTACTCGTTTGGCGGCGTCAGTAGGAGTGGCGGCGCGGAGGTCTGCAATATTGTCGAGCACTGGATTGTCTGGCTCATGGCCAATAGCAGAGACCACCGGAGTGCGTGCGCTGGCAACTGCGCGCTGTAGAGCCTCTTCGGAGAAAGGAAGAAGGTCTTCGACAGAACCGCCGCCACGGGCGATGATGATGACGTCTACTTCTGGATCCTCATCGAGGGTTTCCAACGCGTTGATAACCTCTGGAACGGTGTTCGCTCCCTGCACCGCGGTATTAATGACGCGGAATTGCACTGCCGGCCAGCGGTCCTTTGCCACGGCTAACACGTCACGTTCAGCAGCAGAGCCGCGGCCGGTGATAAGCCCTACCTTGTTAGGTAGGTAGGGCAGCGCCAACTTGCGCGAAGGATCGAAGAGCCCTTCAGCAGCAAGCTGTTGGCGCAGCATCTCAATGCGTGCTAGCAAATCACCGACGCCGACGTGGCGAATCTCAGTGGTCCACAATGAAAAGGAACCGCGGCCGGCATAAAAGGCGGGCTTGCCGTAGACCACCACGCGATCGCCGTCTTTTAATGGCGTGGGCATTTTCAAGACCATGTCAGTTGGGCACGTTAGCTGCACGGACTTTTCCTGCTCGACGTCGCGCAAAGTGAGGTAGGAAAGTCTCCATGAGCGCTTGACGTTGATCTGGGTTAATTGGCCTTCGACCCACAAGAACCCGAGACGCTCGATCCAACCCTTGACCTGGTCATTGACCCGGCCTACGGGCCAGGGCGTCTCCGCAGAGTTTGCTGGTTGATTCACAAAGCAGCCTTTCTATGCAGCAGTGGATTGCCACTTAAGTCTATTGTCCAGCCCGGACATGTGGTCTTCGGGGGCAGCCAGCTTGGGCAAATTTAAAGGTCAGCGGGCCAGGGAAAGTTCGAGCGAAGTCACATTGCTGTCCACGTCAGAAATAGGCCACCTATTGCCTTTGCAAAGCGACCCAATCTACTGTTTCAAAGCAGTTTTAGATACGCTGGAACGCATGACTGAGACTGGCAAGAATGTTCTCCTGGCAGCACCGCGCGGTTATTGTGCCGGTGTCGATCGCGCAGTTGAGACCGTGGAGAAGGCACTTGAAAAGTACGGCGCACCGATTTATGTGCGCAAGCAGATTGTCCACAACCGCTACGTCGTGGAATCGCTAGCTGAGCGCGGCGTCATCTTCGTCGAGGAAGCATCCGAAGCGCCCGAGGGCGCGCACCTTGTCTTCTCCGCACACGGTATCGCCCCGGCGGTGCGTGAGGAGGCTGAAGGCCGCAAGCAGCTGACCCTTGATGCAACTTGCCCGCTGGTGACCAAGGTGCATAACGAGGCGCGCCGTTTCCAGCGAGATGGCTACCACATCTTGTTGGTGGGCCACGAAGGTCACGAAGAGGTCGAAGGCACCGCCGGCGAGGCTCCTGAGGTCACGCACTTGGTGGATGGCATCGAGGGCGTCGACAAGCTGCCTGAGTCCCTGCAAGATGAAAAGCTCATCTGGCTATCCCAGACCACCCTCTCGGTGGATGAGACCATCACTATTGTGAATAAGCTGCGCGAGCGCTTCCCGCACCTCGAGAATCCGCCTTCAGACGACATCTGCTACGCCACCCAGAACCGCCAGGAGTCGGTGAAGAATATTGCTCCGAAATGCGATTTGATGATTGTGGTGGGCTCGAAGAATTCCTCGAACTCCGTGCGCCTAGTTGAGGTGGCGCTAGAGGCAGGGGCCAAGGCTTCCCACCTCGTCGACTTCGCCCGTGAGATCGATGAGGCGTGGCTCGAAGGCGTCGAGACCGTCGGCGTTACCTGTGGCGCTTCTGTACCTGAGCTGCTCGTGCGCGAGGTGCTCGAATTCCTCGACGAGCGTGGTTACAGCAACGTTGAGCAAGTTACCACTTCCACCGAGACTATCCAGTTCTCCCTGCCACGAGAGCTGCGTCCGGCGCGCACGTCGCAGGCCCCAAAGGCTTAAGGGTGCCCTCCTAAGCCACAGCAAAAGAAAAGCACTCAGAGCAGGAAATGGCTGCCCTGGGTGTTTTATTGATAGCTAATACTCGAGCTGGTTTGCGCGGTGAACTAGTCTTCGCCGTAGAGATTGTCTTCCAAGAACGAGGACTTTGGCTTTGCCTTGGACGCCTTAGGCTTGGTGGTTTCGGTTTCGCGGGATTCACCTGCATCGCCAGCACGGCGTGCGGGGTCGGGGCGGCGCGGTGCGAAGTCGGAATCGTCGTACTCCGCGGAGCTAGCTGTGGTACCCCGCTCGCGGGCCTCACGTGCCTCGCGGTAGGAGCGTGCTTGAGCCACGCGCTCTTCGTGTGCGCGCTTGAGCTCCTCACTGCTTGAGCGGCTCTTTTCCACGCGCTCTCGGGCTTGCTGCTCGCGTTCTTCTGCCTGGCGGCGGCGACGAACCTCGCGGTCCAACTCGCGGGCACGGGTACGGCGGCGCTGCGAACTCTGGGGAAGTGCTTCACCCGAGCCTTCTGTATCACGGCGGTCACGAGCTATAAGCTCGGCAACGGAAAGACGCTCGTTGGTAGTGCGCTCATTGGTTTCTTGCTCCGCGCGACGGGCAACCTGTGCCTTGGCGTCGCGGGTTCGAGCCACGTTCTTGTGTCGCCATAGACGGACCACGGCAAGGGTAGCGCACAATAAAAATATGATGAGCAACCAGGGGAAACGCTCGATGAAAGGGAACGCTGCGGATAGCAGGGACGTGGTCGAAAACGGCGATGCGCCTTTTGGCGCGGCTTGAATAGTCAGCGCCCAGGAGGTCAACACAATAGCGACCGTAAACACAACTGGAATGCTGACAACCAGGAGGTACAAGCTGCGCAGGCGGGCGAAGTAGGTGACTGCCAGCGCACCGGCCGCGGAGATGATGAAGAATGGCCAACCAATCGAACCCACGGCAATCGTGATCAGTGCGGCTACGACGAACGTGGCTACTAGGCCAAGGAGACCCTTGGCTAGCGGCAGCTCATGCGCAGCGGCGGAGGTTTCACGCGCGGCTCGGTGGTTTCGATTTTTGGCAAGTGACACGCCGGAAGATTCTACAGCGTTGGCTGGGGTTATCGTTTTATCTTCGCCCGAATGTGGCGAAATTTATTTCCGTGAAGGAGGTAAATGCAGCTATTCCCCAAAGCGTAGGTGCCGCGGTTCTGCCTCGATGGGGCGCGGGGAGACTGGCTTTTTATCGGTGCGTGCTGGGATCTCTAGCTCGTAGAGCCTGCGTGCAGTAACCCCCACTCGTAAATCCAAGGAGCCGAGACTGGAGTTGAATGCTTCGACTGCTTTTTCAAGGCTGCGGCCGACTTTCTCATAGTGCTCGTTGAGAGTGCCTAGCCGCGCATAGAGCTCGCGGCCAAGACGTTGCACCTCGCGTGCCTTCTCTGAAATGTCTTCGTGCCGCCATCCCAGCGCCACAGTGCGCAGGAGCGCAAAAAGTGTGCTTGGCGTGGCGATGACGATGTTGCGCCCGAAGGCGAACTCGAGCAGCTCAGGATCGATGCTCAATGCGGCGTCTAGGAACGGATCCGCCGGGACGAAGAGCACTACGAACTCAGGAGTGGGAGAGAAGGCCTCAATGTAATCGCGATGGGAGAGCGCTTGAACATGGTTGCGTAACAGGTGTGCGTGCCGGCGGAGGTAACCTGCGTGCTCCTCTGGATCTTCGGTGTCCATTGCGTCCAAATAAGAAGAAAACGGCACTTTGGCATCGACAGCGATGTTGCGCCCACCTGCTAGATGCACTACGAGGTCGGGGCGTACGGATTTTCCGTTGAGTGTTGCTGTTACCTGGGAATCGAAATCCACGTGTTTGGTCATGCCGCCGATTTCCACGACGCGTTCTAGTTGCATCTCGCCCCAGCGGCCGCGGACGTTTGGGGAACGCAGAGCGCCCACGAGCTTGTCAGTGCGATCTGTCAGCCTGGATGAAGTCCGGGTAACAGCCTGGACTTGACTTGATAATGCTGCTATGGCAGTGGCGCGGTCTTCCTCTAATTCCTGCAGTTTGAATCCCAAGCGGTCCATAGCTTTCTCTAAAGGCGCAAGCTCCGCTTGCCGGCGTTGCGATTCCTGTAGCGCGCGATGCTCATCGCTGGGGCGCGCGGAATTACTGCGGTATTCGCGCAGCAGCCAGCCCAAAATGGCGCCGATGAAAAGACCTAGAAATAACAAAAGCACGGGCAAGGTGGTAGACATAGCCACCACCTAAGCACGTGCTCCGGACATTGCCGTTTGTCTTGGCCTAATCTTCGCGGCGTGGATGCAACAGATGTTCGACGCGCGACATAGCCTTTTGCACGCCACCTCGAACAACGCGCATCTGCGTGCCGCGGGAAGCAGGTGCTTCTCCCTCGCCCTTACCAGTAGGGCGGGCATCCATATCGACCGCGGCGTCGAGGTGCGGACTATTGCCGTGATTAGCAACATCGGCAGGTACGGCCTCCGGGGCGGCGTGGTCCGGCATCGCCAACCAGGCCTCCCGCTTATGATCGCCCTGCTCTTGGGTATACCGGCCAATGAGGAAGCCTGCCACCGTGGCAAAATGCATATCCTCTGCGGTTTTCTCGCCAGACTGCAGCATCATCATGTCCTGGAAGTAGCGATACGCCACAGCGAACATTGCGGCCGCTGGCACAGCCAAGAACGCACCCACGAGGTTAAAGAGAGCAGAGCCCACAGTGACGGAAGTCAGCACAACGACGGGGTGCAGGTTCATCGCCTTGGATTGCAGCCAGGGGGAGAGCACGTTGCCCTCAAGCTGCTGGACCAAGAGCACGAGCGCCAAGACCAACAGTGCTTTGGTGATTCCCAAGGAGACCAAGGCGATGGTCACCGAAAGCGCGCCGGCGACGATAGCGCCAACAAAGGGGATAAAGCCCGCAACGAAGGTGATGATGGCCAGCGTTAGTGCCAGCGGGACCCCGATGATGGCCAGGCCAATGCCGATGAAGATGGCGTCGACTAGCGATACGAGCGCCTGGGCACGCACGAAACCGCCCAGTGTGTTCCAGCCTCGGGTGAGCAGTTCCGTCAAATGCCAACCGGTGCGCCGGCCCGTGGCTTCGCGCAGCCATGGCAGGAAGCGGTGACCGTCCTTCAGGAAGAAGAAGGTCAAGACCAAAACCACCATCAAGGTCACGATGATGTTGGTTGCCTGCCCAATACCGTTGAACACGGATCCTGCAATGGTGCCGGCCTGCTTTTGTGCCCAGGCGGCGATCTCATCGATGTAGGTGCCGATCTGATCCTCATTGAGATTCAGCGGCGGCTGCTGGACCCATAGGCGCAGTGCCTGAATGCCGTTGGCTGTTTGCAAATAAAGCGTTTGGGATTGCCGCACGAAATTCGGCGCGATGAAAAGAAACAGCGCGCCCAGTGCGCTGAAGGAAACCAAGATCGTCAACGCCGCTGCTAGCGAACTTGGCACATGGTGGCGGCGCAGCCATCGCGTGATCGGAGCCAAAACTGTGCAGATGATGAGAGCCAACAGGATAGGCAGGATGCCGCGCCAGAGGTTGCCTGCGATGCGGAAGAGTGCATAAAGGAAAAGGCACATGACGAACAGGCGCAGTGCCCATAGGGAAGCAGACTTAATTACCTCGCCGACTACAACGGAACGGTCGACTTGGTCTCCGGGTGGGTGAGGGGAGACGTCGTCAAGCGCTGCGGCATCAACAGACTCGTCAAAACGATCGCCGAGCCCAGCGTGGTCCGGATCCGAGTGGTGACCGGATGGCGGCGTGGATGATGAGGAAGGCGAATGAGAACTCACCCCACCATCTTGCCTTAAAAAACCTTGGGTGCGTTAGGATTGCCCCTGTGAGTCTTACACTTGGAATCGTCGGCCTGCCTAACGTTGGCAAGTCCACGCTGTTTAATGCCCTGACCCGTTCTGACATTCTGGCAGCGAACTACCCGTTCGCCACCATCGAGCCGAACGTCGGCCTCGTTGAGTTACCAGATCACCGTCTTAACCGCTTGGCGGAGATCTTTAGCTCCGAGCGTATCTTGCCGGCGACCGTGTCCTTCGTGGACATCGCCGGAATCGTCGAAGGCGCATCCAAAGGTGAGGGCATGGGTAACGCCTTCCTTGCCAACATCCGTGAGGCAGATGCTATCTGCCAGGTCGTGCGCGCCTTTGCC
The DNA here is from genome assembly GCF_001807365.1 of Corynebacterium sp. HMSC06G04. NCBI lineage: Bacteria > Bacillati > Actinomycetota > Actinomycetes > Mycobacteriales > Corynebacteriaceae > Corynebacterium > Corynebacterium sp. HMSC06G04. The sequence continues at coordinate 72,673 of NZ_KV788589.1, read as the reverse complement.
GATGACAACGTCATCCACGTCGATGGCAAGGTCGATCCTGCCCACGATATTTCCGTAATTAACACCGAGCTCATCCTGGCGGATCTGCAGACCATTGAAAAAGCCCTGCCGCGACTGGAGAAGGAAGCGCGCAAGAACAAGGAGCTGGCTGAGACCGTCGAGGCCACCAAGAAGGCACAGGAAATCCTGGAGGATGACCGCACGCTCTTCGCCGCTTCCAAGAATGGCGAGATCGACCTCGCACTGGTTCGCGAGCTGCACTTGATGACGGCGAAGCCGTTCCTGTACGTGTTCAACTCCGATGAAGCAGTGCTTACCGACGACGCGAAGAAGGCCGAGCTCGCCGAGCTCGTCGCCCCGGCAGAGTGCGTCTTCCTCGATGCACAGACTGAGACCGAGCTGCTTGAGCTCGACGAGGAAGAGGCAATGGAACTGCTCGAGTCCGTCGGCCAGACCGAGCCTGGCCTGGCAACTCTGGCTAAAGCAGGTTTTGCCACCCTCGGCCTGCAGACCTACCTGACCGCAGGCCCGAAGGAAGCGCGTGCCTGGACCATCAAGCAGGGCGCGGCAGCTCCTGCCGCAGCAGGCGTCATCCACACCGACTTCGAAAAGAAGTTCATTAAGGCTGAGATCGTCTCCTTCGATGACCTGGATGCCGTCGGCGATATGGCCACTGCCCGTGCTGAGGGCAAGGTCCGTCAAGAAGGCAAGGAATACATCATGCAGGACGGCGACGTCTGCGACTTCAAGATTGGCGGCTAGCGCTCGCCTGAGATTAAAGCTGTAGTCTCAGCATTGCTTGAGCCGCCGAGTTGTTGGCAACTTGGCGGCTTGCTAACCTAAAACCTCCTGAAGGGGAGTAGCTCCTCCGCGGCCCCCATGGCTGCGGATGGATGGTCGACATACTGGTGCCTTTGCGCCCGGCCACCCAGCTTGCGAAATTCGTGAGTGAGCGAGACCTTCGGTCCGTAGTTCCTACGTCGACCGATTGTCCCCGTTGTTGGATGCTCGGTTGGCGCCAAACTAACCGAAGGTATCTGTATGGCACTTCCTTCCGAGCAGCTCCTGCTTGAGCGTTTCATGAAGCTGTCCATCGCGACGGCTGTTCTCACCATTGTCTTAAAGGTCCTTGCGGCCATGCTTACTGGCTCCGTCGGCTTCCTGTCTGACGCTTTGGAATCCGGAGTCAACCTCGTTGCTGCAGTAGTGGGCTTCATCGCCCTTCGCATTGCTGCGAAGCCGGCTGACGCGAACCACCAATTCGGCCACGGCAAGGCCGAATATGTTTCCGCGTTGGTAGAGGGCGCGATGATCTTCGTCGCCGCAGCACTCATCATTTATACCTCTGCATTGCGCTTGCTCAACCCCCAGCCTTTGGAACAGCCAGGCATTGGTTTGGCGCTTTCGACGCTAGCTTCGGTCCTTAATCTGGCTGTCGGTCTGGCGTTGCTGAAAGCGGGCAAGAAATATCGTTCGGCAACGCTTCAAGCTGACGGCCATCACTTGCTGACTGACGTGTGGACTTCTGTTGGCGTCCTCGTGGGCATCGCGCTGGTTGCCCTGACGGACTGGCTGTGGCTCGATCCGATGGTCGCTTTTGCAGTGGGCATCAACATCCTGTGGACCGGTTACAAGCTGCTCAAAGAATCCTTGAGCAGCCTGCTTTCCGAGTCCTTGCCCAAGGAAGAGCACGCTGAGCTTGATGTGCGACTTGCTGAGCTTGAGGATGAATTCGACGTGTTGTTCACGTCCCGTCGTACCATCGCATCGGGCCGCCAGCGCTTGGTCTATCTCACCATGGACGTGCCTGGCGAGTGGACAGTTCTTGCGGCCCACGACATCGCGGATCGCATCGAGGACAACATCGACGAGCTTTTCTCAGGCGCCGAAGTGTTCATCCACGTCGAGCCCGCCGGCACGGTGCATCGCCGCATCTTGCGCATGCCTTAAGCGGGTTCACGCAGGCTAGCCACGGCCATACCGTTTTCCATCACCCACGGCCAGCTAAGCCCGTTCTTGGTGAGAATATCTGGGCGTAATTCATCGGGCAGAATCCACTCCTTGTTGGCGTAGCCCAACAAGTATTCGTCGAAGGCGGGAAGCTCGAGCCGCAGCGCCAATGCGACCGAGATTTCCTCTGCGGTCACGTCCTGCTGCCATGGGCTGAGCCAGAAGGTTTCGCCCTCGTGCTCAGCCCGCACCAATCCGGAGTTTTCGAGGGCCTTGGCTGCTTGGCCTTTGGCGAGCATGGTCCACCAAGCTAGGTCGGCGGCACTCACCGGACCATGTCCATTGACGTAGCGCAGTGCTAGCTCGCGGAGCGGCTCCTCCGGTTGACGTTGCTCGACGGGGAGGACATCGACGTGCATGAACGTTTCCTGCTTGCCGTGCTTCGGTCCTTGGACGAGGTCGCCCGCGCCACCGAATGCGCGCAGCAGGTGCGATCCACGGCCGCCATCCGGAGCGATGCCAACTGACCGGAAGATCTCGTAGGCCTCGGCGCGGGTCAGAGTCGGCGTCGTGCTTTTTAGGGCGGCGTCGTGAAGTGCGGCGTGTGCGCGGTTAAACAGGTCTTCGTCGAGGCCCAACCCTGGGCGTCGGGCTTGCTGGCTGCGCGCGACACGGGGATAGAGCAGGCGGGACATCCAACGCACGTCGGCAGCAGGCATGAAGTGGACCGTGCCGCGCTGCGGCCAACAGCGCACGACCTGGAACTCATCGATGGCGTTGAGCACTGCGGCATCGTCTGGCGCTGCGGATCCTTGGGTGCTGCGCAGGGCCAGCGCGCGCACGCCCGCGGCATAGTTCTGCCCTTGGACTGCCATGAGGTGTTCGGCCGCAGCCAGCGGTGAAGTGGTGGCTGGGCGCGCCGCCGAAGGGGCCAGGCCCTGGGCGATGAGGCGGCGGGCGCGAAGTTCAGGCAGCGTTAGATGGAGCATTGCTTAAACTTTATTCGGACTTTCTTGATGCTGCTACAAGCGCAGCGTCTTCATGGCCGCCATGCCCGTGGTGATGAGCTTCTGGAAGCGCTGCGGCGGCAGTAGCTCCGAGGGCGCCAGCGGGTGCAGCTTTTGCTCGGCTACGGTGCGCTCATTTGCCCACAAGCGCATGCCGGTAATACCGTGGCGGTGATTGAGGCCGGACTCCTTTACGCCGCCACCCGGGGCGGCAATAGAACCATATGCTGCGGCAAAGCCCTCGTTGATATTGACCATGCCGGCTTCCAGCTGGGAAGCAACCTTCCAGCCGTGGCGGGAGCTGCCCGACCGCACTGAGGCGCATAGGCCGTAGTTCGTGTCATTTGCTGCGTGGATGGCAGCAGCATCAGAATCGACCTCGTACACAGCCAACACTGGGCCGAAGGTCTCGTTAGCGAAGAGCTCCATTTCCTGCGTTACCCCAGTGAGCACCGTGGGCTCAAAGAAAAACGGACCGAGTTCCGGGCGATGCTTTCCGCCGTAGACAATCGTTGCGCCCTTGTCCACAGCGTCGCGCACATGAGCTTGGACGGCGTCGAGTTGCTTTTGCGAAGTCAGGGAGCCGATAGTTGCGGCATCGGAGAACGCTGCGCCCAGAGTCTGTTCATCGAGGGCCTTTTCAAGCGCAACGAGGAAATCCTCATAAATGTCCGTGTGCACGTAGGCGCGTTCGGCGGACATGCACAGTTGGCCCGAGGACGAGAAGGCCGTGCGCACGGCGCCGCGAGCGGTGGGCTCAAGGGGGGCGTCGTCAAGCACCAGCATTGGATTCTTACCTCCGAGCTCCAACATTGTGGGGATGAGACGTCCGGCCGCCTGGGCAGCAATGGACTTGCCCACCTTGGTGGAACCGGTAAAGGAAAGACCGTCGACGAGGGGGATCAAGGCGTCGCCCACCTCCGCGCCGTTGCCTGGTACTAGCTGCCAGGCAGCCTCCGGAAGGCCGGCTTCAATCGCCAGCCGGCGGACCAAGATTGCCGTCAGCGTGGTCTGGGAATCAGGCTTGTGAACCACAGAGTTGCCAGCAGAAAGCGCCGCCAGAACGTCGCCCACGCCCAAGGAAAGCGGATAGTTCCACGGGGAGATGAGCCCCACGACGCCCAGTGGGTAGTGCTGGGTGCGCGTCTTGGTGAGCACCGGCAACGCGCCGGGATGTCGCTCCGGACCAAAGGCCTTGCGTATGTTCACGCCATAAAAGCGCGCGCAGTTATAGAGATCCATCACCTCGTCGTAGGCGTGCGAGCGGGACTTGCCGTTCTCAGCCTGAATGAGGTCGAGGATGAGCTCTTCATGTTTCCGGATTAGGTCGTGGAGCTTGAGCAGTATGCGCCCGCGATTGCCCTGGCCTACCCCGGCCCGTGCGGTGGTAACGGCAGCGGCGACGTCCTTGGGCGTGGCCGTGGGGAAGGAGAAAAGCTCTTCGCCTGTAAACGGCATGAGTGCTGTGTGTTGAGCGCCGGAACCGCGCACGTCGCCTACCGGGTTGGTGGCCAGGAAATCAGAGACGCGCGGCGGGAGATGAGCACTAGTGAAGGTTTTCATGGAGTCTATAGTGCCAGAAATTGATTGTGATATGTATCGCAATCATGGTGCGAGTGTGAGTAGCATTACTTTATGGCAACGCTTTCAAAAATTCCGAGCCCGCAGCTCCGGGAAACTATCGCGCCACTCGTCAGGGCCGGCGAGGCGGCTGCCCCTCTTGGTGTCATTGACATTGCCGCTTTCGACTTCAACGCGGAACAAATGGTGACGCGTGCGGGTGGGCTTCCCATCCGCGTGGCGTCAAAGTCGTTGCGCAGCGTCGCCGCGTTGCGCCGGGCTTTCGAGCACGACGGCTACCAAGGGATCCTGGGGTTTAGCGTTCCCGAGGCATTGCACCTCTACGAGGAAGGGTTTCGCGATATCGTCGTGGCTTATCCCAGCGTTCACCGTCCGGCCTTGGCGTGGTTAGGTGCCGACGCTGGTGCACGGGAAGCGATTACGGTCATGGTGGACTCCGTGGAGCTGCTCGACCTCCTCGCGCCGGGCATGCGAGTGGCCATCGACATTGACTGCACCTTGCACCTTCCCGGCGTGGTCATCGGTCCGCGGCGCTCACCCATCCGCACTCCTGCGAAGTCGACCACTGGCGGACGGGCCTGAAGCGGTGCGAGAAATCCGACGTTTTATTGATGCACAGGGCTGGCAGATTGCTTTCCCGCTGGAGCTACGCACCACGGCACCTGACGACGTCGCGCTGTCTACCGCCAACGGCCGCGAGTCGATGTACATCGCGTTCCATGTCCCGCGTTTCAAAAACCCATATGAATACTTGCCAAAGGTGGAGCCCATTCTGAAGGCTGCCGGCGGCCGCCCGCACTGGGGCAAGATGAACACCTTGACGCGGGCAGACTTCTCCGCGCTGTATCCACGCTTCGACGAGTTCTGTGCCCTGCGTGAGGAACTGGACCCGCAGTGGCGCTTTGGTTCTGATTACACGCGGAGGGTCTTCGGTTAGGGCGTAGTTGTCTCCGTAATTGAAAACCATTATCATTTGCGGAATGACTACACCCGTGACTGTTCTTTCTGGATTCCTGGGCAGCGGCAAGACCACCGTGCTCAATCACCTGCTGGCTAACCGTGAAGGCCGCAAGCTCGCCGTCATCGTCAACGACTTCTCCGAGGTCAATATCGACGCGGCGCTCGTTGCAGGGGAGGGCCACCTCGAACGCGGCGAAGACCGTTTCGTGGAGCTGTCCAACGGCTGCATCTGTTGCACCCTGCGTGAGGACCTCATCGACTCGGTTGCGCGCCTTGCAAGGTCAGGCAAATATGACCAGATCATCATTGAGTCGACCGGCATCTCCGAGCCGATGCCGGTTGCCGCCACTTTTGAGTGGGAATTTGAAGACGGCTTCAAGCTGCAGGACTACGCGAACATTGATACCATGGTTTCTTTGGTCGATGCTTCCACGTTCATGGACCAGCTCCGGCGGGGCCGCAGCCTTGTCTCACAGGGAATCGAAGCGACTCCGGAAGATGACCGGACCATCGCGGACCTTTTAGTGGACCAGGTTGAGTTCGCCGACCTTATCTTGATTACCAAGACCGATCTCGTCGACGCGGAGGAGACCGAGCGGGTCATCGCTACCGTCAAGGCTATGAACCGCCGCGCCAAGGTGGTGCCGGTGACCAACGGCGTCATCGCCACCGAGCTCATCCTCGATGCCGCCCTTTATAACCCCGCTACCGCCGCGACCTATCACGGCTATGCCGAGGAACTGGCCAATCCGCACACACCGGAGACTGAGGAGTACGGGATTTCTTCCGTGGTCTTTCGCTCCGATAGGCCGTTCAATCGTGAGCGACTGCTCAAGGCGCTGCGCGCGAGTACCGGGCTGGTTCGCTCCAAGGGGTATTGCTGGATCGACACGGATCTGCGCGTTGCCCACGCTTGGCAGCAGGCAGGCCCCAACCTCCAGATCCAGCCGGCCTCACTGTGGGCCTCCAACGGAGTGACGCCGGGCTCTGAGGTCGTGCTCATCGGTGTGGAGTTCAATGCGGAGGAGACGCTGCGCAACTTCGAGGACGCAGTGCTTTCCGACGCCGAGGTAGCCGCTCTGCTGCCCAGCTAGTGCCATGTGCCGATTAAGGGTCTGATACCGTTTTAGGGTTGATTTTAACTCCATATGCTTCAAGAAGGTGTTTCCTACGTCCGCTGAGCAGAAACTCATCACCCCAACATTCGTCTTTGCATGGCTGGTTAATTTTGCCCAATTCATGGTCTTTTACCTGTTGGTGACGATCATGGCTTTGTATGCGGTGCAACAGTTTGGTGCATCAGACACGGCGGGCGGCTTTGCCTCCAGCTCCTTCGTGGTCGGTGCGACCATTGCGCGACTGTTCTCGGGATATCTGGTTGATGCGGCAGGACGTAAAAAGTCCCTCTTGGTCTCGTTGGTTCTCGTGACCGTGGCATGTGCCGCGTATTTTGTTGCGCACTCGTTGGCACTGCTTATCGTCGTGCGCATCATTCATGGCCTGGGGTATGCGGTGGCGTCGACTGCCGTCATGGCCGTGGCGCAGTCCGTCATTCCTGAACATCGCCGTGCTGAGGGTACGGGCTACTTTGCCTTGGGAACTACCCTTGCCACCGCTTTTGGCCCGGCGGCAGGACTGGCTATCGTCGGTGCGAGTGGCTACAACACCATCTTCGTTGTGGTGCTCAGCCTCACGGTATGTGCCGTGGCTTTGGCACTGGCACTCAAGATTCCTACGCAGGAGCGCCCCAGCGTGACCTTTAGCCTGGCCAACATCGTCCACCCGGCGGTCGCACCCTTTGGCTTCTTCATGCTTCTCATCGGCGTTGCTTATGCAGGCATCATCACGTACCTCAACGCTTATGCTGACGCGTCCGACCTGGCGACGGGCGCCAGCTTCTTCTTCATTGCTTATGCGATTGTCAGCCTCGCGATGCGCTTTGTCTTGGGCCGTGTCCAGGACCGCCACGGCGATAACGTCATCTTCTACGGTGCGCTCGCTTCGTTCATGATTGGTCTCGTGGTGCTTGCTATCGCAGTAGCTGACTGGGAGGTCGTCATCGCGGGTGCTTTGGTTGGCTTGGGCTATGGCTCCATCATGCCGGCGGCGCAAGCGGTGGCCGTGCGCCTCGTGGCTCCGCACGAGATGGGCGCGGGTATTTCGACGCTCTTCTTACTCCTCGACATCGGAATCGGCTTTGGCCCCGTGGTCTTGGGCATGCTGATTTCTGCGCTGGGCTACTCCGCTATGTATTGGGTGCTCGCCGCAACCGTGGCCTTGGCGACGGTGCTGTACTACTTCGTGCATGGTCGGCGCGCATACGGCGAAACAGTGCACGTTACGGCTGCCACTGCTTAGCTCCTCGGTCTGCGGCTGATGCAACACAGCCGTTTCTTAGCGCTTTGCGCAGCGTGAAACTTCAGTGCGGAAACTCCTGAGGCGGACGTCACAGTAGTTATTTACACTAGGCGGCACATGGTCAACGGCTTTGTAGTTATACGCGACAGGAGACTGCCATGAAAAAGCCCGATACTTTCAATTTTGCCCCGTTGGTCGGAGTGGCGCTAGCAAAGCCGCGTCCGCTCCAGCTCAAGATTCGCAGCCGCAAAAAGCTACCGCATCTGGAGGCGCATACCCTAGACATCGCGCCTTTCAGGGGAGCACAGTTGCAGATGACGATGAGAGAGCTCATCGACTTCGCTCCTGCCGAACATGGCATCATCATCGATGGCAAGAGCCTTTCCGCGCAAGAGGTGGATGAGCTGCGTCTCCAGGCCCGCACTCAACTCGAATCCGCGCGTCAGTGGGCCGAAGAAAAATACGGCGTTGCTCCTGCCACGCCTGTTAACAGCCAAGAGGAGCCTTACTACGGCACCATCGACGCCGACCTGCCAGAGTTCGTACTTCGTGCATGCGGCGAAATCTACGAGGTCAGTGGGGAACTGCCAGCAGGCAAGCGTGCCGAATTCTTGGATGCCCGCTATTGCAAAGACGATCCCCGTGGAGCGTGGCTCTCGCTGCACGGTAAGCCAGGACCTAACGGTTTTGTCCTCAGACCTAACTTTGCTTACCGCCCGGCATGGTCGGTACAACCTAGCCCGCAGCAGTGGGCGGCCGACATAGAGACTTTCCCGCGCACCGCGGAATGGATTCCCGATTGGCTCGTGATTCAACTCCAGGAGGCACAGTAATGACTTTCGTTGACACTATCGACTGGGCGAGCCATGACCCGGAAGCCGTATTTTTCGATGCATCGCGTGTCCGTGATACTGCCGAAAGAGTTGAGGCTCTCACGGCGATGCTTGAGTTCGGTTGGGCACCGCCAACCAAGCTGCTGCCGGAGCTGGCGGACAACCCAGAGCTCTGCGCGCAGGACGCCCCAGTCATCGAAAAGCTCATCGCTGCAGGCGCCGATCCCAACGCTGTCAATCGCTTTGGCGAAACCGTATGGGTTCATTTGGTTCACTCCGTAGCGTCGGATGAGGAGCAGTGGCCGGTGTACCAAGCGTTGCTGACTGCTGAGCCGGACCTTCAGATCAGCGCACGAAGCCTGTTCAATCCACTGCTCAACAAGCGCCACTTTGGCCTCCTAGCCTTGTTGCGCCCTTATCTTCCTGCACAATCGATCAGCGTCCCAGTCGATCCCGCGACTTTGTGAGCCTCCGCGTTGCTGCTGTCTTCGCGGCAGTTGCAGCCCTTCTTGTTCTTGTCTGGATGCTTGCCCGCACAATCGGGACACGTTTGTGGATGCCGGAGTTGGTGCTGCGTAAGCTTGCACCTATAGAACGCAACGCGTAAATGAATAAAACACGACCAACAAGGAAGTAAGCAGTGACTCGCCGGATCGTCCAAGCGCCCCAACTATCTTCATTGCACCTGGAAGTGCGGGAAGGCCTGGGGCTGGACGCGAGGGGAGTGTTTGAAAACGAGTGGTTCTCCGGCGAGTTTGAGCGCAACCTTCAAGGGATGTCACTGACTGGGTGCATGGTTGCTGATTCCTCACTCGATGGAATCGACCTTTCCTCATCCACTTTCACCGAGTGCGAGCTGACCGGCCTCGATGCGCCAGGATGGAGGATGGCGCGCACCGTGCTTCGCGACGTCGAGGTGGCTGATTCCCGCTTTGGCGCTGCAGACTTCGGTGAAGCGGACTTCTTTTCGGTGAAGTTCAGCGGGTGCAAGTTCGCCTGGACTAACCATTCTGGTGGAACATTGCGGGATGTCCTCTTTGAAGACTGCGTATTCGACGAAGTCGATTTGTCCCAGGTGCAGGCCCAACGCGTGGCCTTCCGGGGCTGCCGTGCTCGGACCCTGCGGGTGGATGCGGCGCAGATGAAAGACGTGGACTTCCGCGGCCTCGACTTCGACGCTATCTCTGGTGTGGGTTCCCTCAAAGGCGCGGTACTCACTAACGAACAGGCCGTCCACCTGGCACCTGCCATGGCGGCCTTTCTTGGGGCGATCGTCGACTAGCACACAACCCACCGCCGACCGGCACTGACCGAGTCTGACCGGCATCGAGAGTAACCGAAGCAAAACGAAGAAGGCACCCCACTCAGTGAGGTGCCTTCCTGCGTTAATACTTAAGTTTCTTAGGCGTTGACGGATTCGCGCTCTTCGGACTCCATCAAGCCGGATACGCCGTGCTCGGCTGCGTCCCACACCTCTTGGTTCTGGATGCCGGCGCGCTTGGCGACGATGGTGGCGCACAGTGCCTGGCCGGTAACGTTCACGGCGGTGCGACCCATATCGATGATTGGCTCGATTGCCAGCAGCAGACCAACGCCGGCCAAAGGCAGGCCCAGGGTGGATAGGGTCAGGGTCAACATGACGGTTGCGCCCGTGGTGCCCGCGGTAGCAGCAGAGCCGATGACGGACACGAAGATGATGAGTAGGTACTGCGTCAACGTCAAGTCAATGTTGTAGAACTGAGCGATGAAGATGGCGGCGATAGCAGGGTAGACCGAAGCGCAGCCGTCCATCTTGGTGGTAGCGCCCAGCGGGATGGCGAAGGAAGCGTATTCGCGCGGAACGCCCATTGCCTGCTCAGTGTAGCGCTCGGTCACCGGCATCACGCCCATGGAGGAACGAGTGACAAAACCCAAGGAGAACACTGGCCAGACGCGCTTGTAAAAGCCCATGACCGGAATCTTGTTGAAGGCAAGAACTGCCGGGTAAACCACGCCGATGACGATTGCCAGGCCTACGTACATCGCGAGCACGAACTTGCCCAGGGAACCCAGTGCGTCCCAGCCGTAGGTGGCCACTGCCTTACCGATGAGGGCTGCGGTGCCAACCGGCGCCAAGCGGATGATCCACCACAGGACAACCTGGATGACCTTGAGGAAGGACTCGGTAAAGCGCAGGAATGGGTCGGCTGCCTTGCCGGCCTTCACGGCGGCAATGCCCAGCGCCAGGGAGATAACCAGCAGCTGAAGGGCTCCGAAGCCCAGGGAAACCTCGCCCTCGTCGAAGGAAGCCTTCATACCAATGAAGTTCGAGGGGATGAGCTGCTGCAGGAAGGCCGTCCACGAACCGACGTGGGACGGCTCCGCTGCGCTCGCTGCATCGACAGTGGTGCCAACGCCAGGGCGCAGCACGAGGGCAACGACGATGCCGCTGATGACGGAGAAGAAGGCGGTAATTGCGAACCACACCAAGGTGGAAATCGCGAGCGAGGCGGCGTTGGCCACCTTGCGCAGGTTAGCCACGGAGGTAACAACGGCCGCGAAGATCAGCGGCGGGACCATCACCTTGAGCAGCTGGACATAAGCGCTGCCCACGCCGGTGAGGGTCTGGGTGAGCCAGGAGCCCTTCTCATCGTCGGCCGGCAGGCTAGCGTCCATTTTGGAAGCGATAAATCCCAGGATCAGGCCGATGATAAGGCCCGCGATAACCTGCGCGCCGAAGCCGGTTACCCAGCTGGGCAGTTTCCGTGATTGCGTTTGTGGTTGAGACACGAAAATTCCTTTTACTTCGAACTCGTGAGAGTTCGGCGTTGTAGACAACTTTGTATGTATTTGAACTGTCTAGTCCATCGACTATGGACTGATCGGTTCACTAATGACATCAACACTGTACGACGTTTATAAATTCCCGTGCAACTATTGTGGGCCCGGACTCATAGTTGGGGCGCCCGGGGTACGCAAGGGCGTTCCGTCGGCCTTCGGGCCGCGTGGTGGTTTGGGCTATTTGAAAGGGAAATATCCTTCCGAAAACTTGCCGGGATGAAGAGGGTGTCGGGGGAAATGGATAAATCGGAAAAATGCTTCCTGTTTTGTGATTTCGAGGCTATTCTAGAGTTTGAAAAGCGTAAAAGGGAAGGATATTTCCGATATGAATCGCATCGATGGCTGGTTGACTGAGCTCGGGACCGCACTGCGGGAAAACCGAAAGTCGTATCAATTGACTCAGGAAGAATTGGGCGAGTTGGTGGGAGTGAGCGACAGAACGGTCCGAGATGTGGAGCTGGGGACCGGAAAAGCAAGCTTTTCCACCGTGTTAGAACTGCTCAGCGCGGTGGGGCTGCGTGTTGAGGTTGTGAACGCATGACGACTAATGCGGAGGACTTTAAGAATGTTGTTAGCGCTGACGTCTATAAGTCCGGAGTGCTTGTAGGACAGCTTTCACGTACCGGCGGAGGCGTCGAATTTCGCTACCGCGATGAATACGCTGGGCCTTCTGTCTCGCTAGGGCTGCCGGATCGCGGGGAAGTCAGGGGCGAAGGGAGCGGAGCGCTTCCGCCATTCTTTTCCGGTTTGTTACCTGAGGGGCATCGATTGATCGTGTTGCAAAGAGCAGCAAAGACCTCCCTCGATGACGAACTAACACTTTTACTGGCTGTAGGTATTGATACTCCGGGAGATGTGCAGATAGTAGCGCATGGAAAGAAACTAGAGCCGTCGACAAAAGCCGAAGTGCGGAACTTTGACGAGATGGACTTCGATGAACTTATTGACCGCGTAGACCCGCATTCACTTCCGGGTGTTCAAATCAAAGCATCTGACGCAATGATTACTAATCCACTAAATAGCGCCACAGGTGGCGGGCTTTTGAAGCTGAATCCGGATGCTTACCCAGGGCTCGTAAAAAACGAATGGGCGCATTTAGATGCCATGAGGAATCTGAAAATTCCGGTTGCCCAAGCATCAATTGTTTACGATTGCAAAGGTACCCAGGGGTTATGGGTGACAAGGTTCGATCGTTACGTGGATAGTGCCGGGGAGGTTCGGCGCTTAGCGCTGGAAGATGCAGCGCAGATCGTTGGCATACCTCCAGCAGATAAATATCGAATCTCGGCAGAAGAGGTGGCTGAAGCGCTCATCGAAAAAGTGTCGTCGCCGCTTGCTGCAGCGCGCGCCATCTATATCCAGTTTCTGTATGCGTGGCTTACAGGAAACGGAGATCTGCACGCCAAAAATATTTCCCTATTGCAACGGCCTTCTGGTCAGTGGGTGGTAGCCCCCGCTTACGACGTGCCGTGCACGATACTCTATGGCGACAAGACAATGGCGCTGGCCGTGGACGGGAAGTCCAAGGGACTTAAGCGTACGCATTGGGATAGTTTTGCCGCTTTTCTGGGGCTTAACTCTGTGGTGATAGATAGGCTCAATGGAAAAGTGCTGGAGGCTGCCCAGCGGGTCGATCTATCAGCTCTAGGGGTCGCAGGTTCCCCGCTCTATGCTGCTGAGCGGGAACTGCGATTTCGCCGGGCTGCTCTAGAGCTCTGAGTTGAGTAGCGAAAGAATTACGGAATTCGCTTCGTCCACTCCTCGGTGGAGTACTTTTCGGAAACGAGACGCTCGGCCTCGGCAAGGGTGGCGTCGGAAAGCGCGGCGTCCTTGGCGCCGTAGCGAGTGGCGAACTCGCGGGCCATGGTCTCGATGATCTCCTCGCGCGCCACGCCGGTCTGGCGGCGCAGCGGGTCCACGCGCTTTTTGGCGGAGGAAAGCCCCTTCGAGGAGACCTTCACCTTGCCGATGCGAAGGACTTTCATCATCTTGTCCGCGTCGATGTTGTAGCTCATCGTGGTGTGGTGGAGCACCGCGCCCGCGCGACGCTTCTGTGCGGCACCGCCGATCTTTCCTCCATCGGAGGTGATGTCGTTGATCGGCACGTACCAGGCGTTCACACCATGCTTGGCCAGTGCAGCAAGCACCCACTGGTCGAGGTAGGCATAAGAAGCCTCGTAGGAGTAACCGGCTACCAGGGACTCAGGCGCATAGATGGAATAGGTAATGCAGTTGCCGCCTTCCATGAACATCGCGCCACCACCGGACATGCGGCGGACCGGGGTGATGCCATGCTTGTCGACGCCCTCCTGGTCCAGCTCGTTGGCATAGGACTGGTAGGAGCCGAACACGACCGCTTTGTCGTCCCACTCCCAGAAACGCAGCGTCGGACCACGTTTGCCCTCAGCTACCTCGTTGAGGATGACCTCGTCGAGCGCCACGTTCACCGGGGTAGGCAGCACGCCGGGCTGGAGGATCTCCCATTGGTGGTCCGTAAAGTCGGTGCCGCCCGACGTTGCGCGTTTGACGGCCACGGCCAGATCGTGGGTGGAAAAGCCGTGGAGGGCTACAGGATGCTCCGCCTCAATCTTGGCGAGTGCTGCATCGAGCCGCGCGGTGATCTCTTGCGTGGAATCAGAAACCTTGGAGCCCTCCAGCGTGGGGCCGAGAGCCTCGAAGGCCTCTTCCGGCTCAAGGAAGAAATCACCCGAGACCTGCACGGAGGAGATAGTGCCGTCGGTGACCTCGATGTCTACGACAAGGAGCTTGCCGCCTGGGACTTTGAGTTCGAAATGTGTTGGGTTAGCCATATCTTGGTCAACGTTGTAGGGCGGCTGATTGTTCCAGAACTGAAGGTCCTAAGTTAGGCACGCCTTTCTAGATTTAGGCAATGGGGCACACTACTTTTGACTGTATGTCTAAATTTAGTCCTCTCAACTGGCCAGTAGTGCGCCAGGTGCGTTCCAAGGACGCCTTCGGCAGGGATCTCAGCACCCAGTCGAAGAAGAGCAAAGAGCTCCACGGCAGGACCGTTGAAGCGGACCGCGTAGTGCAGTCTGTCTGTCCTTATTGTGCGGTGGGCTGTGCCCAGCGCGTTTATGTCAAGGACAACAAAGTCATTCAGGTTGAAGGCGATCCAGATTCTCCGATCTCGCGCGGCCGCCTTTGCCCGAAGGGCTCTGCCTCCGAGCAGCTTATTAATTCTGCTACGCGTCTGACTAAGATCAAGTACCGTGCGCCTTACTCCACCGAGTGGGAGTACCTCGATACCGAGACCGCCATGGACATGATTGCCGATCGCTTTGTGGCATCCCGCAAGGCGCACTGGCAGGACACCGACGAAGAGGGCCGAACCCTCAACCGCACCATGGGTATCGCCGGTCTGGGCGGTGCGACCTTGGACAACGAAGAGAACTACCTGATTAAGAAGCTGTTTACCGCCACCGGCGCGATACAGGTCGAAAATCAGGCTCGTATTTGACACTCTGCCACCGTTCCCAGTTTGGGAACTTCGTTTGGCCGTGGCGGCGCAACCCAACCGCTGCAGGATATGGCAAATGCGGACTGCATTGTCATTGAGGGTTCTAACATGGCTGAATGCCACCCAGTGGGCTTCCAGTGGGTAGTTGAGGCCAAGAAGCGCGGCGCGCGCATCATCCACGTGGATCCGCGCTATACCCGTACTTCGGCTTTCGCGAACCGCCACATCGGCATTCGCGGTGGTACTGACGTGGTGCTGCTTGGCGCCATCATCAAGTACATGCTCGACAACGAGCTTTATTTCCACGACTACGTGGTCTCGTACACCAACGCTTCCTCGATCATTTCGCCTGATTACCAGGACACCGAGGACTTGGATGGCCTGTTCTCTGGCTATGACCCAGAGACCGGCAAGTACGTTACCGACTCGTGGCAGTACGTCCGTAAGCCGGAAGGCTCCTCGTGGAACGTGGAGAAGGACGAGACTCTGCAGCACCCGAATTCGGTGTTCCAGATTCTCAAGCGGCACTACTCCCGTTACACCCCGGAGCTGGTGGAAGAGACCTGTGGTATTTCGCAGGAAGACTTCTACTACTTGGCTAATTCCATCGCGGATAACTCCAAGCCGGATCGCACCACCTGCTTTGCCTATGCCTTGGGCTTTACCCAGCACACGCTGGGCGCTCAGTTCATCCGTACCGCTGCTATCTTGCAACTGCTGATGGGCAACGTCGGCCGCCCGGGCTCCGGCATCATGGCGTTGCGTGGCCACGCTTCCATCCAAGGCTCCACGGATATCCCGACGCTGTTTAACTCGCTGCCGGGCTACCTGCCGATGCCGCACGTTAACCTGCAGAGCTGGAAGGATTACGTCAATACCTTCCGCAAGGAAGATCAGAAGGGCTTCTGGCAGATAGGCGAGAACTATGCCGTATCGCTCATGAAGTCTTATTGGGGCGATGCCGCTACGGCGGAAAACGAGTGGGGTTATAACCTCATGCCGCGCATTTCTGGTGCGCACTCGACGTATGAGACCTTGATGGCCATGCTCGAGCATGAGGTTGAGGGCTACATTGTCTTCGGTCAAAACCCAGCGGTGGCACAGTCCAACGGCGGTATGCAGCGCCGTGGTCTGGCTGCGCTGAAGTGGCTGGTCGTTCGTGACTTCCAAGAAATCGAGACCGCCAGCTTCTGGAAGGACTCGCCAGAGATTAAAAACGGCGAGTTGAAGACCGAGGAAATCGGTACCGAGGTCTTCCTCATGCCAGCAGCTACCCACGTGGAAAAGGCCGGCACCTTCACCCAGACCCAGCGCATGCTGCAGTGGCGTTTCCAGGCGGTCACCCCGCCGGGTGAGGCCACCAGTGACCTGTGGTTCTTCTACCAGCTGGGTAAGAAGATCAAGGAGCGCTTGGCCGACTCCACCGATCCGCGCGATCTTCCGGTTCAGAAGATCACCTGGGATTACACCGAAAACGAGGAAGGTGAGCCAGACTCCGAGGAGATCCTCAAGGAGATCAACGGCTACTACCTCGATGGTCCTAAGAAGGGCGAGCTACTGCCGACCTTCGTGGAGATGAAGAACGACGGCTCCACCTCCGGTGGCTGCTGGATTTACACCGGCGTGTTCAAGGATGGCATCAACCATGCCGCCAAGAAGGTACCGGGATCTGAACAAAACGAGGTCGCCCTCGAGTGGGGCTGGGTCTGGCCTGCTAACCGCCGCATCCTTTATAACCGTGCTTCTGCACGCCCAGACGGAAAACCATGGTCTGAGCGCAAGAAGTACATCTGGTGGGATGCTGCCAAGGAGGCATGGGTTGGCGACGACGTCCCAGACTTCCCAGTCAACAAGGCGCCGGATTACCGTGCGCCTATCGACGCCGTCGGCCCTGCCGCGCTCGACGGTGACGATCCATTCATCATGCAGGCGGATGGTGTCGGCTGGCTCTTCGCCCCGAAGGGACTATCGGATGGCCCGCTGCCAACGCACTATGAGCCGCATGAGTCCCCAGCGCACAACCTGCTCTACAAGCAGCAGCAATCGCCGACGCGTCTTACCATTAAGCGTCCAGATAACCTGTCGCGCCCAGAACCGGGCGAGCCAGGAGCCGAGGTCTTTCCGTTCGTGTTCTCCACCTACCGCCTGACCGAGATGTATACCTCGGGTGCGATGTCGCGCCGCCTGCCTTACCTGGCGGAGCTGCAGCCGGGCCTGTTCTGTGAGGTCTCGAAGGAGCTTGCAGAACTGCGCGGGCTGGAAAATGGCGAATGGGCAACCATCGTTTCACCGCGTGGCGTGATCGAGGCGCAGGTCTTGGTCACCGGCCGCGTGCAGAAGCTGACGATTAACGGCGAGGATTTCCACCAGATCGGTTTGCCGTATCACTACGGCGAGTCTGAAACCACGGACGTGGCTGGCGACGGCGCGAATGACCTGCTCGGTCTCACGCTTGAGCCGAACGTGTGGATTCAGAACTCCAAGATTGGTGCCTGCGATATCCGCCCGGGCCGTCGCCCACGCGGACATGCCCGCATCGAGTTGCTCAAGGAATACCAGGACAAGGCTCACCTTGACCTGGAGTCCGGTAACCAGCTTGTCGACGTCGACGATGCTTTCACGCTGAATCCCGAAGACAAGGGTGCTAATTCCAAGGACGAAAACACCGGCGCTGATGACACCGCCGGTAACGTAGCCGACTATGAAGGCAAAGAAGGGTAGGTGAGGAGAGCTCATGGCTAATTTGCTTACTGAAAAAGCCGATCAACACGGCTACGAGTCCTATAACCGCATGGCCTTCTTTACGGACACCTCGATCTGTATTGGCTGCAAAGCCTGTGAGGTGGCCTGTAAGGAATGGAACCGCAACCCGGTTGAGGGATATGCGGTCACCGGTGACTCTTATGACAACACCGGTTCGCTGGGTGCGAATACATGGCGTCACGTGGCCTTTATCGAGCAGGACAATGACCGCATCGAAAAGGCGCGCGAGGAAGGCCGTCAGCTGGTTTCTCTCGGCATGCCGGGGGTTGGCACCCAGCCCGCCGCGGTGGATACCACTCCGCCGGATACCGGCGATTTCCGCTGGCTGATGTCCTCCGACGTGTGCAAGCACTGCACCAACGCCGGTTGTTTGGACGTGTGCCCAACGGGCGCGCTGTTCCGCTCTGAGTTCGGCACCGTGGTTGTCCAGGATGACGTCTGCAATGGCTGCGGCACCTGCGTTGCCGGCTGTCCTTTCGGCGTTATCGAGCGCCGCGACGACGGTGGCGTGACGCTGAAGACCGATAAGACCGCCACCGTGGACTACCAGCACGATGATCACGCGGGCATCAACGTCTTCAAGAAGCTCGCGCAGCTCAAGCCGCAAGGCGAGGACCACACGCCGGGTGAGAAGATGCCGATTAAGAACCTCGGCGTCGCTCAGAAGTGCACCATGTGTTACGACCGCCTTAAGATCGGCGAGCAGCCAGCCTGCGCCAAGACATGTCCGACTGACTCCATTCAGTTCGGCCCGTACGAGGAGATGCTGGCCGCAGCCGAGGCGCGCGTCAAAGTTCTGCACGAGCAGGGCCTGACCGAGGCACGCCTGTACGGCGCCAACCGCGAGGACGGCGTCGGTGGCACCGGCTCTATCTTCCTTATCCTGGACTCGCCGGAGGTCTACGGTTTGCCGCCAGACCCGCGGGTTCCTACTGCGGACCTGCCGCAGATGTACAAGACCGCAGCTAAAGCTATCGGCGGCATGGCCTTGGCTGTTGCCGGTGCGTTCGTGATGGGAGGCCGCAAGTGAGCGAATTCGACGAGTACCGCCCGCCGCAACCAGCGCGCGCTAACCGCTACCGCAAGTTCGACGGCACCAAGCCAAAGAAGAAGCGCAAGCGTCCTGGTGCCGGTGCGCAGGACGGTTCCAAGGAAGAGCGCATGGCGGAGGACTTCGAGTTCTCCTCCTACTACGGCAAGCCCGTGGTCAAGGCTCCGCCATGGGAGTGGCCGATTGGCGCTTACCTGTTCCTAGGCGGCCTTTCCGGCGGCTCCGCTTTGCTGGCCGCCGGCGCATCTGCCACGAAGAATGAGCCCTTGGCGCGCAGCACCCGCATTGCTGCATTTACTGCCGCCGCTGGTGGCTCAGTATTCTTGGTCCTTGACCTTGGCCGCCCTGAGCGTTTGCTCAACATGTTCCGCGTATTCAAGGTGACCTCGCCGATGAGCGTGGGTTCGTGGATTCTGGGCTCCTTCGCCACCGCTGCGTCGTTGCCTGCATTGTATGAAGCCGACAAACTCACTAAGCAGAAGCTGCCGTTGCCGCGCTTTGCCCGCAAAGCACTGGGCGCTGCGGCTGGTCCTGCTGGTGTGGTTGCCGGTGTATTGGGCGGTCCTTTGGCGGGCTACACCGCAGTGCTATTGGGCAACACCTCGAACCCTACGTGGAACGACGCCAAGAAGCACTTGGCCTATGTCTTTGTTTCTTCGGCGTCGGCAGCCGCGTCTGGCTGCGCCATGGTGTTCACCCCAGTCGAGCATGCCGGCCCAGCCCGTGCCTTGGGCATGGCCGCCGCTGCTAGTGACTTGGCCGCGACCAAGATCATGGAAGAAAACATGGAACCAGAGACCGTGGCTCCTTTGCACAACGGCACCCCAGGCAAGTTGATGAAGGCCAGCGAGTACCTCATCGCCGCTGGTGGCGTGGGCACCGCTGTGGCAGCGGCCACGAAGTCCCGTACCCTCTCCGTGCTTTCGGGCCTTTCGCTCATGGCGGGTTCTGCCTGCACCCGTTTCGGCGTGCTCAACGCGGGTATCGAGGCGGTCAAGGATCCTGCGACCACCATCGAACCACAAAAGCGTCGCGCCGCGCGCAAGCGTGCGCAAGAAGGCCTGGCCCACTCGGTGGTCACCTCCAAGCACTAAGCCGCACTTGCTTCTCGCGCATTTGCGCGGAAACCCTCAAGCCCGCGTCTTGCCAGAATACGAAGTTCTAGCAAGCGCGGGCTTTTCTCGTGGACCCTAATGCTTTTCAATCGGTGGCCTCCGCCTATTCTCTTTCTAGACGTAAAACACACGCCGCGCCTTGGATTGTGAAAGAAGAAAAAGGATGTCCACCCCTTCTCGTAGTCTGCGCTCGTATGACAAGAAGTCTTATGACGCTTTTTATCGCACCCGCGTGGGACTCGCCCCAGGACCAGTCTTTGCCGTGTTGGGCAGCCTGTCTGGTTTGTACTTCCTCATCACCGGGACTGTTTGGGCAGTCACCGGCGAGTTCACGCGCCTTGGCGGCCACGTCGTGGAGGCCTTCGGCGCTGATATTCAGGGTTGGAAATACTATGCAGAAGTAACCAAAATGCAGGGCAATCCACTCGAGCGCACTGATGGCTGGATCGTCATTGCGATGCTGCTTGGTTCGCTTATCGCGGCCCTGGCAGCAGGGGATTTCCGGTGGCGCATTCCGCCGCTCAAGCGCCGGTGGGCACAAGCCTTGGTGGGCGGCATCGTCGCCGGATTTGGCGCGCGCTTGGCCTACGGTTGCAATCTCGCGGCGATGTTCACGGGCATTCCGCAGTTCTCGCTGCACGCGTGGATTTTCACCGTGATGACTGCGGTAGGTACCTGGGTCGGGGTGCAGGTGATCAAGCAACACTGGTGGCGTGGTCCCACGCGCCCGCGCCCGGCCCAGGCTAAGGACGCCGGTGACGCTGATGCTTTAAGACGCCGCCGTATCCGCCACCTCGTTGTTGCCATCGGGATGTGCGCGGTGATGGTCGTGGTCACCATCGTCTACTCCATGACGGGCAAGAACATGTTGGCTGCAGCCGTGGTCTTTGGCTTGGTTTTTGGAATCCTCATCCAGCGCGGTCAGATCTGCTTTACTGCGGCCTTCCGCGACTTGTGGGTGACCAAGAAGACTAAGCTCGCAGACTCGCTGATTATTGGCTTGGCCGCCGCCGTCATCGTGACCTTCTTTGTTTTACTGGGAACCGGAATGGAACCGCTGACGAAGCCGGCAGGATGGGGAACCGTGATCGGCGGCTTCCTCTTCGGGCTGGGCATCATCATGGCTGGCGCTTGCGAGACCGGCATGTTGTACCGCGCAATGGAGGGCCAGCTGGTTGCGTGGGTTGCCTTTGCCGGAAACGTCATCGGCGCAACGGTACTGGCATATGGCTGGGATCATTGGGGCGTTTACGACACCTTGGTGGCAAACTCCTGGAAGCTCAACTTCTATGAGTCCTTTAGCCCATGGCCCGCACTTGCACTGACCTTGGCTCTGCTCGTGGGGTGGTGGCTACTTCAAGCACCGCGCCGTGGCGACCGTCGTGCGCGTCTAGAATCCCAGTACAGCCGTAGCGCGTAAAGAAAACACTGCAAAAACTGAGCTCTGTTAGCAAAGGTAAGGACCTAGTGTGACCACACCTGATTTTGAAATCGACTTGTGTGGCGAGTCGTGCCCGTACCCGGTCATTCACACATTGGAGGCATTGCATGGCCTCAAGCCGGGGCAGATCCTGGAAGTAACCACTGATTGCCCGCAGGCTTATCGCAACGTGCCGGATGACGCCGCAGCAGCGGGCCACGAGCTCATCGGTGAGCCCACCCGCGAGGGCGCGCGCATGACGTTCGTGTTCCGACGGGGCGAGAAGATCCTCGGCACGCACCCCACCGCGGAAAAGTCCGGGTGGGTATCACGCCTGTTTAAGAAGAAGGCCTAGACGGTCCAGCAGGCCACGGCTGAAACCGCAGTCTTACTTGATGGTGATGAAGGTGCTGTCCTCAGAACCATCGTGAGCCACGGTGCGTCCGATGACCGGGTAGCCAGGTACCTCACCGATGAGCAGCAGACCGCCGGAAGTCTGTGCATCAGCGAGGAAGACCAGCTCTTCTTCGCTCAGGCCAGCCTCGTTGGTTAGATGTGGGCGGACCCAGTCCAGGTTGCGGCGGGAGCCACCGGGGATAAAGCCCTCGGCCAGCGCTTCCTTTGCACCCTCGACTGCAGGCACAGCGCTGAAGTCGAGCTCAGCAGCGACCCCGGAGGCGCGCATCATCTTGTAGAGGTGACCCAACAAGCCAAAGCCGGTGACGTCGGTAGCTGCAGAAATGCCAGCCTCAACTGCTGCACGGGAGGCCTCGCGGTTGAGCGTGGTCATTGAGTCCACGGCCGCTTGGGAAACCTCACCAGTGGCCTTGTGCTTGTTGTTCAAGATGCCCACGCCGATGGGTTTGGTCAGCGTGATGGGAAGGCCCGCTTCCGCAGTGTCGTTGCGCATCAGCTTCTCCGGCGCCACGATGCCCGTGGCCGCCATGCCGTAGATTGGCTCTGGCGAGGTAATTGAGTGGCCACCGGTCACGGAGATGCCAGCTTGCGTCGCGACATCCATTCCGCCGCGCAAGACCTCGCGCAGAACGTCGAGGGGGAGTACCTCACGCGGCCAACCCACCAGGTTGATGGCGGTGACTGGGGTGCCACCCATGGCGTAGACGTCAGAAAGCGCGTTCGCTGCCGCCACTCGGCCCCAGTCATAAGGGTCGTTGAGCATCGGGGTGAAAAAGTCCGCGGTGGAAATTGCCGCCAGGCCATCTTGAATCTTGACAGCCGCGGCATCGTCGCCGTCATCGAGGCCCACCAAGACGTTCGGATCGGCCTTGCCCACGAGGCCTTCGACGGCCGATTCCAACTCGCCCGGCGGGATTTTGCAGGCGCATCCGCCGCCTGCTGCAAAAGATGTCAATAATATGTCGTTCATTATCCCGAGTGTACAACTGCTGGCAATACGCTGGGACAATGGTGCTTTTGTGGATTCGCGCGGGCGCGGTGCTGGGCAGGGGGCTGGCTGAATTGGCCTAAGTGTAAACTCTTGCGATGGAGGCGTACGTGTCCTGGTGGGCGCCCCGGTCTTCAAAACCGGTGAGGCCGAGTAGCTCGGTCTGGCAGGTTCGATTCCTGTCCGTCTCCGCCAGCGTATCTGGCACCCGTGGCATCTCCCCGCAACCCAAGGAACGTTTGTGACAAGCAAGAGCGATTCGCAGCGGCAGGACGAGCGCCGCAACATCCCCCGTACCGATCAACTTTTGGCGCTGCCGGAGGCCCAAGCCGCGCGCGAGAAGCTCGCGGAACATGCAGTGCGCGCTGCTATCCGGGGCGTCGTCAAGCAGGCGCAAAGGGGAGCCATCGCGCCAGCGGATGTCACCGCCAAGGTCCGGGATGCTCTAAACAACGCAAGCCCGTATAGCCTGCGCCCGGTGCTCAACGCCACCGGGGTTATCGTGCACACGAACTTGGGCCGCGCGCCGCTTCCGGAGGTTGCCATCGCTGCGCTTGCCGATGCCGCCGCCTACACCGACGTCGAACTCGATCTTCCGGCAGGCGTGCGTTCTAAGGACCGCGGCCGCGGCGCCATCAATGCGTTGCTTGCAGCCTGCCCGGGCGCGGAAGATGCGCTCGTGGTCAACAACGGAGCTGCAGCGCTGTTGCTGGCCACCGCCGCTCTTGCCCCCGGAAAGGAAGTCATCATCTCCCGCGGCGAACTCATCGAGATCGGCGCCGGATTCCGGCTGCCGGAACTCATCGAATCCTCCGGCACAGTCCTCAAAGAGATTGGCGCCACCAACCGCACCCACCTCGCTGACTACGAGGCTGCGCTGGGTAATAACACCGGCGCGGTGCTTAAGGTACATCCTTCCAACTTTCGCATCGAGGGCTTTACCACCGCCGTGGATGTGCCGCAGCTGCGTGGGGCACTGAAGAAGCACAACAAGTCTCGCGGAGAGGGCGCGGGGCAGGTCAGCCTCATCGTCGATCTGGGATCCGGGCTGCTGGTGCCGGACCCGACCCTGCCCGAGGAGCCGAGCCTCAGCGAGCAGCTGGATGCCGGCGCGGACGTGGTCATTGCCTCTGGTGACAAGCTGCTCGGCGGGCCGCAGGCCGGCATCATCTTGGGCACCAAGAAGGCCATTGCTTTGTTGAAGAAGCACCCGCTCGCGCGTGCGGTGCGCATCGATAAGCTGCGGCTAAACGCCCTGGAAGCAGCGCTGAATGCGCCGGTGAATGCAGTCGAGGAGGCCCTGCATATTGATTCCGCCGAGTACCGCCGCCGCACCGAAGAGGTGGCGCAGGCGGTAGGCGGCGAGGTGGTTGCACACGCCGGACGTGTTGGCGGTGGTGGGGCACCTGAGTACCCGCTCGAAGGCTTTGCCGTGGCTTTGCCGGAAGAGCTCGCCGCTCTTCTGCGCGTTGGGCAGTCGGCCGTGCTGCCGCGCGTCCACCAGGGCCAGTGTCTTATCGATGTCCGCTGCATCCCTGCCTCCCAAGACGCCGCGCTCATCGCGGCCATCCGCAAAGCCCAAAAGCTACAGCCTGAGGAGTAAAAGATGTACGTCGTCGCCACCGCCGGCCACGTGGACCATGGAAAGTCCACGCTCGCGCGGACGCTTACAGGTATGGATCCGGATCGCTGGGAAGAGGAAAAGCGCCGCGGGCTCACCATCGACTTGGGTTTTGTGTGGACGCACCTGCCCTCGGGCGCCGATGTTGCCTTTGTTGATGTCCCAGGCCACGAGCGTTTCTTGGGAAATATGCTGGCCGGCCTGGGGCCTGCACCGGTGGTGCTTTTCGTCGTCGCCGCCGATGAAGGCTGGCAGGCTCAGTCCACCGATCACCGCGATGCCATTGCCGCGCTGGGAATTAGCCACGGCGTCGTGGCGCTGACCCGCTCCGACCGTGCGGATGATCAGCGTCGCCAGGAGGTGCGCGGGGAGGTAGGCAGGCAGCTCGCGGGCACCGCGCTTGCCGACGCCGCCATCATCGAGGTCTCCGCTAAGACCGGGGAGGGCATCGAGAAGCTGCGCGCTGAGCTCGACACCGTGCTGGCCGCCGCGCCTGCTCCAGATGCCGAGCAGCGCGTTCGCCTGTGGGTAGATCGCTCCTTCAGCGTGAAGGGCGCGGGCACCGTGGTCACCGGAACACTTGGGGCAGGCAGCATTGCCGTGGGCGATCGACTTGATCTGCTCAGCGGCGGGGAGCTGGTCCCAGTCGAGGTACGCGGCCTGCACAGTGAAAATACGGCGGTTGTCTCAGCCCAGCCAGTCACCCGCGTTGCGGTAAACCTGCGCGGCGTGGAGGCAGAGGCGATTAGCCGCGGCGATAGCCTGCTCAGCCCAAGCACATGGCGGGTCACGCAAGAATTCGACGTGCGCCGGGTCTCTGGCGAAAGCTTGGATGGCATTGCCCAGGAGCTCATCGCCCATACCGGCACGGCGGGCGTGGAAGCACGCGTGCGACCTCTCAGCGGCGACTTCGCGCGCATTCGACTCAGCGCCCCGCTGGCTCTTGGGCTGGGGGATCGCTTCGTGCTGCGCGGGCCCGGCGCTCGCCATGTGTTGGCCGGCGTGGAAATTGTTGACCTTGTCCCGCCCGCGCTGCGCCGGCGGGGAGCTGCAGCCCGCCGCGCGGAAGAACTCGCGCAGCTGGAAGACTACCGCAATCCGGCGCAAAGCCTGCGCCACCGCGGTTACGCGTTGCTCAGCGAGTTAGAACAGGATGGCT
The DNA here is from genome assembly GCF_001807365.1 of Corynebacterium sp. HMSC06G04. Lineage (NCBI taxonomy): Bacteria > Bacillati > Actinomycetota > Actinomycetes > Mycobacteriales > Corynebacteriaceae > Corynebacterium > Corynebacterium sp. HMSC06G04. The sequence continues at coordinate 47,149 of NZ_KV788589.1, read as the reverse complement.
ATGAGACCTCCGCGCCGCCTGCCGGAGTGATTGCCTTTAACAAGTGGTGGATCACCGCCGGCCAGGTGGGAAAGTGGAAGCAGGCGCTTAATGATGCGGTACAGGAACACATGGCGGCCAAGCCGCTGTCTGTCGGCCTGCCGCGCGGTGCCGCCCGTGATGTATTGGGTGTCGAAGAAGATAGCCTGCTCAACCTAGCTGTCGCCGCGGCGAAGCTGGAGTCCGCCGAAGGCGTTATTCGGCTGCCCGGCGCTGCGGTTAACTTGGGCGAGGCAGAAGCAAGCGTTGCCGAGCTGGAACGCCGGCTAAAGAGAGAGCCCTTCGCCGCGCCGGAGGCCGCGGACCTACGCGAGCTTGGTCTGGGAAACAAGGAGCTTGCCGCAGCTGAGCGCGCCGGGAGACTGCTGCGCCTAAAGGACGGCGTGGTGTTGCTGCCCGCGGCAGTCGCGGAGGCGAGAACCCGCCTGCAAGGAATCGAGCAGCCCTTTAGCACCTCGCAGGCGCGTCAGGCGCTTTGCACCACGCGCCGGGTTGCCATCCCGCTGCTAGAGCAACTGGATGCGAAGGGGATTACCCGACGCCTCGATGGCAGTCTGCGCGAGCTCGCTTAGTCGTAGTAGGCGTAAACGCCGGTGGCCGGGATGGTCTCGCCGGCCTCGCCGAAGTTGGCGAATAGGGTGGAGCCAGCAAAGAAGAGGTTCTGGGTATCGAAGAGTGGCACGGCCTTCGGGTTCTTTTCCTCGACCTCCAAGGTCTCCAGGTTGAGCTTGTAACGCTCGGTGGATTCCTCGGTCTTGCCGGTAGAAAGGTACAGTGCCTGGCCATCAGAAATAGCCGAGATGCCCTGCTCCTTGTAGTCCTCGGTCTCGAAAGGTTCAGTCATCTCCTCGTTGGAGACTTCCCCCACCTGCTCGCCGCTAGCCAGATTGATGACCTTGATGCCGGCATCTTTATCCAGCAGCGTCAGATGATTGCGCACGATGGTGCCCGTAGGGCTGGAGACGTGGGCGGGATCCTCAGGGTCGTCGAGCGGGAAGGCATCGCCAAGCATGCGCGGGCCCTGCTGCTTGTCGTAGACAAAGGTCGGGCGCGCTGCGTTGTCGGAGATTCCCACTAGGAAGTCGTTGTTGTGCAGCAAGGTATAGCCTTTGGCCTCGGGCGGCAGCTCGACATCGTCGAAGCCCGGGGAACCCGCATCCACCAAGACGGTTTCCTCGCCGCTTAGGGCATCGACAGCAACGAGCTGATATCCGGCCTCGCTGTTGCGTTCGGCGATATAAACATAGGAATCCTGAATGCGGAATTCCTCTAGGCGGCGCTGCGAGGTATTCGCCGGCGGCTCTGGCTGATTGACGGTCTTTGAGGCGGCATCAGCAAGCGAGAGGGTGAAGATTTGTGGGGCTTTGTCCTCCGGCACATCGTTTAGGGAAAACACTAGCTTTTCGCCCACCTGGGTGATGGCGAAATCACTCATCTTCTTCCCGGCAAATTCCTGCGGCAGCTCGAAAGGCTGGGTGACCAGGGGAGCGCCGTTACCGCCGTTGAAGATGTAGAGCATCGGGCCCGTGACTTCGTTCTTGTCCTGCTTATACGGCACTGTCGCCACGGTGGCAAAGGCATTGGCGCCTTCGAATTTGATGGGCGCGCACATGCCATCCCAGGACTTCATGTCGGCATCGTCGAGGCCGTAGTCCACCTCGATCTCGTGGTCCTCCAAAGTCTTGGCCTCGGCAACAGCTTGGAAGGTATCGCCTTTGAAATCCTGGCATTGCTCCATCGCTCCCGATGCGATGGATGCGCCGTGGGCGGTGGGCAGTCCGTACTTTTCGCTGCCGAGTCCTGCTGCGACCTCTGCTGGAACCATCTCCGACATCGGGCGGGCAATCGGCTCTTTCGGCTTCTTCTGGTGCAAGCCTTGGATGATGCGCGGGTTGGCGGACTCGCCCTCGCCGCAGGCAGCCAAAAAGAGGCTGCCAGCCAGCACGGTCGCGCCGATGCGCAGCAAGCGCCGGTTGTGGGAAAGCATAGGTAAGTCCTTTCGGTGGGAAAGCTGCAAGTCTACTTGCGGTGGTGTCCGCCACGCTGCCGGGAGGCCGCACGTTCAGAGCGTCGTGCGCGCACACGCGCTGACTCCGAGGAGAAGCGACCCGGCGCCGCAGCGACGGGAAGCTGCCGCCATGCTAACGCTTGTTGGCCCGGGACGTGGTTGACGAGGCTTGCGAGCTCGCTACGCGGTGCAGGCTCTGACAGCGGTTCAGGTTTGTCCGCTGGTTCCGGTTTTACTACTGCTTCCGGGGCAGGCTGTGCCGCTAGAGATACCAGGCGCGTGATTTTCTTGGCTCCGCGCGGCAGGCCGGCATGGAAGTCTGCGGCCTCGAGGCCGGTCTCCCAAGCCTGCGTGGCTACGGGCTCGACGGCAGGAGGGATGGCGGGCGCTTCGGGCGGCACGCGCAGGGCGGGGACGGCAGGGGAGAAGAACTCGGTGGCGCCCACCTCGGGCACGTCGACAGCGATACGGCCGTCGGCGCAGTAAGCACGGGCAGCGATAGCGGCATCTTGTGCAGCGCCACGTTCCAGGATCGCACCGAGGTGCGGCTGTTGTTGTGTGGTGCACACGCGGCCCAGGACGGAGCCTGGGGTAGCGGCGACAATATCGCCTTCAACCAGATGCAGCGAGACGAAGATCTGCTGGGTATTTAAGCGCGAAAGTTGAGATTCATTGAGCTGCCCGGTTGCGGTATCGATGAGGAGGCCGAGGCCACCCTGCAACAGCACGGAGCCTGCGGGTTGCTCATTGACAGGCACCATCCACGGGGCAAGACCGAGGTTAACCGCGACGTCGATAGTCGCGTCCTCAGGCACGAGCTCGACCGTAGCGTCAGTTGCGACTCTAAACCCTGATGCACGCACGCGCTGCAGGGCAGGAAACTCCGCGGTTTCCGCGGCGTCGAGATAGCCTAAGATGCCAAACTCACTGCGCACACGCCAGCCGCCGCTGAAAGCCTCGGGCTCGAGCGTGACCGCCAGCGCAAGGGGCCCTTTGTGCAAAAGCGGGAGGCTGAGCGCTACCGAGTGGACTACATGCTCGAGAACTGCGACGTGAGTGACGCCGAAGTAGCTTTTAGCTAGTGGGTACATGCTCACGTCCAACGAGGGCCTCCAAATCTTTAAAGGTTTATAGGCTTCTAGCCTACGCATTTAAAGCCTACGCACCACGGAGTGGGGGCTGGGACGCGCTAATGTTCTAGAGTCTTAAGTTATGTATACAGCGTCTTCCTTGGCGGTGGCTTTCGGTCTTACGCTCTTGGCCGGCTTATCGACGTCCATCGGCGCCGGCATCGCCGTCAGTAAACGCCATGCTGGTTCGGCTTTCATGGCTGCCGCGTTAGGCCTTTCGGCTGGCGTCATGCTTTATGTCTCTTTCATGGAGATCCTGCCTACGGGCCTCGAGCAATTGACGGAGGCCTTTGGCGGAAAGAGGGCAGGAACTTGGGCAGTGGTGCTCGCGTTCTTCGCCGGCATCGCGATAATTGCGGTTATTGACCGAATCGTTCCGGAAGAGATTAATCCGCACGAGCCTGCCACCACGGAAGAAGAAGCACGCCGCAAGCGGCTGATGAAGACGGGCGTGTTTACGGCCTGCGCCTTGGCCTTTCATAATTTTCCGGAAGGTTTTGCCACCTTCCTCGCCGGTTTGGAAGACCCACGTATCGCGATTCCGGTAGCCGTGGCGATTGCGATTCACAATATTCCGGAAGGCATCGCAGTCGCGGTGCCACTACGGGAAGCCACGGGCTCGAGAGCCAAAGCCTTCTGGTGGGCTACGGTTTCGGGGCTCGCTGAGCCAGTTGGGGCAGCGGTGGGCTTCGTTCTCCTGCTGCCGCTGATGGGGTCTGCCACGATGGGCTTTAGCTTTGCAGCCATCGCCGGCATTATGGTCTTCATCTCGCTTGATGAGCTTTTGCCCACCGCAGAGGAAACTGGTGAACACCACCACGCCATCTACGGGCTGATTGCCGGAATGGCAGTGATGGCGCTGTCGCTGCTTATGTTCCTGTAATCGAGTAGCTGAGAAAACCTGGAGGGGTTCTCGACTACTTACCGAGAGCCTTCTTGACACCTGTGACGATGCCCACGACGATGGTGCCCAGGACAAGGCCGAAGGCCATGGAACAGACGGTATCTACGGTCCAGGCCAGCGCGCCGTTGGAGATGGGTTCGGTTAGGTGATGGATAAAACCGTGCGGCTGGTTGATGCCGAACTCGTGCAGACCCTTGATAACGATGTGGCCACCTACCCACAGCATTGCCGCCGTGCCGATGACGGAGATGATGTCGAGAACTACCGGCATGCCCTTGACCAAGGCGTTGCCGACGGCCGACTTTCCTTCGTTGCGCTCCAGCAGTTTAATGCCAAGGTCGTCCATCTTGATCAGCACGCCGACAGCGCCATAGACCGCCAAAGTGATAGCGACGGCGACGATGAGCAGCGCGCCTAGGCGCATCCAGAAGCTTTGGTCAATGACTTCGTTGAGCGAGATCACCATGATCTCAGCGGACAAGATAAGGTCCGTGGTAACGGCAGACTTAACCAACTTGTCTTCGGCGTCTGGATCCTTTGCGTCCGCCTGTTCTTCTTTTTCTTCTTCTGCGCCATGCGCTGCGAAGTGGTGGAAGATCTTCTCTGCGCCTTCAAAGCACAGATAAGTACCGCCGCACATGAGAATGGGGGTCAGCGCCCACGGCGCAATCCAAGACAACAGCAGTGCGATCGGCAAGATGATGACGATCTTGTTGATGAGCGAGCCCTTGGTGATGCGCCAAATGATAGGCAGCTCGCGGGCTGGGGTAACGCCGGAGACATACTGTGGGGTAACGGCGGCATCGTCGACCACGACGCCCGCCGCCTTTACCGAGGTCTTGCCAGCTAAGGCAGCGACGTCGTCGGCGCTGGAGGCTGCCGCGCGAGCGATTACCGCGACGTCGTCAAGCAGTGCAAAAAGTCCACCGGCCATGGGGAATAAGCATCCTTAATATGAAGGGGTAAGTAACCCTAGATATCTTACGCAACTACTCCGCAGGCGTCAGATTGACAGAGTCAGCCCAAGAAAGCTCGATGCCGAGGGCGCGCAGCCAAGCCATGGAATCGTCGCCGTATCGGGTAATGCCTTCGACCGCGATGAGGGTACGGTCCATAGCGCGCTCTGCCTCTTCTGCCGAGATAAAACCCGCGGAGGTGGCTGCGGCCAGTTCGTCGATGTCGAGAACCTCGATTGGCTCGCCTGTGTTGGAGACCAGATCGACGTAAAGGTCACGGGTAGTCCAGACTCCATCCTTGTTATCGATGTCAGCGATATCGAAGTAGAAGTCCTGGTGTGCCTCAACCCCTTCCCGGAAGTGGAAGATATTCGCACGCAGGCCCAGTTCAGGCAGCAACCAAGATTCGAGGTAGCCAAAGCGCGGATGATTAGCACCGCGGGCCATGTAAAGACCAAATTCGGTTTCTTTGTAGGTGTCGACCTCGCGCAAGAAACCCTTTGGATCGACGTTGATGTTTTCCGCTGTATTAAAGGTTTCTTGCTTGACAGGGTGTAGATCGACGTTCATTAATTAACCTCAAGGAAGGCGGCAGTTGGCGGGAATGCGCACGCGGAATCTTGGGTGTTGACGGAACCGGACAAGATGGCCACGACGGTGCCCTTGCCCGTGGTGGCGCGGCCTGAGACGGTGGTGGGGCCGTCGGCGTTGATGCCGTTGTTGAAAAGCGGGGTAACGCCGGACTGGAAAGTGTCCAGGTTGAACCACTGGACCTTCATGTTGCCCTGCTCCTTAGCTGCAGGGGAAGTGCCCAGTGCCGTGAAGAGGAAGACTGTCTCACCTGGACCTGCACCCGGTGCTGGCATCTTGGTAGGGCCCGGGACAGCGATGGCAGAACCCATGGAATCGCCCTGGCCCCCGATGCATTTTGCGGAGACGGTAGGCCAGTAGAACTGGCGGAATGCCGGGCTTTGGCCCTCTGGCAATTCCACGCCTGGATCGCCTCCCTGGCCCATGCTGAAAGCAAGTCCGGAGAGGATGGCGCTGCGAATGTCGTTAGGAATCCATGGCTGTGCGGCGAATTCGCGGATACGATTCTGGGTTGCCTCATTGGGACGTCCCAGCGAATCCAGCGGGGAGTGCGACATTGCCTGTGCCTCCAGCGCGGCCAGGTCCGGGGCGTCTGCCTGGGCCGGTGCGATAAGGGGAGTGGCTAGACCGATGAGCGCCGCGGTAGCGGCAGCAATCATGCCGGAGCTCGCGCGGAGGCGGCGTCCGTTGTTGTGCTCGGAGCTAGGTGCGGTGCTCGAGGTGCTCACGATTATCAGATTCCTTGAATTGGGTGTAGGAGACGGAAATGGGTGCGAGATGTTTGACAATAACACTCGGCACATTGGTCACAATAGTATCTCTGGTAACAATATTCACTTTTTTCTTGCGGTCAAGCCAGTTTCTAAAGCGAAAGTGTGTCTCAACCCGTCTTTCGTCCGGGGTTATAGATTTGTTACAAAACGCTGGCTCCTGCGGTTTCCCGCTTCAGTGGGGTGTTCCAATGCTGCAAATTGCAAACTTGCAGAGTATATTTAGACCCCGTTCAAAATCTTGCGCTTAAGCGTTCCAACTTTGCTTTTAAGGAGCACCCCACCAGTGACTAATACCGAGTTCCGTAACGTCGCCATCGTCGCCCACGTTGACCACGGTAAGACCACCCTCGTCAACGGCATGCTGGAGCAGTCCGGCGCCTTCGGTGACCACGGCGAGCACACGGACCGCGTCATGGACTCCAATGACCAGGAGCGCGAGCGCGGCATTACCATTCTGGCGAAGAACACCGCTATTCACCGCAAGGGTCTGGGCAAGGACGGCGGCGACCTCATCATCAACGTCATCGACACCCCAGGCCACGCCGACTTCGGTGGCGAGGTCGAGCGCGGTATCTCCATGGTTGACGGCGTCGTGCTGCTTGTCGACGCCTCCGAAGGCCCGCTGCCACAGACCCGCTTCGTTCTGACCAAGGCTCTGGAAGCCAAGCTGCCGGTCATCATCTGCGTTAACAAGACCGACCGCCCAGACGCTCGTATCGACGAGGTTGTCAACGAGTCCCACGACCTCCTGCTGGAAATCGCCTCCGGCCTAGAGGATGAGGAAGCAGCTGCTGCTGCAGAAACACTGTTGGATCTGCCGGTACTCTACGCTTCTGGCCGTGAGGGCAAGGCTTCCACCGAGAACCCAGGCGACGGCAACGTTCCTGCGGCTGAGGACCTGCAGGCGCTCTTCGACGTCATCTACGAGGTTCTGCCGGAGCCATCCGCTTCCGTCGACGGCCCGTTGCAGGCGCACGTGGCCAACCTTGACTCCTCTGACTTCCTCGGCCGTATCGCTTTGCTGCGTATCTACTCCGGTAAGATCAAGAAGGGCCAGCAGGTTGCCTGGATCTCCTGGGATGAGGACGGCAACGAGGTTGTCAAGAACGTTAAGGTTGCCGAGCTGCTGCGTACCGTCGGCTTCGAGCGCCAGCCAGAGACCGAGGCTATTGCCGGCGACATCGTCGCCATCTCCGGTATCCCAGAGATCATGATTGGCGATACTATCGCTGACGTTGAAAACCCGGTTGCTCTGCCGCAGATTCACGTTGATGAGCCGGCAATCTCTATGACCATCGGCGTTAACACCTCCCCAATGGCTGGCCAGGGCGGTGGCGACAAGCTGACCGCACGTATGGTCAAGGCTCGTTTGGACCAGGAGCTTATCGGTAATGTGTCCCTGAAGGTTCTGCCGACCGAGCGTCCTGACGCTTGGGAGGTACAGGGCCGCGGCGAGATGGCGCTGTCCGTTCTGATTGAGAACATGCGCCGAGAGGGCTTCGAGATGACCGTGGGTAAGCCACAGGTTGTTACCCAGGTTGTCGATGGCAAGACCATGGAGCCATACGAGATGCTCACCATCGATACTCCTTCCGAGTACCAGGGCGCCGTTACCCAGCTGCTGGCTACCCGCAAGGGCCAGATGCAGTCCATGGACGTTCGCGAGGGTGACTGGGTACGCATGATCTTCCGCGTTCCGGCGCGTGGCCTCATCGGCTTCCGCACCCAGTTCCTGACCGAGACCCGCGGTGCAGGTATCGCTAACTCCATCGCCGATGGCCTGGATAGCTGGGCAGGCGAGATCAAGTCCCGTCCGACCGGCTCCCTGGTTGCTGACCGCTCCGGCCAGATCACCGCATACGCACTGCAGCAGCTGGCTGACCGCGGCGAGTTCTTCGTCGAGCCAGGCATGGAGGCTTACGAGGGCATGGTCGTTGGCGCTAACAACCGTGATGAGGATATGGACATCAACATCACCAAGGAAAAGAAGCTGACCAACATGCGTTCTGCCACCGCAGACGCAACCGTCACCCTGGCAAAGGCGCGTACCCTTTCCCTGGACGAGGCGCTTGAGTTCTGTGGCAACGACGAGTGCGTCGAGGTTGCTCCGAACGTCATGCGAGTGCGTAAGGTCGAGCTTTCCGCTACCGACCGTAAGCGTGCAGCTTCCCGTGCGAAGCAGCTCAACAAGTAACGCTTAGGAGATTAAAGCGCGGCCGTTTTGGGGTCACGCTTTTTCTTTTGCCAGAAAACCTGCATTCGAACCATCGAAGGGCGCCAAAAGGCGCCCAAAAGAGCCACTCGATGGTTCGAATGCAGGTTGCTTTCTCTCGTGCTAGCTTGAGCATCGAAACTGGATGATGCCAATGCAAGGGGGAGGGGCAAGCATGCAACCAGTATCGGGGCTTAGTCGATCGAAAATAGCTGCCCGCGTGCGCTCGGGGGAAATAACAAAAATTGCTCGCGGGATTTATGTGTGGGGTAAACCGAACCCGCGGGATGTCCTCACGTTGCTAACAGCCAAGCACGGATGTTGCGCAACGGGGAATACAGCAGCTCAATTGCTGAGTGAACAAGACCTTAGTTTTCCAGTCATCGTGGCAGGCCCACACAAGATGCGAAGCGGTGCACTGTTTACCTATAAACGCAGCCAAGTCAGAGACCACTTTGAATATGAAGGTCTTAAAGTACACAATCCGCTCGCGGCCGCGGCTTTTGCAGAGCGCACTCAAGCAGTAGAAATGCTCGAAGCGGTCTACCGAGGACGACGTAGCAGAACGCGGCTTGAAGAAGATAGAAGAAAGCTTGCTCGCCTAGACTCGAGAACGCAGGAAGCGTTGTCAGAAGCAGTCCTATTCACCGATTCTTCGGCGGAAATTAAGGTGGCCCGCGGATTACAAGATGCGGGAATGGACGTTGAGTGCAATTACTTCATCGGTGTTTATACATGGGACATCGTATTAAAGGACAAGCGAATTGCCATCGAAATTAATGGTCGGAAATTTCACTCAGCACTGGATACCTGGATAAAGGATCACTGGAAGAACAATGACGCCGTGCTTCGCGGGTGGCGCACCTTGCGCTACACGGGGCATTGCGTGGCGCATCATCTCCCAGCCATCATCGAGCAAGTTCGTACTGCGGACCAACCGGATTTTGGCAGTGCTCCTCATCAGCAAACTGGTACGTGGCACCTGGCGGTCTTGCGGCTTCTCAATCCACATTTCTTCATGTATTAAAACAACCTGCATTCGAACCATCGAAGGGCGCCAAAAGGCACCCAAGAGAGCTACTCGATGGTTCGAATGCAGCTGGAGAGCGCCGTAAACACAGCGTCAGATTCCAAGCAATGCCGGCCCTCCGACTAAAGTGGTTTCAGATCTAGGTAGAAGGGCGGTATCAAAGTGCGAAAGCTTGGCGCGGCAGTGGTTGCCTCATCACTTTGCGTGCTCACCTCGTGCATGGCCAATCCAGGCCCGCCGCCCGTCGAGGACAAGCCAGCTGCCGAGAGCACCCAGACCGAAACGCCGACGCCCGAGAAGAAGGAAAAAGAGGACGGCGTCGAGCGCGAGACCGTCGCCATCGGCGTCGATCCGCTCCGCGGCGGACTCAATCCGCATCTGGTAGCCAACAACAGCGAGCTGGTCAGCCAGATTGCAGAGCTCGTCCTTCCTTCTGCTTTCCACGGCGAACACATGGATTCCGATGTGCTGGCCAGCGCGGCGGAGGTAGAGCCGCCGAAAGGTGTTGCCCAGCGCGTGGTGTACAAGATTGCCTCACCGGCGCAATGGTCCGATGGCACTCCGATTAGCGGCAGTGACTTTCACTACCTGTGGACCCAAATGACCTCCAACCCCGGAGTGGTGGACCCAGCGGGCTACTTCGCCATCGAGGACATCAGCACGACCTCGGCAGGGCGCGTTGTGGTGGTGGATTTTAAGCAGCGCGTATCCGATTGGCACCGCCTTTTCGCTCACCTTCTTCCTTCGCACCTGCTGCAGGACGCCGAGTTCACGGCAGCTCTTGCCGACGGCATCCCTGCATCCGCTGGGCGCTATGCCGTCGAGGCCGTCGATCGCGGCAGGGGAGTTATTACCCTGAATCGCAACGACCGCTTCTGGGGTGCGGGGCCCGCGCTTGTCGACGTCGTCCAGCTGCGTGCTGTCCGTGATACCAGTCAGGCGGTCAACATGTTGCGCTCGGGCCAGGTGGGATTCGTGGACTTTACTCCGGAACAAACCTCGCTGGAGAGCCTCAGTTTGCTGAGCAACGTCAACGCCGGGACCGTGACCCGTAATCGCCAGCTGCGCCTGCACCTTTCCGCCCGGGAAGGCGCGTTGCCAGAGCAACGCCAGCGTCGTGCTTTGGCCTCGCTCATTGAGACCGACCAGGTCGCTCGCCTGGCGGCGGGCCGTGCCTCGGAGTTGCGTCCAGGCCAAAACCCGGTCAACGAAGAAGTAGACCTGACGCCACTTCGCGAGCGCGCGGGCCGCAAGCCGCTGCGCATTGCAGCTGATCCCACGCATCCGGAAGCTATGGCGGCTGCCAGCACCATCGTCGACGTCCTCGAAGCGCAAGCAATTAGTGCAGAGGTAGTCTCTGACCGCACTCAAACCATTGCCGGCGAGATGCTGCCGGAGGCAGAGGTGGATGCCGTGGTGGCCTGGGAGAATGCAAACGTGTCTCCGGAGAGTCTGGCGAGCCTCTATATGTGTGAAAACGACGAGGTACGCGCCGGCGATATCTCCGGCTTTTGCCCTGCCGAGGCAGAGGACATGCGCGGCGAAATCTTGTCTGGGCGTATCAATCCTGATGCCGCCTTGGAAAAGGTCCGCAAACTCAATTCTGACGAGGTGCTTTACGTACCTTTGATGGACGAGGTGCGTATCCATGCTTTGGGCAGGGGTATCCTTGGGCCCGGTCAACGCATCGAAGATTGGGATGCAGGGCTTATTACGGCACCGATGTGGAGGAAAGATGAAAAATAATGATTTGCGCGGTTACCGCGTGGTGGCCGTACATGCTCACCCAGATGACGAGGTGCTTTTTACCGGCGGAACGCTCGCTGACATGGCTGCAAGGGGCGCCGAGGTCACGGTCATCACGGCCACGCTCGGCGAGGAAGGCGAGGTCATTGGCACGCCTTATCAAGGCCTGTGCAATGCAGACCAGCTAGGCGGTTTCAGGGCACGTGAGCTTTCCGACGCCCTCGATATCTTGGGCGTCCACGGTATTCAACTCGGCGGCTTTGGCTTCTTCCGCGATTCCGGCATGGAGGGCTCACCGGCTCACGAGAATCCGCGTGCCTTGGTGCGCCGCATTGACGAGGCGGCAGACTTGTTGCGCGAGCACTTTGCGCAGCTTCGCCCGCATATCGTGCTGACATACGGACCGGACGGCGGCTATGGCCACCCGGACCACATCGCCGTGCACCAGGCAGTCCACGCGGCCGCAGCACCAGACCAGCGCATCTGGTGGGCAATCTTCGAACGTGGTGCGCACTACAGCGCGCTTGAAACCATCGGCGCACCGGAGGGCTGGCGAAAGCCGGACCGGGGTTACCTCGACAATTTCACCAACGAGGGCGCTGACGTGGAATACCGGCTTGACGATGCCGCGCTAGCCGCCAAGCGTCGCGCCATGGTCGCCCATGCCACGCAGATTTGGGTGGCTGACTCCACAGTGACCCAGACGAACCCGGTAGCGGCTGCGGCGGCCATTGGGGACCCGGCGGCGTCGCCAAGCGCATATGGCCTGTCCAACCTCCTTGTTATGCCGTTGTTGCGTGCTGAGCACTACCAGCTGGGGCAGGGCGAGCCTGCAGAAGCGCTGCTGGAGGGCCTGTGATTTTGAATGAATACTCACGCGGCGAGCAGATAACCGGCCTGGCCTGGCTGTGCCTAGGCGCGCTGACCTCCCTGGTTCTAGAAGTTGTCTACCTCACCGCCAGGTTGCCGCTGCCGGGTGGGACGAGCGTGGCTTTTCCCATCACGATCGTTCTAGCCTGGTGGTTTAATACAGTGCTCACGCGCACAGCAAGGCTCTGGAGTGATAATGCCTACATCGGGCTTGTTCCTTTGGCGGCTTGGCTGCTGGGATACTTCGCATTCGTGCTGGGTGTGGTCGTGACCGGCGATATGTGGCTGGCCAATAATATTCTTTCGCTCCTGCTGTTAATCGCCGGAATCGGGGGCGGAATTTTCCCATTTTTTGTCCAAAAGTGACATACTGTTAGACATCCCAAAACCCGTGAAAACAGGAGTTTTAGCACCTCATGACTTACACTATCGCGCAGCCATGCGTCGATGTGATGGACCGCGCTTGCGTTGAAGAGTGCCCCGTCGATTGCATCTACGAAGGCAAGCGCTCCCTGTACATCCATCCTGACGAGTGCGTAGACTGCGGCGCTTGTGAGCCTGCTTGCCCAGTTGAGGCAATCTTCTACGAGGATGACGTTCCGGATGAGTGGATTGATTACAACGACGCTAACGCTGCGTTCTTTGATGATCTTGGCTCCCCGGGTGGTGCTGCAGCGCTTGGTCCACAGGACTTCGACGCTCCAATGATTGCGGCCCTGCCTCCGCAGAACCAGGATTAATTTCTGCTGCCCGGACCTCACGCATTTGGGTCCGGGCTTTAACTTTTCCCGCTGCCTACCTTGTAAATAAGGAGCTTGACCTAAGAATGGCTCGTCAACCGCTTGGAAATAGCCTGCCGGACTTTCCGTGGAACTCGCTTGCTGAGGCGAAGAAGAAGGCTCAGTCGCACCCAGATGGCATCGTGGATCTTTCCGTGGGCAACCCGGTCGATCCGGTAGCTCCGGGCGTGCAGCTGGCGATGGCTTCGAACGCGGAGGCACCCGGCTATCCCACCACGGCGGGCACTGCGCAGCTACAGGAAGCCATCCGCGGTAATGTTGCCCGCCGCACGGGCACTCAACCTTCCTCCTTCGGCGTACTGCCGGTAATCGGCTTGAAGGAGTCTATCGCTTGGCTGCCGACGCTGCTGGGCATGCGCGGCCAGCGCGTCATCATCCCTTCCGTGGCTTATCCGACTTACGAGGTGGGCGCGCTGATTGCTGGCGCACACCCAGAGCGCGCGGACGATCCTCGCGACTTTGGCGATGCAGAGCTGGCCTTTATCAACTCGCCGTCGAACCCGACCGGCCGAGTAAAGACCGTGGAAGAGATGCGTGCCGTGGTGGCATGGGCGCGTGAGAACAACGTCATTGTGGCCTCTGACGAGTGCTACTTGGCGTTGGCATGGGACGACGAGAAGAAGCCGGTTTCCATCTTGGATCCGCGCGTGACTGACGGCGATAACACGGGTCTTATCGCGATGCACTCGTTGTCGAAGTCCCATAACCTGGCCTCTTATCGCACGGGCTTTTTCGCGGGTGATGAGGCGCTTATCGCGGAGCTTCTCGAGCTGCGCAAGCACGCAGGCCTTATCGTTCCAGGGCCGATTCAGGCTGCGATGGTTGAAGCGCTAAACGACGACGATTCTGCGACGCTGCAGGTGCGCCACTATGCCGCCCGCCGCGCTAAGCTCCTGCGCGCACTAACTGGCGCCGGCTTTCGCATCGAGCACTCTGAGGCCAGCATGTACCTGTGGGCGACCCGCGATGAGCAGTGCCGCATTACCGTAGATTGGCTGGCCGAGCGCGGAATCTTGGTTGCCCCGGGTGACTTTTATGGCCCATCGGGTGATAAGTTCGTGCGCATCGGCTTGAACGGCACTGATGAGCGTATCGATGCCGCTGTGGCCCGCCTTGCTGCTGACAACTAGCCCGTGACCTATCGCCCGCCAGCCCGCGAGGGGATTTCTCCGCGCAAAGTAGTCCTGCAGGCAGTCGTGCCCGCGGACACCGAGTACTTCGCGGCCGCGGCGGGCGATTCGCCGTTTTCACCGGGGCAGCTTCTGCCTGCGGGAATGGCGCTTTCACGTCCGGTCCCTGCCTGGTATCACCCTGATGTGCCCGAAGAGAAGCCGATTCCCTTCGATTACACGGTGCTTTATGAAGACCGCGACCTCATCGTCGTGGACAAGCCACACTTTTTACCCACGACCAGCAATGGGCGATTGGTGCGCGAGACCCTACAGACACGCCTGCGCGTGGATTTCGGTGAAGATGACATTGTGCCGCTGCACCGCCTCGACCGCCTGACTGCCGGGGTAGTGGTGTGCTCACGCAACCCTCGCACACGCGGGAGGTATCAGAGGCTTTTTGCTGAGCGCAAAGTAACCAAGACCTACCATGCGCGCCTTTCTGCCTGCCTGGAATACTCCGGAACGGTTGAGCTTTCCATGCACAAGGTCAAAGGTAGCCGCCAAGTCTCGCTCGGCGGTACGCCCACGTTGACCCAAGTGGAGGCACACGGCTATACGGCCTCGCTCATTCCGCACACGGGGCATACCCACCAGCTGCGGGTGGTCTGTAACTACTTAGGCGCTCCCATCCAAGGCGACGACACCTACCCGGTAGACCGCGGACTCAACCTCTACGACTTTTCCTCGCCTCTCCAACTCGTGGCGCACCGCCTAGAGTTTGCAGATCCGTTATCCGGCACACGCCGCGAATTTTCCACTTTGCGGCAATTGGGCGGTAACCTGATTTAGTTATCGATTAACCGGAAAGAGGAACGCGTGAGCTCATCAGTTGCCGCTGGGCGTTTTGCGTCCAATATGGGCCAATTTATCAAGTTTGGCATGGTCGGCGGATCGGGCACGGTGGTCAACCTGGCGGTGTCATACATCGCAGTCAAAATTGCACTAGCCACCAGTGGCATTACGCCCGATGACCCCTTTGTGAATCTTTTCGGTTCCGCGTTCCATGTTCGTTGGTACCACGTGTTTCAGACCATCGCTTTCCTCGTAGCGAATACCTGGAACTACCAGCTCAATCGCATGTGGACTTTCAAATCGGTGGAAAAGGTCTCCTGGCTTCGGGGCTACGTTGCGTTTCTTGTTGCGGGACTGGGGGCGTATGTCGTCAGCCTTTTGCTTTTGACCTTGTTTATGAACCCGAATTCGCCGGTTGGTCTACCCACGGATATTTTCGATAATTCCACTGGATTACGCACCAAGTTTTACTGGGCTACTGCGGGATCCATCCTGCTTGCGATGCCGATTAACTTCATCATTAATAAGCTGTGGACCTTCCGCTCTAGCCCGAAGGCCCCAGTCTTGGTCGAGCACACCGAGCCGGCTTAAGCTGGCTGGCCCAGGTTGGGCTCTCTCGACGGCCGCTGAAAACGAGCTGTTTGGTCCTTTCCCCCGGCAAAGGGCGCCGAGCAAAAGGACCAAAAGAGGAGTGTCACACGAGGGGACTAGGAAGCCAGATGGTGAGGAACCTCTTGATTAGCCCTCTAGCTGGCTGTCCAAGCGCTGCTGGTCGCGGCCATTTTGCCACTTTAGGAAAATGGGACCGAGGATGAGTACCGCAGCTATACCTGTGAATGCGCCGATTACGAGACCGTTGTCGAAATCGCTGTCGATGCTGAGTTTCATAGCGAGTCCAGCGAAAAGCGCAATGGTGGGGACCAGCATCAAGATTATGCCTGTCCAAGAACGCATCTTGTTCGGACGCGGAACACGCTTTTTCATCCAATGCGCCGAGACAAATTCTGCAATCGCGAGCGCGACGATGGGCGAGAGGCTCCACAAGGAAAGTCGGCCCGGCAGGACCCACGCTAATAGCGCGGACACGCAGTAGACGGTAAACAAGGCAGTGGTGTAGCCAATGGCATAGGTCTTGAAGTAGGTTTCCTCTTCGAACTCATCGAGCGAGTAGCTTGCAATCTCTTTGAAGGTCAGGTTGGCAAAGAAGCCATCGTTGTTATTAGCCATTATCGTTCACGCTTTCTGGGTTGTTGTTGAAGACTTCTTCCACGGACTTGCCGAGCACCTTGCAGATGTCTAGTGCCAAGTACACGGAAGGCGAGTAGTTACCTTTTTCGATGTTCGCGATGGTCTGCCGGGAAACGCCTACCTCAGCGGCGAGGTCTGCCTGGGTCATTTCCAGCCATCGACGCCACTTGCGAACCATATTGGAGTGTTCGGGCATGATGTAAAGCTTTCAAGTTTCTATGTCGTGCTTACATCCCTAAATGTAAAGGATCATTGTCATCATGTCAAGAGTGGTGCCGCAAAACGTCAAATCCCCGGGTCAGCGTTTGGAAGGAAACAGCTGGCCCGGGGATTATTCGAGGCGAATCGCTAGGGCTTGGCGACGTCCGGCAGCGGCAGCGTCGAAGTAGGCGAAATGCCGCGCGCCTTGGCGTTGAGTACGCCCGCAAACGCAAGGACGACGAACATCGCACCGGCGGACAGTAGCTGGACGCGAGCGGAGGCGTCAGTCAGCATGAGTACCGCAATCGCTGCGAAGACGGCCAATGCAAACCACGTCAGGTACGGGAAAGCCCACATGCGGATGGGCAGCGGGTGAATGGCCTCAAGCTGGCGGCGCAGGCGCAGCTGGCTGACCGCGATGAAGACCCACACGATGAGCAGGGAGGCGCCCGCCGCATTGAGCATGAAGGACAACAACCAGCCGGTGTCGGCATAGTTGAGCACGACCATGATGACCGAGAGAATGACCGAAAGCGCAATCGCGTGCGTCGGAACACCCTGTGCATTGGTCTTCGTGAAGATCTTCGGTGCTTCGTGGCGAGAGGCCAGCGAGTGCATCATGCGGGAGGAAGCGTAGATCTGAGCATTGAATGCGGAAAGCAGTGCCAACACGATGATGACTTCCATGAATCCCGCAGCGCCCTTAATTCCTGCATGGTCGAGAACCTGAGTGAATGGCGATTGCGCCGCGGTATCAGCGTTACCCAGCGAGGAGTAGGGAAGCAGAAAGGTAATTACCAAAACGGAGCCCAAGTAGAACACCGAGATGCGCAGGATGGTCGTGCGAACGGCGTTGACCAAGGACTTTTCCGGATCTTCAGACTCAGCCGCCGCGATGGCGACGACCTCAATGCCGCCGAAAGCGAATGCCACGGCGAGCAGGCCAGCGGCGACGCCGCCCAAGCCATTCGGCATGAAGCCGTCATCCAAAAAGACCTTGGTGCCAATTGCTTCATGCCCAGGCAGAAGACCAAAAATAAGCAGGAAGCCGACAATCAAAAAGGCCACGATGACGAGGACCTTGATGGCGGCGAACCAGTACTCAAACTCGCCGAAGAGTCGAACGCGCAGCAGGTTCACGATTCCAAAGAACGCCACGCAAATAGCCGCGGGAATCCATGGGGAAACACCGAACCAAGAACCGATGAAGCCGGCGGCGCCGGTGATCTCAGCGCCCAGCACGGCCACGGTGGCTAGCCAATAAATCCAGCCTTGTGTAAAGCCTGCCCAGCGGCCGATGCCGTGTTCGGCATATTCGGAAAAGGAGCCGGAGGCGGGGATGACGGTACCCATCTCGCCGAGCATTTGCATTACCAAGATGGCTAATAAGCCTGCGATGCAATAGGCGAGGAGGACGGCAGGGCCTGCAGCCGAGATGCCGACGCCGGTTCCGAGGAAGAGACCGGCGCCGATGGTGGAGCCCAGGCCCATCATGGTCAGATGGCGGACCTTGAGGCCTTTGCCAAGATTTTGCGTGGATTTATTGCTATCGGTCACCCGAATAGTTTAAGCCATGACTAAATCCACGAGTCGGCGGGCTTAGTTCTTGTGCAGATCCTCGTTGAGAGCGATTGCATCAGACTTCCATTCGGTGGCCTCAACGGCGCCGGAAACGGAGTTGCGGCGCAGCAGGAAGCCCGATGCGCCGGAGAGCTGGGAGCCCTTGACGGTGGAGCCTTCCTCCACGCCCAGTGCCTCGGCAACCTTTCCGAAGACGCTTACCTTCGTGCCGGCGGTGACGTAGAGGCCGGCTTCGACAACTGCGTCGTTGCCAAGCGATATGCCGATACCGGAGTTAGCGCCGAGCAGGCAGCGCTCACCGATGGAGATGACTTCCTTGCCGCCACCGGAAAGCGTGCCCATGATGGAGGCGCCGCCGCCGATATCGGAGCCGTCACCGACAACAACTCCTGCAGAGATGCGGCCTTCGACCATGGAGGCGCCCAGGGTGCCAGCATTGAAGTTGACGAAGCCTTCGTGCATGACGGTGGTGCCCTCAGCCAGGTGAGCGCCCAAGCGGACGCGGTCAGCATCGCCGATGCGCACGCCGGTTGGCACAACGTAGTCCACCATGCGCGGGAACTTGTCTACGGAGTAGACGGTGACCGGGCCGCGGGAGGACAGGCGGCCGCGGATCATCTGGAAGTCAGCCACAGCGCATGGGCCGTAGTTGGTCCACACAACGTTGGCCAGAAGTCCGAAGATGCCGTCCATGTTCAGACCGTGCGGCTTGACGGCACGGTGCGAGAGCAGGTGTAGGCGCAGGTATGCGTCATATGCGTCCAGCGGCGCATCATCCAAGTCCTTAATGGCGGTCTCAACCGCCACGCGGGCGACGCCGCGCTCCTCATCCGGGCCCGCCAAGGCGGCGAACTGCTGAGGGGTCTCTTCCAAGCGAGTGGTGCCGGACTCGGTTACCGGGGCGTCATCGCCGATATGAACGGCGGGGAACCACACGTCGAGAACGGTCCCATCGTGGGTAAGGGTGGCAAGGCCGCGTGCGGATGCAGAAGTCATAGCTTTAGGAAAAACCTTCACAAATGCGGGGTAGAGCCTAGCGAAAACTAGGCCATTTCTTTCACCGCTAGAGCATACACAGCTACTTCGACACCGTGTTTACTTGGCGAGGTTTTGTGAGGCGGGACGCAACGATGAGCACGACGGTCAGCGCACTCACTGCAAGGACCTGGTTGCGTGCGGATGGGTCGAAGAGCATGAGAACAACCAATGCGGCAATCGCCAGCAGGGTGGCCCATGGCAGAACCGGGTAGGCGATGACCTCGACGGCGGAAAGCTCACCGTTCTTCTTCATGATTGGGTGCAGCTTCAAGTAGGACAAAACCACGAAGGTCCAGATCACTAGCAGGCAGCCGCCGACTGCATTGAAGAGGAAGGACAGAAGTCCTGGCGGATTCCAGAACTGCAGCAGCACGGAGCCGAATGCGAAAAGCATGGACAAGATGACGGCGAAGACTGGGGAGCCCGATGGGTTCTGCTTTTTAAAGATAGCCGGTGCCGAGCCGTCCTTAGCCATGTCGAAAATTACGCGGGAGGTGGAGTAGATCTGCGCGTTGAATGCAGAAAGCAGGGCCAAAGCGATGATGACTTCCATAAAGCCCGCGGCGAATGGGATTTGCGCGGCCTCTAGCACCAGGGTGAATGGGGAATCGGCGGCTGCATCGGCATCTTGGATGTATTTAAATGGCAAAACCATGGTGATGACCACGATGGCGCCAATGTAGAAGACCATGATGCGGAAGATAACCGCACGCACGGCGGTCGCGACGTTGCGTGCAGGATCCTCCGACTCGGCGGCGGCGATGGTTACCATCTCAATACCGCCGAAGGCGAATGCAACGGCGAGCAATCCGGAAGCAAAGCCCGGCATGCCATTCGGAAGGAAGTTCTCCGTGAAGTTGGTGCTTGCGAGGTCGCCGTTGAAGCCTGGCAGCACGCCAATCAGCATCAGTACGCCCACTGCCAGGAAAGCTAGGATGACGGCCACCTTGATGATGGCGAACCAGAATTCGAACTCGCCGAATCCACGAACAGCTGCAAAGTTGACCACCGCGAAGAAGGAGACTGCGATAAGGGCGGGAATCCACGCCGCGATGTTAAACCAGGAGGCGATAATTGCGGCAGCGCCCGTAATCTCGGCTCCCATCACCATCACTAGCATGAACCAGAACAACCAGCCCAGGGTAAAGCGTGCCCAATTGCCAAAAGCTTGGCCGGCATAGGTGGAAAAGGATCCTAGCGAGGGGCGGGCTGCTGCCATCTCGCCGAGCATCCACATGATGGCGCCGACCAAGAGGCCGGCGACTGCATAGGAAAGCAGAACCGAGGTACCGGACATTTGGATTCCCAGGCCAACGCCTAGAAAGAGGCCTGCGCCAACCGCAGACCCGAGCCCCATCATCGTGAGGTGGCGTGTCTTGAGCTGCTGTGAGGTTTCTGCCATATCAATGCACCTTTTGTGATTTAGAACAAAGTATTGAGAGGTATATTACACAATGCAGCCATCGTGCAAGGTCGCTACGATGGCGCTTTGTGACTTTAGATCTCTTTGCCTCCCCAATCGAATTGACCAAAGCGCTCGTAGACATCCCGAGCCCCTCTCACCATGAGGAGGAGATCGCCGATGCAATAGAGGCAGCCCTACGGGGCCTTGATAATGACAAGATCGAAGTGCTGCGATACGCAAACACCGTCTGCGCCCGCACCAATCGCGGGCTCGAATCCCGCGTGATTCTGGCTGGCCACATCGATACCGTCCCGCTGGCGGATAACGTTCCCCACCACATGGAAGGCGATGTCATGTGGGGCTGTGGCACCGTCGATATGAAGTCTGGCATGGCCGTGTACCTGCACGCTTTTGCTGCGCTTTACGACGCCCCCGACCTCGCCCATGACTTAACAGTCATTGCTTACGAGGGGGAGGAAGTCTCCTCGGAATTTAATGGGCTGGGACATCTGCAAAAAGACCACCCCGAGTGGCTGCACGGCGATCTAGCTCTTTTGGGAGAGCCTTCCGGCGCCATGATCGAGGCCGGCTGCCAGGGTACCATCCGTCTCCGCATCACGGCGCACGGAACCCGCGCTCATTCCGCGCGTGCCTGGCTGGGGTCTAATGCTGCTCATAAACTGGCACCGATCATGGTCAACGTGGCGAACTACGCTCCGCGCGAGGTCACCATTGATGGTTGTACCTATAAGGAAGGTCTCAACATCGTGCATCTGGAATCCGGAGTAGCAACCAACACCATTCCAGATGAGGCATGGATGTTTGTGAACTTCCGCTTCGCGCCAGACCGGAGCTTGTGCGAGGCCATGGCGCATATGCGCGAGGTTATCGGAGAGCATGAAAACATCACCATTGAGGTTGATGACGAATCCTCCGCAGCCCTTCCAGGACTGGGCCAGCTCGCCGCTCGCGCGCTTGTCGACGCCGTCGGCGGTAACTTCCGTGCGAAATACGGCTGGACTGACGTTGCTCGTTTTTCCGAGATGGGCACTCCGGCCGTGAATTTTGGCCCGGGTGATCCAGGGTTTGCACATAAGAAAGACGAGCAGGTTCCAATTGCGCAAATTACTTCCGTGTCCGATGCTTTGATTGAGTATTTAAGCGGCGCAAACGCCAAGGAGGCCTAACCAAAATGTCGCCAGAACGTAATCGCACCCTGCGCGGACCATTATTGCTGCGCACCGAGGGCGATCAGACCTCAACCTATGACCAGCGCCTGCTGGAATCCGGGGCCGACCACGAATGGCAGCACGCGGACCCGTGGCGGGTTCTGCGCATCCAGGGGGAATTCGTCTCAGGGTTTGATGCTTTGGCAAAGCTGCCGAAGGCTGTCACCGTCTTTGGCTCCGCACGTCTGGGAGAGGGCGCGCCGGAATACGACTTGGGCGTTCGCGTGGGCAAAGCGCTAACCAATGCCCAGTACGCGGTCATCACCGGTGGCGGCCCAGGACTAATGGAGGCTGCGAATCGTGGTGCTTATGAGGAGAAAGGCCTTTCGGTAGGCCTTGGCATCGAGCTTCCGCATGAACAGGGACTTAACGAATACGTCGATCTGGGATTGAACTTCCGTTACTTCTTTGCCCGCAAGACGATGTTCTTGAAGTATTCCCAGGCTTTCATCTGTCTGCCCGGTGGCATGGGCACCATGGACGAGTTCTTTGAGGTGGCCTGCATGGTGCAAACCGGAAAGGTCACCAACTATCCAATCGTTCTGATGGGCACCGAGTACTGGTCCGGCCTCCTGGAGTGGATGAAGTCCACCATGGCAGCACGCGGCCTTATCGGCGCATCAGACATGGACTTGTTCCTGCTTACTGATGACGTCGACGAAGCGGTCGCACATATCGTGAACTCGCACAAGGTGATGAGCGATAAGCGGATTCGTGATGAGCGCTAATCCGCGTAGCGCCAAGTTGGCGCAGGTGATGGCAATTGTCAATCGCACGCCGGATTCGTTCTATGACAAGGGCGCAACTTTCGCCGAAGCTGAGGCCCTTCGCCGCTGTGCCGAGGTGATCGAGCAGGGTGCCAGCATCGTCGACATCGGTGGCGTGAAGGCAGGGCCCGGCGAAGCCGTGGACGCGCAGGAAGAGATCGAGCGCGTGGTTCCCACGATTGCCGCGGCGCACGAGCGCTACCCGGATGTCACCATCTCAGTAGATACATGGCGCGCAAGCGTTGCTGAAGCCGCCATCGCAGCCGGGGCGACGCTCATCAATGACACATGGGCGGGCTGGGACCCTGAGCTCATCGAAGTCGCCGGAGAACATAAGGTCGGCTATGTCTGCTCGCATACGGGCGGCGTCACCCCACGCACGCGCCCACACCGCGTGCACTTTGACGACGTCGTAGCGGATGTCATCGCGGAGACGACTGCTCTGGCAGAAAAGGCGGCGAGCCTGGGGTGCCCGGAGGAGCTGGTCTTTATCGACCCAACCCACGACTTTGGCAAGAACACCTTTCACGGGCTGGAGTTGCTGCGCCGCATCGACGAGGTTGTTGCCACGGGCTGGCCGGTACTGATGGCGTTGTCTAACAAGGACTTCGTAGGCGAGACTTTGGACCGCGGCGTCGGCAAGCGCGTGGCAGGGACATTGGCCGCAACCGCGTGGTCGGCGGCGCATGGTGTGGCCGCTTTCCGCGTCCACGAGGTCGCGGAGACCCTCGACGTCATTCGTATGACCGCAGCTATCGAAGGCACGATGGCCCCGCTGAACACCACCCGTGGGCTCGCATGAGCGTTTCTGTCATCATCCCAGCGCTCAACGAGGAAGCAACCGTCGCGAACGTGGTACGAGCCTGTTTGGCAGATGACCCAATGGAGGTCATCGTTGTCGATGCTGACTCCACGGATCACACCGCGCAGCGCGCTGCCGCTGCCGGAGCAAAGGTATACAACTGGCGCGAAATCCTGCCGGAGATTGCGCCGCGGCCGGGCAAGGGTGAATCCCTCTGGCGCGGGGTCGCCGCAGCGCAAGGTGACATCGTGGTCTTCGTTGATGCCGACTTGGAGTCTGCGTGTCCAGGGATGGTCGCGCAGTTGGCTGCGCCGTTTGCGGATCCAGAGATCCAGATGGTCAAAGCTACTTATCGTCGTACCTTCAACGGTGCCCCAAGCGGCGGCGGGCGGGTCACGGAGTTGACCGCTAAGCCTTTGCTGCGCACCTTCTTCCCGGAGCTCGGAGATATCGCACAGCCCTTGGGTGGCGAATATGCGCTGCGCACGTCGCTGGCTCGGGCATTGCCATTTGTTGATGGCTACGGGGTGGAAGCCGGGCTGCTTATCGACGTCGCTAAGCGCTGCGGTGTTTCTTCCATCGCCGAAGTAGACCTTGGCGAGCGCATCCACCGCAACCGGCCGCTGCATGAGCTTGCGCCCATGGCTGAGGTGGTCGCGCGCACGATTTTGTCACGCGACGGAGTAATAGGTCCTGTTGCTCAACGTGAACCATCCGGCGGTAAGCTTTAGCCCATGCTGTCGTGGATTTTGCTTATCGTCGTTCTGCTCGCGTTGGTGGTTTTAGGGACATGGGCGTGGGGCTCGATTTTTGGGCGGGGGGAAGTGCTAGACGATCTTGATGAAAAACGCGATGTGTTGGCAAACAATCAGCGAGCGCTTCAAGATGGCAACTTTGATGACATCAAGTTCGACGTCGTTTCCCATGGATACCGCCAATCCCAGGTGGATGCCTTGCTGGCGGAGGTAGAAAAGCGCTACCGAAGCGAGGGCGAAACAGCTAGACCAATTTCGTAACCGCCCCTTGACTAGCAATAAAGGCGTAGAGTGGTTTGGGTAACCCAAAAATTTTACATCCCAAAGGAGCGGTACAGCTATGGCAGCTATGAAGCCACGCACGACAGGTGGGCCAATGGAAGCGGTTGAGGAGTCCCGCAAAATTGTCATGCGAATCCCCTCCGATGGTGGTGGCCGTATTGTTGTGGAGCTCACAAAAGAGGAGGCTGCGGAACTTGGTTCATTGCTGACCGAAGTTTCCAGCTAGTCTTTAAGGCATGCTTTCACACGTCATCGATGTTCTGGCCGACCCAAACGATGGCACCGCGCTAAGCGGCGCCGACGATTTTGCTCGTCTCGTCTCTGAGTCTGGGCACTCTTTTGATGTGGCCAAACAAGGCTATGTCACCCTTGCCCCCGGGGCAGGGCTAAAGCATAAGGGCGATTCCAGTGAGATGGTTTCCGCGCGTGAGACCTTCTTGTCTTTGGGCCACTTCGCCCCATTTGTGGAGGCTGTCACTGGCGCAGTGCAGGACGCACTTGATGCCAACGAGTTGCCTGAGACTGCCGAGCCTATGCTGCTTGAAGTCGGTGCCGGCACCGGCTATTACCTAGCACATACCTTGGATTCCATCGCTGAGGCCCGTGGCGTTGGTTTGGATATTTCCCCACATGCTGCCAAGCATCTGGCAAAGTGCCATCCGCGCGTTGGCGCCGTGGTGGCGGATGTGTGGGAGCGGTTGCCGCTGCAGGATGATTCCATTGATGCGGTATCGGTGGTCTTTGCCCCGCGCAACCCAGCGGAGTTCCAGCGCATCTTGCGTCCAGGCGGCGAGGTCATTGTCTTGACTCCGGACCTCGGCCATCTGGATGAACTGCGCGAGCCGCTGGGAATCTTGGGCGTGGAAGAAGGCAAGATCGAGCGCATGTACGAGCAGGCCGCCGGCTACCTGGAGCAGGCAGCAGATCCGGTTGATATCTCTTATCCGATGACCCTGGATCGCGCCTCTATTGCCGCGCAGGTTGGCATGAGCCCGTCTGCCCGCCACCTTGAAAAGGAAGAGCTTGCTGAGCGCATGGCAAAATTGCCAGAGACCATGCAGGTCACCGCTCATGCCCGCCTGGACCGTCTGCGCGCAGTCTAAATAGCGGTGGGCAAGGCCAAAGGTCTGGCCGGTTGCACAAACAATAGGGAAAGGCAGAGCACAGATGCTCTGCCTTTCCCTATTGTCGCTTTGAGTGTTAAAACACGTCGCGCTTAGAGCTGCGAGCCTTTGCGCTGCCAGGATTGCTCGATGACGGCCTCACCGGCGGTCTCGACCTGGAGATCAGAGCAACCGCCGTCGAAGTAGACGCGGGAGCCCATGGCTACCTGGCCGCCGTCGGCGTAGACCTCTACGGTGGCACCGTCGACCACGACGGTGAGGGAATCGGAATCACCCTCAGCCAAATGCGCTACGGCAGGAGCCGAGTCCTTGAAATAGGAATCGAAAGCAGTGCCCATGGAACGATCTAAGGTCAGTGTGCTGCCAGCATGGGTGATGACTGCCGCGGGCTTGCCGTTGCCGTCGAGCAAGGTGACGGTGACGGAGGAGCCTTCCGGGACATCCATTACGCCGACCCAGGAGCGGGCGCGCTCTGACTGGCGGATGGCATCCGGCAGGCCGCGCGGCGGAGTCTGGAAGAGCTTGCCTCCCTGGAGGGTGATGCGACGCGGCAGTGCGAGGGTATTGGCCCATCCTTCCTCCTCGAAGGAAGGATGCGCTGCAGGATCGTCGCCGCGGCCATTGCCGTTGAGAAGACCCAGGACAACCGCTTCGTCGTAGCGGGTCTCCTGCGGGACGGTGCCCTCGGTGGCGTTGGTGTTGCGCGGGCGGGAGAAATCGTGGCCGAAGTCGATGCGCTGGAAACCGGAGGCGACGGTGAAGGTGGTGCCCTCCAAGCGGCCGACGAGGTAACCGGAGACATCGCGGTTATCGCGCTCAAGGGTAACCAGGAGGACGTCGTAAATGCGCTCATCTACCTCGTCACGCAAGCGGACCAGGCGTGGAGAGACAACCGGTGGAATCGGCGAGTTTGCCGGGACCTCGCCCTCGTTGAAACCAGGATCGCCATTGAACTCGAGCGGGCCTTCCACATCCCAGGTCAAGCCGTCGGCCGAGCGCAGGATAACGGGCAGCGGCGCGTCGGAGTGGCCGGTTAGTGCGAGCATGAGCCAGCCCTCGTGGCCTTCATCGCGGTCGGCCGCGACCCAGTCTGGAACCACGGAAGGCGAGCGGAAGCGGGAGTAATTGGTGACGTTGGCGGCTACCTCGCCATAGCGCACGACATTCGGGTCTAGTGCGTTGGAGTCATCCGAAATTTCGCAGACATCGTTGAAATCGGTGTAGCGTGCTAAACGCACCGAGGTGCCGGTGGAAGTCACGGAGGTGAAGTAGAGGTTGATAGCATCTTCGCCCGCGGCTACAGAACCGGCGCGCAAGGAAAGTTCACCGCCGACAGGGGCAAGTGCGTCGTCGCACTCTAACCAATCGAATGGAAATTCTTCAGAATAGTTGTGTCCCCAGCGCGCCGGGGCGGAAAGTTCGTGGCGGTACTGGAAAAACAGGTGCCACGTATTGCCGTCTAGCAGCACGCCGGCCGGAGCCTCGAGGACTCCAGACTCAGGGGTGAAGTGCAGTTCGGGGCGATGGGTTGTCACAAAGTGCCTTTCTAAAGATTCTCGATTTAAATCAGTGCGCGGTAAATATCTACGGTCTGGGAGGCGATGGTGGCCCACGAGAACTTCTCCACAGCTCGCGTGCGGCCGGCTTGGCCGAATGCGGTTGCGTGCTCCTTGTCGGCGACGACCTGGTTGACGGCAGCAGCGAGGTTGGCCTCGAAGTCAGCGACCGCATTTTCGTCGTAGTGGACGAGGATTCCGGTCTCACCGTCGACGACAACCTCGGGGATTCCTCCGACGTCAGATGCAATTACTGCAGTCCCGCACGCCATGGCCTCCAAGTTAACGATTCCCAAAGGCTCGTAGATAGAAGGACACACGAAGACGTCGGCGCCAGAGTACACCTCTTGGATGAGGCTGCGAGAGAGCATTTCCTGCACCCAGAACACGCCGTCGCGGTTGGCCTGCAGGTCTTCGACCAAAGCTGCGGTTTCCGCGGCGATTTCTGGAGTATCGGGAGCGCCTGCGCACAGCACCAGCTGGACGTCTGAATCAAACTGGGCCGCGGCCTTCAGCAGGTGCTTCACGCCCTTTTGGCGGGTGATGCGGCCGACGAAGGCAACGATGGGGCGCTGC
Organism: Corynebacterium sp. HMSC06G04; assembly: GCF_001807365.1. Taxonomy (NCBI): domain Bacteria; kingdom Bacillati; phylum Actinomycetota; class Actinomycetes; order Mycobacteriales; family Corynebacteriaceae; genus Corynebacterium; species Corynebacterium sp. HMSC06G04. The sequence continues at coordinate 19,562 of NZ_KV788589.1, read as the reverse complement.
TTGTCGACGCCGAGTTTGTCCAGGTAGTCTGCCTCGCGCGGCTGCCACAGCTCGGTATCGATGCCATTGAGCACAACATGCACCTTGGACTCATCGATGCGGGGATAAGCATCCAGAATGGAGGCTTTCATGCCGGCGGAAACCGCGATGACGCCGTCGGCGTATTCCATGGCGTTTTTCTCGGACCACGAGGAAATCTCGTAGCCGCCACCGAGCTGCTCACGCTTCCATGGGCGGTGCGGCTCCAAAGAGTGGGCGGTGACCACATGCGGGATGTCGTAGAGGCGGGCGGCGAGATGGCCGCCGAGGCCGGAGTACCAGGTGTGGGAATGCGCGATATCAATATCGGAAGCTGCATTAGCCATGCGCAGACCCGTGGAAAGAGTTTGGATGGCGGGGTTGGCTGCGGAAAGTTCTGGATCAACGCCGTGGTTGAAGACGTCCTTTTCCTCACGTGGGCCGCCCATGCAGTGAACGGAAACATCGATTAACTCCCGCATGAAGCGGGTTAGCTCGGCGACGTGCACGCCAGCGCCACCATAAATTTCAGGTGGGTATTCCTTGGAAAAAATTCCGGCTCTCATATCCTCCCAGAATACGGAGAAAACCCATACCGTGCAGAAAATTTTCGTGGGGGTAGTTTTTGACCTATTTCCTCTGCGAAGCGGCCTAAAACTGAATAGGTTGGAACATGTGAAATCCCAGCCTAATGTTCTCGCCATTGTCCTCGCCGGCGGTGAAGGCAAGCGCCTATTCCCCCTCACGGAAGATCGCGCAAAGCCCGCCGTCCCTTTCGGCGGCTCCTACCGCCTCATCGACTTCGTCCTGTCTAACCTCGTCAACGCGGGCTACCTCAAGATTGCGGTGCTCACTCAATACAAATCCCATTCCCTAGACCGTCACATCTCGCAGGCTTGGAATCTGTCTGGCCCGACTTCCCAGTACATCGCCTCCGTGCCCGCACAGCAGCGTCGCGGCAAGCGCTGGTACAACGGTTCCGCCGACGCTATTGTCCAGTCGCTTAACTTGATTTATGACGAAAAGCCGGACTATGTCATCGTCTTCGGCGCAGACCACGTCTATCGCATGGACCCGCAGCAGATGGTTCAGGAACACATCGCTACCGGGCTCGACTGCTCCGTGGCGGGCATTCGCGTGCCGCGTAGCGAGGCCACCGCATTTGGCTGCATTCAGGCAGATGGTATGGGAACCATCACCGAGTTTTTGGAAAAGCCGGATAATCCCCCTTCGACCCCGGATGATCCGAACATGACCTATGCGTCCATGGGTAACTACGTCTTTACGGCTGATGCTCTGATTGAGGCCCTGCTAAAGGACGAGGAGAATGAAAACTCCGACCACGACATGGGCGGCGACATCATTCCGTACTTCGTGGAGCGCGGGCAGGCGCATGTCTATGACTTCATGGCCAATGACGTGCCAGGTTCTACTGAGCGCGATCATGGTTATTGGCGCGATGTGGGCACCATCGATTCTTTCTACGAAGCCCACATGGACTTAATTTCGGTGCACCCGATTTTCAATCTTTATAACAATCATTGGCCCATCCACTCCACGGATGAGTCCAACCTTCCGCCAGCGAAGTTCGTCCAAAACGGCATCGCGCAGTCTTCCATGGTGGCCCCCGGCTGCATCATCTCCGGCGGCACCGTGCGCAACTCTGTGCTGTCCTCGGACGTGCATGTGGCCGACGGAGCTTCAGTAGAAGGCTCGGTGCTGCTGCCAGGCGTGCGCGTGGGCAAGGGCGCGGTTGTCCGCCATGCCATTTTGGATAAGAACGTGGTGGTTTCCGAAGGTGCCATCATCGGCTGCGACCGCGAGCGCGACGAGTCCCGCTTTAAGGTCTCTGACGGCGGCGTTGTCGTCGTGGGCAAGAACGAAACCGTCTAGCGCACCGCGGCGGGGAGAAAACACAGAAGCCTCACACGAGATGAAGGGGCAGCCGCCTGTATCTCGTGTGAGGTTTCTACTTTCTTAGCGCTTGGTGATAAGCGTTAGGCCGGAACCCAGTGGTAGACGGGTTACTACGGCGTCTTCGAGTGAGCGGGCGAGCTCGTCTGCTTCTCGGGCAGCGGCAGTGTCGCGGTCGCTGCGGGTGGTGTCGGCGAGGGTGCCATCCAACAAAGAGTTCGCGAGAACCAGCGTGCCGTTCTTACGCAGCAGTGGGAAAGCGGCGTTGATAAGAGCCGGCATATCCAGCGCGGGAACGTCTGCGAAGATCAATTGATAAGAAGCGGTGGCGAGACGTCCCATGACCTCCAGAGGATGGGAGGGCAAAAAGCGCGCGCGGGTGGTGGCAAAGCCAGCCTCACGGAAGGTGGTCTTCGCCATGGCCTGATGCTCTGCCTCCGGATCGATGCAGGTGACGATTCCATTGTTAGGCAGGCCCTGCAGGAGGTAGATTCCGGCTACAGCAGCAGCCGGAGTAATAGCGATGGCCTGGGGGCGATCAGTGCCAGAGCTGGCTGCGGAAAGGGAGGAAAGAAGCTGCCCGGTTGCTTCGTCCGGTACGGACAAGCCAAATTCCTCGGCATGGGAACGGGCCCCGGCGAGTGCCGTAGAAACTTCGCTGGTGGATTCGATGTAAGAACGCAGTGCGTCGTATGCCGTATTAGTCACAACCTAAACCATAGGTAATTTTCTGTGTATGCGGTGTCAAGACGCCAGGATTGTTACTGATGAGGTAGAAGTTTTTGTTTTCGGTGACGCTCACAGTCACTTCGCAGGGTACTGTCTGGCGTTTTGAAGCTCGGTATAGGAAGATGAAAGCATGAAAAGGAAGCATCGCGTCGATTCGTCTTTGCGCCAGGAAACTGGTGTGGCCACTAGCCCAACGGAGCCTCACGTCGCTGCTTCCGAAGAACTCAGCGGCACAGCCGCGTTCGACGCCGGCCAGGCTGCGATGCCTTCGTGGTCGGAGCTCGTGGCCGAGCATGCAGACTCCGTTTACCGCCTGGCATACCGCTTGTCCGGTAACCAGCATGATGCAGAGGACTTGACCCAAGAGACCTTCATGCGTGTGTTCCGCTCGCTTGATAAGTATCAGCCCGGTACTTTCCGCGGCTGGTTGCACCGGATTACCACCAACCTCTTCTTAGATATGGTCCGCCATCGTGCCAAGATACGGATGGAGGCCCTGCCGGAAGATTATGAGCGCGTGCCCGGCACCGATATGACCCCGGAGCAAGCTTATACCGTGGCCAACTTGGACCCGATCTTGCAAAAGGCGCTCGACGAGCTGGCCCCTGACTTCCGTGTAGCAGTTGTTCTGTGTGACGTCGTGGGAATGAGCTACGACGAAATCGCAGAGACCCTGGGCGTGAAGATGGGTACCGTTCGTTCGCGCATCCACCGCGGCCGTGCACAGCTGCGCGCGGCTCTCGAAACCGCCGCGCAGACCAACGACGAAGCCCGAGTTTTGCTCCGTAGCCGCTAGGCCGCCCACGCCAAAGTGCAATGAGGTCTATTGTGGAGACTAATTAACGAACCCAACGTTCGATAGAAAGGTAGGTGGCAAAACTCCCGTGGAGGATTCTGCACATCAGCACCGCGCCTCGTTTCATATGCGTGGAGTAGAAGGCGCCACCACCACCTTTGACAAGACTCTTGCCAAGGCCCGTGATAAGGCCAAAGCAAGGGCTCGGCGGGCTGATTCCATTGGGCACTTAGGCCCCGAAGCTGTGGCAGCCTTCGTCGATGGCGAGATGGATCCCAAAGCCACTCATCGTGTGCATGTTCACCTGGTGCACTGCGCTGAATGTCGCGCCGACGTCCGCGAACAGCGCCGTGCTTCCCAGTGGGTGCGCAACTGCAACGTTGACCACCAAGTGCGTGCACCGAAGGATTTGATGGCCAAGCTGGCCGGAATCGCAGCTGAAGCAGCTGACGAGGACGCCGCCACACCTGAAAAAGGGCGAAACAATTTCAGCGCACACGGCGGTACCAGTGGCGTCGGCGAGCGCGATATCCTTGACAAGGTCGAGATGGTCATTCGCGCCATCAAGCACAATCAGAGGCGTTAATGCAGTGGCGCTAAGTGGCGCTATTAGCAGCGGAGTCAAGGCGAATGAGGTTGGTGCCCGTTTCACATAAAGCGCAGGCGCTGGTGGAGGGCTAAGATAACATCGTGTTTTCTTCAATCGGTTGGACAGAGATTGCCGTCATCGTGCTTCTTGGCATCGTGATCATCGGTCCAGAGAGGCTCCCCGGCGTAATCATGGATGTCCGTGCGGCAATCTATGCTGCGCGCAAGGCAATCAACAATGCCAAGGCCGAACTACAAGGTGAAATGGGCGGCTTGAGCGAGGAATTTGAAACTCTGCGTGGTCCCATCAGCCAGGCCGCCGAATGGACGCGCTTGGGCCCACGTGGTGCTATCACCAAGGCTCTTTTCGATGGAGACGATTCCGCTTGGGATGATTTCGACCCGCGTAAGCTAACCGAGGGAATGGGCAAACCGCATCTAAGCGCGGGCGATGAGCAAGCGCACTCCGCAGCGCAGCGCGGTGCTTCCGGGCCACGTGTCCAACATGGCCAGCGCAGTCAGCAGGCGAATTCAGGTCAGCAGGGCCAGCAGCGCCCGACCTTCGACTACTCCCAGATTTACGCGGCACCGGCACAACCGCAGCAGAGCTCGGCTCAACAGCCGCAGGCACCTACGCCAAAGCCGGCGCCAACTGCGGCAAATGACAACGCAGAAGGAACCGGCTTTTCTTGGGCGGATGTTACCTAAGCAGTTACTGCTTTAAGTGTCTGCCTAATTATTAGTGGCGGGTAACGCCCAGACCTAAGGTCTTGCCCACCAGAGAGTCGTTGCGGATGGCGAGCTTATCCGCCAGCTGCTTGATTGCTTTTGCAGAAGGAGAATCCGGGGCGGCGGTGATGATTGGCTCGCCGGCATCGCCGCCGGTGCGCAGAGCCGGATCGAGCGGGACCTCAGCCAAGACTGGCACCTCGTAGCCCAGGATAGTGCTAAGGCGCTCTGCTACAACCTTGCCGCCGCCAGTACCGAAGATATCCATCGTGGACCCGTCGGGCAGCACCATGGCGCCCATGTTCTCGATGACGCCGGCTACGCGCTGGCGAGTCTGCTGCGAGATGGAGCCTGCACGCTCTGCCACCTCCGCGGCTGCTGCCTGCGGGGTAGTGACGATGAGCAGCTCGGCGTTCGGGATGAGCTGAGCCACGGAAAGCGCGACGTCGCCAGTGCCGGGTGGGAGATCGAGCAGTAGAACGTCCAGATCGCCCCAGAAGACGTCAGCCAGGAATTGCTGCAGCGCGCGGTGCAGCATCGGACCGCGCCAGACCACCGGGGCGTTGCCCTCGACGAATTGGCCAATGGAGATGTGCTTGATGCCGTGGGAAATTGGCGGCAGCAGCATTTCATCATCAATGACGGTGGGGCCGGCGGTCGAACCCAGCAGGCCCGGTACGGAGTGACCGTAGATATCGGCGTCGACAATGCCAACCTTCAAGCCCTTGGCCGAAAGCGCGGCCGCGAGGTTGACGGTGGTGGAGCTCTTGCCGACGCCGCCCTTACCAGAGGCCACCGCGAACACGCGCGTGGTGGATTCTGGCTTGGCGAAAGGAATCTCCGGCTCAGCCTGGCCGCCGCGCAGCTTCTGCTTTAAAGCGCGACGCTGTTCATCGCTCATGGCGTCCATGGTCACGCTGACATTGCCAACGCCCTCGATGTCCTCGAGGACGGCGCGAGTGTTGGCTTCGATGGTGCTTTTCATCGGGCAGCCGGCAATGGTCAGATAGATTTCGACGCTGATGTCATTACCGTCGATGGCGACGGATTTCACCATGTCGAGCTCGGTGATAGGGCGGCCGATTTCTGGGTCTTCAACCCGGCTAAGGGCCTCCCGAACGGCGGATTCAGTAATAGCGCTAGTCATAACCCAACCCATCTTAGCCCCTTATTAAATACAGGAAAACGCTGGGATAAGGCGGCGTCGGAAAGCCCAGCAGTGCCGTGTAGAATTTTAGGAATATTTAGGAAGACCCATAACTTTAAGGAGAACTGTGCCGATGCGATCCCGCCGCCTTGTAGCGACGCTAGCGACTGCCGGACTGGCATTGGCTGCATTGAGCTCCTGCACCAAATTTGATCCTTCGGCGGATGAAAAGCCTGGCTTGCACCAAGCGGTAACCATATCCGTCAACCCAAAGTCCAAGCGGCAGCTGTTGCTCGCTGAGTTGTATAAGCAGACTTTGGAGTCCCAGGGCAGAGCCGCAAATGTGGCCGGTAATGGGGAACTGGAGGCCACCTCTGCTAACGACCAGAACCTCCCGCTTATCGAGAGCGGCGACGGCGCAACGAACTTCTACATCGGTTGCACCGGTGAATTGCTCGATGCCTTCAACCCTGTTGCCGCACGCGAGATTTCGAAGCGCTACGAGGAAGACCAAAAGGACCCCTCGGGCGAGGATTTCTTGGCTACTACCCACGTGGCGCTGATGAATGCGCTACCGCCGGACCTCGCGGTGGTAGAGCCTTCCAGCGCGCAGGGGTGCAAGGAAGCGGAGCCGGATCTGCCGCAGAACTACGTCGTGGTTTATTACAAGGGTCTTTTTGACCGTGAGGAACGCCTCGCAGTGTCTTCCCTGACCAAGTTTTTGACCGATGGGGAAATCCGTGAGCTGCTGGAAAAGACCGACGAGTCCGGTTCTCTGGAGCAAACCGTAAGTGATTGGAACTCGCAATCCAATGCGGGCACAGTCATGGATACCGGCGGCGATTCCAACTCTTCTGGAGGATCCGATCTGACCTCCGGCGATGAGAAAAAGGACAATTCGAGCAAGCCGAAGTCCTAGCTTGGCTGCTGGGCAGCTTCCCGTAGAGCTTGCTTTTCGAAAATATACTAAAGCGCCCTTGCTACCTCTATTCGAGGCGGCAAGGGCGCTTTAGCCGTTATATCTGGCTTTTAAGCCTTAGACATCGAAGGCCTCTTCAAGCAGCTTCTTCTGCTCGATCTGGTGGACCTTGGCGATACCGGTTGCAGTCGAGGACTGCGCACGGCGAGATACGCGGACCATTTCCGGCATATCCGGAATGAGCTCACGCAGGTGCTCGTTGTAGAAAGGCCATGGGCCCTGGTTTGCTGGTTCGTCTTGGACGAAGCGAACCTGGGTGGCATTGGGGAAGGCCTTGAATGCCTCTGCGAGACGGTTGAACGGAATCGGATGCAGCATCTCGAGGCGGACGATTGCGACGTCATCGCGGCCGTCTGCTTCCTTCTTCTTAGCCAGCTCCCAGTAGAGCTTGCCGGAGACCAGCATGATGGTCTTGACCTTCTCGGCGTCGCCTACAACCTTGCCCTCGTGGTCAACGAAGTTCGGGTCATTGATGACGGACTGGAAGTGCTTGATTTCGGTGAACTCGGAGATAGCAGAAGCGGATGCCTTGTTACGCAGCATGGACTTCGGAGTAAAGACGACCAGCGGACGCTTCATGGAGCCCAGCGCCTGGCGACGCAGCAGGTGGAAGTGGTTAGCCGGGGTAGAAGGCTGAGCCACCGTCATGGAGCCCTCAGCGCACAGCTGCAGGTAACGCTCGATGCGGGCAGAGGAGTGGTCTGGGCCTTGGCCCTCGTAGCCGTGCGGCAGCAGCAGAACCAGGCTGGAGAGCTGGCCCCACTTCGCTTCACCGGAGGACAGGTACTCGTCGATGATGGTCTGTGCACCGTTTGCGAAGTCACCGAATTGAGCCTCCCATGCAACGAGTGCGTCCTGGTTACCCACGGAGTAGCCGTACTCGAAGCCCATGCCTGCGTACTCGGTCAGCGCGGAGTTGTAAATCAGGAAGCGACCGCCGTTGCCCTTGGCCTGAGCCAGGTAGTTCAGCGGGTTGTACTCGGAGCCATCGCGCGGATCAACTGGGATAGCGTGGCGCTGGGTGAAGGTACCGCGGCGGGAATCCTCACCGGCCAGGCGGACCAGCTTGCCCTGGTTAGCCAGGGAGCCGAAGGCGATAAGCTCGCCCCAGCCCCAGTCGATGCCGCCCTCGGTGGAGGTCTTCAGGCGTTCCTTGGCAACGCGGGCAACACGCTTGTGGTATTCGAAGCCCTCTGGGCCATTGGCGTAGGCCTGGCCGATTTCCTCGATCTCCTCGGCGGTGATGGAGGTATCTAGACCGTGGGTGAGCTTCTGCGCAGAGGTGATACCGTGCTGCTCGCCAGGGGCACCGGCCTCGGATTCCTTGACCTCGGTGAAGACGGATTCCATCTGGTCGTGGAAGTCACGTGCTGCAGCCTCAGCGTCTGCTTCGGACAGGTCACCACGGCCGATGAGCTCTTCGGTGTAGATCTCACGGACAGACTTGTGGTCATCGATGATGGAGTACAGCTCCGGCTGGGTCATCGAAGGATCATCTGCCTCGTTGTGTCCGCGCAGACGGTAGCAGATGAGATCGATGAAGACGTCCTTGCCGAACTTGCGGCGGTACTCGGTAGCCAGCTGGCCAACCCAGACAACTGCCTCTGGGTCGTCGCCGTTGACGTGGAATACCGGGCAATCGAAGCCCTTTGCCAGGTCGGTGGCGTAGTGGGTAGAACGTGCGGAATCCGGGGTAGTGGTGAAGCCCACCTGGTTGTTGACCACGATGTGGACGGTACCGCCGGTGGTGTAACCACGCAGCTGGGACAGGTTGATGGTCTCCTGAACAATGCCCAGGCCGTTGAAGGAGGAGTCACCGTGCAGCATAACTGGGACAACGGAGAAGCCGTCCTGGCCCTTGTCTAGCAGGTCCTGCTTGGCGCGGGCGATGCCCTCCAGGACTGGGTCAACGGCCTCGAGGTGAGACGGGTTAGCAGCCAGGCTGACGTCGATTTCGCCGTCACCGAACATCTGGATGTGGTGACCCTGGGAACCCAAGTGGTACTTAACGTCACCGGAGCCACCGAGCTGGCCACCCTTGTAGTTGCCGTCGAACTCGCCGAAGAGGTCAGCCAGTGGCTTGCCAACAATGTTGAACAAGACATTCAGGCGGCCACGGTGCGGCATGCCGATGACGACCTCGTCGAGGCCCTGGCCCGCAGCAGTGTCCACGATGGCATCCATCAGCGGGATGAGGGACTCAGCTCCCTCGAGGGAGAAGCGCTTCTGGCCGACGTACTTGGTGTGCAGGAAGTTTTCGAATGCCTCAGCAGCGTTGACCTTCTGCAGGATGTACTTCTGCTCAGCGTTGGATGGCTTTGGCATGCCAGCCTCGAGGCGATCCTGCAGCCAGCTGCGCTCATCGCGGTCCAAGATGTGGGCGTACTCGGAGCCGACCTTCAGCGTGTAAGCATCACGCAGACGCTTGACGACGTCGCGCAGCTTCATGGTCTCCTGGCCACCGAAGCCGCCGACGTTGAAGGTGCGGTCCAGATCCCAGATCGACAGGCCGTGGGTCTTAAGGTCAAGGTCGCGGTGATCCGGCCAAGGCAGGCCCGGCTGACGCCAGCCAAGTGGGTTGACGTTGGCGAGGAGGTGGCCGCGGGAGCGGTAAGCCTCGATGTACTGCATGACGCGGGTGTTCTTGTCCACGCCGGTGTTCGGGACATCCTGTGCCCAGCGGAATGGCTGGTAAGGAACGCCCATGGACTCAAACAGCTCGTCCCAGAAGCGATCATCGGTGATCAGCTGGCCCAAGGTGCGCAGGAACTCGCCGGACTCCGCGCCCTGGATGACGCGGTGATCGTAGGTGGAGGTCAGAGTGACCAGACGGCCTACACCCATGTCAGCCAGACGGTCCTCGGAGGTGCCGGCGAACTCAGCCGGGTAATCCATGGAGCCGACGCCGATGATGGCGCCGGAGCCCTTGGTCAGGCGGGCGATGGAGTGGCGGGTGCCGATGCCGCCCGGGTTGGTGAGGTTGATGGTGACGCCGGAGAAGTCATCCATCGTGAGCTTGTTTTGGCGGGAGCGGTTGACGATGTCCTGGTATGCGTCAACGAACTCGGAGAAGGACATCTTCTCGGCTTCCTTGACCGCTGCCACAACGAGTGCGCGGGAGCCATCTTTCTGCGGGAGGTCGATAGCGAGGCCCAGGTTGACGTGCTCTGGCTGTACGACAGTCGGCTTGCCGTCCTTGACCTCGTAACGGACGTTCATGTCTGGGTGGATCTGGGTCGCCTTGACCAAGGCGTAGCCCAAGATGTGGGTAAAGGAAATCTTGCCACCGCGGGTGCGCTTGAGGTGATCGTTGATCATCGCGCGGTTTTCCCACATCAGCTTGACTGGAACGTCGCGCACGGTGGTTGCGGTTGGAATCTCGAGGGACTCGTCCATGTTCTTAGCGATTGCCTTGAACATGCCCTTGAGCTGACGCTCGCCAGCCTCCGGAGCCTCGCCGATGCGATCGAGCGGGGAATCTGGGTAGTTCTTCTTGGAGTCAGAATCCTTGCCTGGCTTCTCTGCTACCTTCGCTGGCTTTGCTGCTGGCGCACCGTTCGGGGTAGCAGAATCTGCAGCTGGCTTCGCCGGAGTGGACTTCTTCGCGGAGGATTGTGCAGCGGCTGCTGGGGCAGAAGCCGCGTTCTTCGGTGCTCCGTTGGCCTCAAAGTAATCGCGCCACTCCTTATCTACGGAGTTGGGATCCTTTGAGTACTGCTGGAACTGTTCGTCAATCAGCCACGCATTGGGGCCGAAAATGCTCGAGTTGCTCACGGCAGGAATTCGCCTCATTTCCTTGTTAATTACGGTTCGTTAATGGGACTTTAGTAGGGCCTTTGCGCGGGTGCACACAGCACCCCGAAAAGTGTCTTCAACCATGATACGTTCCGAGTTGTTTTGCTCACTAGGTCAGGGGTGAAAGCGCCCCTTATGAGGTGGGCAAAGGCGAAAGTTGCTCGCCAGCATGCTCAATTACCTTCTTGGCAAGTTTCCGGTTGGCAGAAGTGCCGAGCACTGCACCGATGCCCATTGGCATCAGCTTGGAGACCCATGCCCATTTCAGGCGCTTGGTTACCTGCTTGGCAAAAAGCTTGGTGAGACGGCCGTTGAGACCGCTTAGGGTTGGGCCGGTAAAGCGCGACAGGGTGGCTGCGGAAGTAACGCCCTTGACGGTGCCCATGTCGCCGACCAAGGTGTCAACCAAGGCGCTGCCCTTAGAACCGGTCAGCACCAGCAGAACCAGGGCACGGCGCCGTTCTTCGTCTTCGATGTTGTCACCGCGCAGGTAAGCAGAAGACAATACGTACCAGGAGGTAGCTTCCAGGAAAACCACGGATTCTGCCGCGATAGCAGCGATGCCGGCGATGGTGCCTACACCCGGAACTGCGGCGGAAGCACCGGCAGCAGCACCAGTGCCAGAGACTAGGTTAAGCAAGTGCTTATCGAGGATTGCTTGGATTTGTGCTGGGCTTGACTCCGGATTGCGTTTGCGAAGGCCATCAACGTATTTCTTGATAACACCAGACTGCGCTGCGACTGCTTTGTCTAGGCCATCTAAAAGCGCGTTGGTGACGCGGTTGGCTTCCTCCGGGGTGATCTCATAAACATTGTCGGAGTTGGTGGGATTTGCCGGGCCCGTCGCGTTGTTAGAAACCCTCTTTTCAATTGCGCCTTTTGCCTTATCTAAAATGCTCATCTTCTAAATCACCTCTAAAACTGTTTATGACAACCGGTATTTGGTTGCCTGTTGTAAAACCACCGTAGCGAAGTGTCTCTGCTTTTTCCTGAGCGCTTGCTGTGGATTTAGCGATAGCGTTGGTCGAGAACTTTTTTAAGTATCCAAACTCGTCTAAATGACAGAAACTTTTCTAGTCTTAGAAGTATGAAAGCTGAGGGGAGCTTCGGGGATGTACCCCGTGAAACTAGTTCCGCCGCTGCCCGCATGCATGCAGCGGATGCGCATCGTCGTGCGCGCGCTGCGGCGGAGGCCGCAGCCAACGTGTGGGAAGACGAGCTGACGGTACGGACTTCATCTGGCTGGGTACGTGGCACGAGGGAAGAAGATCTCCGTACAGATCGCCCAATTTCCGCGCCCGTGCGCTCTTGGAGGGGCATTCCATTCGGCGCCGATACCAGCGGCGCCCAGCGTTTTCGTGCTGCCGAGAAAGCTCCCAGTTGGGAAGGCGTACGCGAGTGCTATGACTTTGGTCCAGTAGCCCCGCAGCCTATCTATTCTTGGCAAGATCGCGTCGCGGGCGGAGAGGATTGCTTGCATCTCGACGTCGTTCGCCCAGACAACGACGAAAAGCTGCCGGTGGTGGTCTACATCCATGGCGGCAGTTTCATCGTTGGCTCCTCGCACATGCTTATGCTGCGTGGATTCGAACTGGCTGCGCAGATGAACGTGGTCTACGTTTCCATCAACTTCCGTTTGGGGGCGCTGGGCTATTTGGATCTGCGCAGCCTGGGAGGCGAGTGCTCGGCCAATCCAGCGGTATCGGATCAGCTCCTGGCCTTGCAGTGGGTTAAGGAAAATATCGCCGCTTTCGGCGGAGATGATGGCAACATCACCTTGATGGGTGAATCTGCCGGTGGCGCAGCGGTGTTGACACTGATGACGGTGCCGCGTGCGCACGGGCTGTTTCATCGTGCGATTGCGCAGTCGCCGCCGATTGGCATGCTGCATTCGCGGGCGCAATCAACGTTCTGGGCGCGCGAGTTGGTCAACCGTATGGCCTTGCCGCGCGCGGCCAGCGTGGATGATTTGCGCGAGGCTGAATTCGGCGACATAGTGCGCGCCGGCCAATCGATGATGTGGCGTGCGGGCGAGCTTTTCCACTTGAATTCCTGCTACGCGCCCACGGTGGATGACGATCTGATTCCTTTGCATCCGTTGGAGGCTTTCGCCCAAGGCAAACAAGCCGATGTACCGCTTTTGGTGGGGACGAACTCGGACGAGGCGAGCTTTGGCAAGTTTCTCTACCAGCGTCAGAGTGCGCGCCGGCGCGCCGCGTTGCGCCTGCTTGCTTCCTTCGACGAGGTCAACGCCCCAGCGGTGGTGGAGGCCTATGGCGGGGCAGTTGCTCGGCAGGATTTTGCGCACCTGCTTACCGACGCCCTGTTCTGGGCGCCCACCGTACGAGTTGCCGATGCGCACTCGCGGGAGCACGAGACCTGGATGTATCGCTTCGATTTTGCGCCAGCGGCGTTGAAGTGGCTTGGGCTAGGAGCGATGCACTCGATGGAGCTGTCCAATATCTTCGGCGATCCTGGCGCTTCCCGGGTTTCCGCACTGACCCGCATGGGTGATAGTGCCCTGATGGATGACATGACCCAACTCATGCAGTCGCAGTGGTCCTCTTTCATCCATACTGGCCGGCCAAACGAGAACTGGCCGCGCTATGAGCCAAGCCAGCGCAAGACCATGATTTTTGACTCGGAGCCGCAGGTCGTGGATGCGCCCTTCGAGCGGCGTCGCCAAGCATGGCAGAACTATCACATGCTCGAGTGGGGAAGCGGTCGACCCGAGCTTTTGGCAGCACTCGGTTTAGAAACACGGCAGCAGGATAACGGGTAGGCTTTGAGGAGCCTTGGTGATTGCCATGGTGACCAACTGCCACATGGACGGATTGCACTGATGAGCTTTTTTGAAGATATCGCTTCTGCGTTGGACGCTGAGGGAATTGAGTCCCGCGTCAATGATGACGTGATGTTTGTGCCCATTACTTCGGATCTTGAGATTCAACTAGTGGAAATTGACCCAATCCTGCCTGCCGCGAATGTCTACATTGCGGCAGCGGATGTGGATGAAGACGATGAAGACTTTGAGGCCGTGCTGGTCTCGGTGGCCTTCTCCGTGGATGATGCAGTTGAGGCTGTGGCAAAGCACATCGCTACCGATCAGGTAGTGACGGTTTTGCGGGACCTGCTGGAAGGCACCGATGAGCGCATTGCGGACCTTGAGTTTATGCAGGATGAGTTCAACCCGAACCTCGTCGTGGCTGAGGTAGCTAACGACTCTGAGCTGCGCGTGCTCGTTGAGACTGTCGATGGCGTGCCCTCTGCCATCGTGCGTTTCTTGGCATTCGACTTTGACGAGGAAGAGTTTGACGAGCTCGAGGATGAAGCTATCAACGAGCTGTGGGAGCAGGACGAGGACGATGACTTGAGCGAGGAGCAGCGTCTTGCATTGTTTGAGGTCGGCGAGGCTCACGATTCCGCCCCAATCATTGAAGTCCCGGCCGAGGCTTTGGAGCTTGGTACCTACACTGACTTCGATCGCCTCTTTGATGTGCTGAGCTTGGTCTCCGATCAAGCTCTGGACTGGGAGTGTCAGTTGGTTTCCTTCGACGATGCACAGTTTGAGGAGCCCGACGTCTACGACATCTTCGGCGCTGACGACGATGAGGATGAAGCGCTAGATGATGAAGATGATGATGTCATCGATGACTACGATGACGAGGATGAGCTCTAAACTGGGCGCCGTATCGGGCCTCTTCCGCAATCGCTGGCGTCAACTAAGCGTCCTCTTCTCGGTGCTGGTTGCCGCAGGCGCGTGGTCTATGTCGACATCCCCGCAGTTCCGGGAGATAACCTATACCTTCTCGAGCCCTTTGACCATCACCATTTGGGCGTTGGGCTTGGTTGCAACTGCGGGCCTATTGCTTTCTAGGTACGGGCTATTTCCGCGCTATATGATGTTCAACCCCGTGATGGGGATGGCGCTGAACATGCTTATTGGCTCTTTGGTGGTAGGCACGAACATCCCCTTTTATTTCGATACTTTGGGCACTATCGTGGTTGCCATTTTGTATGGGCCTACCTTGGGCATGGCTACAGGCCTCGGCACTTCTGTGCTGAGCGCTAGTTATGCTGCGCAACCTTTAGCCTTTATCCCTGTGTCCATGTTCGTGGGGTATATCTTCGGTGCGCTGGCACAACGGCGCATGTTCCGTTACGTGGCAAGCACCATCGTGATTGGCCTGCTGGCCGGATGCTTGTCCGGCATGATTGTCGTCTATCCCACGATCTATTCGCTCGGTGGGGAACGCGATATGGGGAGTGAGAGCCTGTTGACCTTCTACCAGATGGTGACTGGAAATGACCGCTTGGCCATTATCTGCCAGGCGCTTACCTCTGATTCCATTGACAAGGCCTTCTCGGTCGTTGCAGCGTGTTTCCTCATTCGTTTTGCCCCTGCCGGCTTGCGGTCCTATGCCGTCTATCCCGGAAACGCAGCAATTGCGGATAGCGTCTTCCGTGAAAATAGCGAAAGCCTTGGGCACGGCGATGGCATTCGCCGCGGTTTGCGCTATATGGACCGTGGTATCAGCCGCTATGCTGCCTGGCTAAAGCCTGCGAAGAGTGAGACTGGAGAGTGAACCGGAAGGTAGGCACTGTCAACCAGCCACACGAACCGCTGCGCTTCGGCATTGGTTAGCTCGTGGACAGCGTCTGCTAGCTCCGGCGGCACCATTGCACGCACCCATGCTTCGGCAAGCTCCGGGGTAACAGAGGCTCCTGTCGAATCAGTAATTCGTACTGAGACGAGATACGCGGGCACTCGGTCTTCGCCATAGCCCAAGACTCGTGCGCGGGCGCGCTCGCCCACACGATGGCGCGTTATCGCCATGGTTAGTGCCGGAAAGCCTGCTAGTGCCGGAAGCTCCTTTATTGGGGGCCGCCATGTTGGCGTGGGCCGCGCCAGCGAGCGTGGATGGCGCACTATCCCGTTTAGAGCGTTGAGCGTTTCTGTTTCATGGAAGAGGATGTCAGCGGCTATCTCGCCGGCGCGGAGGCGCTCGGACACATGCGAATGGCTATGGGTTGTGCGTGCATGCCGGCTTGCGGCGTGGCGGATGCTGAAACGGGTGTCTGTGGGAGTGGGGGAGTTCTTGAAGTTCTTCATGGCGCACAACCTAATAGGCGCAGCTGACATGAAAAGAAAATTGTGCGAAAATTTGTTCGAATTGGGATTTTTCTAAACTATTTCTAGTGTCATTTCCATCCTTAGCTGCCGGTTTGCCAAGCGGGTTAAGGTAAATGTTGCTATGCCCCACAATGAAAAAGCAGCTATTGCAGCAGATGAATTAAGTGCCGGTGAGCCCAAACCGCAAGCAGTGCCAAAGATCCCCCGTGAAATTTGGATTATGGTCTCGGCGGCCTTCATTATCGCCTTGGGCTACGGCATCATCGCGCCGCTGCTTCCACAGTTCGTGGTGAGCTTCGATGTATCGATGGCGGCGGCGGGCATGGTGGTCTCGATTTTCTCCGCCAGCCGTCTCATCTTTGCGCCCGGTGCAGGCAAGCTCGTGGACAAGTTTGGCTCGCGTTGGGTTTATCTAACGGGCTTATTTACGGTGGCGATTACCACGGCGCTCGTAGCGGTGGCCCAGGAGTATTGGCACATCGTGCTCTTTCGCGCCCTGGCGGGTATCGGTTCCACGATGTTCACGGTCTCTGCCATGGGGCTTATCGTGAAGCTTTCGCCGCCGACTATCCGCGGCAAGTGTTCTGCAACCTATGCCACGGCCTTCCTGCTTGGCAATATCATCGGCCCGCTGCTTGGCGCCAGCCTCGCGTTTATGGGCTTTAGGTGGCCTTTCGTGCTTTATGGCGCGGGCGTCGCGCTTGCGGCGGTTGTGGTCTGGGTTCTCATGCCTTCGCTTTCGCGCGATGGTTCTGCGGGCGCGGCGCTGCCGCCGATGAAGCTCAGCGAGGCATGGCACGATACCGCGTATCGGGCGGTGTTGACCTCAAACTTTGCGCAGGGCTGGATAAACATGGGCGTGCGAGTATCTGTGCTGCCACTGTTCGCCGCTGCGGTTTTCCACAATGGTGCTGCTGCCTCCGGCTTTGCTCTAGCTGTATTCGCTGCGGGAAACGCTGCGGTGCTGCAATTTTCTGGCAGGTGGGCCGATATCTACGGCCGTCGTCCCATGATTCTCATCGGATTGGTGGGCACGGGTGTGTTCGTGGGCCTTATGGGCCTGGCCGATACCATCCCGACGCTGCTCATTGTCTCGGCTTTTGCCGGCGCCGCCTCCGGGCTTATCAACCCGGCGCAGACTGCCGCTATTGGTGACGTCGTGGGTAATAAGCGCTCCGGCGGCCAAGTGCTGTCCACCTTCCAGATGGCCGGTGACTTTGGCCAGATTCTTGGCCCCATCGTGGTTGGTGGCCTGGCGGACTACTTCGGCTTCGCCAAAGCCTTCGCGGTATGCGCGGGCGTGGCCGCCATGGGGCTCGTGGCTTGGCTGTGCGGCCGTGAGACTCTCCAAGAACGCCGCGCTATCGTCCGCCGAATCCCGCTGCGCAAGAAGAAGCGCCTTTAAAACTCGCCAGTGTGAGCGTCCCAGATTTCCTCGACTCGTGCGTCGAGAAGGGCGGCGGCAGCGGCGAAGCTTCGCATGCCGGACGTGGTAACAATCGAGGGCATGGGCGGCGGCCTGTTGGAGGCGCTGCGCTCCAAGGTGGGCCAGGAGCAAGCGGGCGGCCTATTTGCGGGATTTGTACGCTTTGATGGCAAAGCATGAGCTGCGCGGTATTCCATTTGGTCACTTCGGTAAGGGCTGCGTGCACGTGCGTATCTCCTTCGACTTCGGCACGGATGAGGGCATCGCGCAGTTCGAATCCTTCATGAATGAGGCAGCGGAGTTGGTCTCGGCCCACGGTGGTTCGCTCTCGGGCGAGCACGGCGATGGCCGCGCACGCTCGGCGTTGCTGGACCGCATGTACTCGCAGGAGATGCGCGAGCGATTCGAACAGTTCAAGGAGATTTTCGATCCGGAGAATTTCTTTAACCCGGGCGTTCTAGTAAAGCCGGAGGCAGTGACTGAGGGGCTGCGCATGGCGCCGGGGCAGCGACGCTTTGAGCTCACGCCGGTGCACAAGTTGGGCAAGGACAAGGGCTCGCTGGTCAACGCCATCAATAGGTGCGTGGGTGTATCCGCGTGCCGCAGTGAGACAGGCTCGATGTGCCCGTCCTCCCAGATTACCGGCGACGAGATGCACTCGACCCGCGGCCGTGCCCGCATGTTCAGTGAGATGTTCCGTGGCGAGTCCATCAAGGACGGCTTCGGTTCCAAAGAGGTTGAGGAAGCTCTCGACCTGTGCTTGTCCTGCAAGGCGTGCGTTTCCGAATGCCCGGTGAACGTGGACATGGCGACGTACAAGGCGGAGTTCCTGCACAACCACTACAAGGGCAAGTTGCGTCCGGGTGCGCATTATGTGATGGGCTGGCTGCCGCTTTTGGGCTACGTGGCGCACAAGATTCCGGTGGTGCCCACGCTGTTGGATAAGGTGATGTCTGCGCCGCGACTGGCGCCGCTTATAGCGAAAGTCTCCGGGTTGGATGCTGGCCGTCCGCTCATCCACTTCGCGCATACCTCGCTGCGCAAGTGGCACAAAGAGCATGAGCCGGTGCCCGTGCTTGGCGACGCCGCGGTAAACCGAAGCACGGAAAGTAGCGATGAGGCAGTTTCTTCGGCCGCTCCAGTTCCACCATTGCCACCGGGGGAACGCACCGTGGTGTTGTGGCCGGATTCTTTCAATTCCTCTCTGGGTACTTCACCCGCGACGGCCACGGTGGAGGTGCTCGAAGCGCTCGGGTACACGGTGGTCATACCGCAGGAGTTTGTGTGCTGTGGTTTGACCTGGCACTCGACTGGGCAGCTCGACATGGTAAAGCGCGTGCTGCGGCAGACGGTCAAGGTGATGAAGCCCTACCTGGACCGCGGGCTGCCTGTGATTGGCGTGGAGCCCTCGTGCACCGTGATGCTGCAACATGAAGCCGCTGAGCTTTGCGACGACCCGACATACGGCGCAGTGATTAAAAACCTGGCGCGCAACACCCACTCGTTTAGCGAGTTTATTGCCAAGCGCCTTGAGCAATTCGTCGCCGCCGGCGTCATCGCGCCGGGCGATGTCTCCGCGTTGACACAGGTGCACTGCCACGAAAAGTCATTAGGCGATCCGCAACATTCCGCTGCCGTGCTGCGGGCATTGGGCATCAACGAGGAACAGATCGCTACCGGCTGCTGCGGCCTGGCCGGCAACTGGGGCTTTGAGAAAGGCCACGCTGAAGTGTCCATGGCGCTGGGGGAGCGCGAACTATTCCCGAAGGTGAAGAAGGCAGCCACGGAAGGCAAGGTTGTCATCGCTGATGGCTTTTCTTGCCGCACTCAGATCGAACAGGGCACCGGCACAAACGCCCAACACATCGCTGAAATCGTCCACGGCATCATCGGCAAGGCCAGTTACTACAACTAAGCAGGCGCCCGATAAAAACCACAACATCGGCCGGGGCTTCCGCCACAAAGTAGGGAAGACTGGCCGCTGGCTGTTTTGTACTAGCGCTGGTTGTTGTCCACTAGTTCTTGTACAAGTTCGCGGTTAGTACCGCGGCGCAGGGTAGCCGTATGGCTTGTGCGGGCCGCGGCGATCCTGGCCGTCGCAACGCATCCATGGATGGTGCTGTGCCACCTGGGAAGACTTAAACGTGCTTTCGCGGAATGGCGTGTAAGAGCGCATGGACGAAAAGTGCATTAATTTCTTCAACAGGGTCTCCCGAGTCATTAGGCGGTAGCAGGCCGCGTGGTGAAGATTCCGAGACTCATAGTGGCTCAAACTGCCGTTTCGGCGTAGTTGGTAGGGGCAATCCG